>NZ_KV826394.1:0-282769 GCF_001835905.1 Corynebacterium sp. HMSC034E11
GGATTGCCCCTACCAACTACACGGAAACGGCAGCCGGCTACGTCGTCGCCTCACCAGCAACCGCAGAAGTGCTGCGCGAGGTACGCAGCGTCCTCGGCATGCCAGTTTCTTCGGTCACCCAGCGTGCCATCGCATACTTGCTTAACGACGGCGTCGCTCGCCGCTCATCTCGCGCCGTGCATCGTGGGCTGGCACAGCGACGCAAAGTACTCAACGAGCGACTGGTTCCGTTAATCAACGGTGCCGAACTCGCGCCCGGCGATGGCGCAGACCTCACGGTGCGTTTTGACACACGAAACGAACGGGATGAGTTTGAACAACGCCTGCTCGAGGCAGGCGTCGAGTCCGGCCATGAATCTGCATTGTGGACAAATGGTGGCGACGGGCTGTTGCTGAGCTTTGCTCACTTGAGCGCGTCTGACTTCGACCATGCCGTTGAGATCGTCGTCCAAACTGTCGGACGCATATGATGAAAGTCATGACTTACTCAGAGTCTCGCAAGGGGGCCGACTTTGTCTCGAGCACGGAATACGAGTCAATGAACGAGACCTCTTTTCTACTTCAATCACCCGCGAATGCCCGCGTACTCAAAGAGCGAATCGACCGATTAGAAAAAGGGTTATCGGTGCAGAATGCACTCATCGAGGAAAATGAATAACTACTACCCGATAACTTCTGCAGCGACGACGCGCTTGCCGTGACGGCCAGTAATACGCGCCCACTCGTCTGGGTTCGCGGTGTTCGGCATGTCTTCACTTTCGTCTTGCTCGTCGCGTACTGCTTCGCGCAGGTGATCAGCGGTGACACCCGCGGTAGATACACCTGAGAGGTGGTCCTTGATCGCAAGCTTCTTCGCGCGATCCACCACGTTGGCAATCAAAGCGCCAGAGACGAAGTCGGAGTAGTGCAGTACCTCGGCGGTGCCGTCGACAAGTTCGAGTCGCACGAAGGGGCGCGGGGCGAACAGAGCGGCAGCGGCTGCGTCGATAAGTTCTTTGCGAGGAGCCGCGAGTGGGATCTCGTCAGTGAGGTAGCGCGCGAGGATGTCCTTCGACTCCTCCTTGTTCGGTCGCGACACGCGGACCTTGATGTCGAGGCGACCCGGGCGCAGGATTGCGGGGTCGATGAGTTCCTCGCGGTTGGTCGCGCCGATGACGATGACGTTCGCGATGTCCTCCACGCCGTCGATCTCAGTCAGCAACTGCGGCACCACGGTGGTTTCCATATCTGAGGAGACACCGGAACCGCGGGTGCGGAAGATCGATTCCATCTCGTCGAAGAAGACGATGACGGGGTTGCCCTCGGAGGCGAGTTCGCGGGCGCGCTCGAAGATCAGGCGGATGCGCCGCTCGGTTTCGCCGACGAACTTGTTCAGCAGCTCGGGGCCTTTGACGTTGATGAAGTGCGCCTGTCCTCCGTCGCCAATGCGCTGCGACAACGAGTTCGCTACCGCCTTTGCAATGAGCGTCTTACCGCAACCCGGAGGACCATAGAGCAGCAGGCCCTTCGGCGGGGTGAGGTCGTACGCGGCGTAGAGCTCGGGGTGTGAAAACGGCAGCTCGACGGAGTCTTGGATCGTCTCAATCTGAGACGACAGCCCGCCGATGTCTTCATAGGTCACATCCGGGATCTCTTCGAGCGAGAGTTGGTTGACTTCGGTCTTCTCAATGCGCTCAAACGCGTAACCGGCGGACGAATTCACCAGCACCGTATCGCCTGCACGCGTGGTCTTGAGTAGCGGTTCGGCGAGCATGACCAGCGACTCCGCGCCTTGCTGGTCGGCGACCACGGCGCGATCTGTGCCGATGCGTTCCACCATCGTGGCAATCTGGCCTGTTGGGGTAAACCCGCAGGCTTCCACCACAACGGTCCCCTCACCGAGGCGCACAAGCGTGCCTGGTACAAGGGCTTGCGGCTCGACCAAGGGCGAGATTTTCAGACGCATCCGCCGACCGGACGTGTGCACCTCCGCTTCCCCATCGCGAGTACCCGGGGCAAGGTAGATGCCGTAGGTAGACGCGGGTTCGCCGAGTTCCTCGACCTTGACGTAGAGGTCATTGAGCTTGTCGCGGCTGGACTTCAGCAACTCCGCAAGCCGCTTGTTGCGCGCCCCCAAATCCTGGTTCTCGCGCTTGAGGTTGCGCAATTCGGGCCCGAAAGCATCGTCTTCAATGTGTCCAACCATGGATCCGAGCCTACCTATCGCCGATAGGACGCAAGTGCTTATCGACGAGCCTTACGCTGCGGACGCGGCGGCGTCACACCATCGGCGAGCCTGCGGGTCCAGACAAGAAACGCCGTGTGTGCGTTCATGCGGTGCTCCGGGCGGGTAGCCAGGCCGTCGACCTTCCACTCACGCAGCAGGGTCTCCCAGGCGCGTGGCTCAGTGAAGCACTTCGCCTCGCGGATAGCCTCCATAATGTTCATCAGCTGTGGCACGGTGGCCACGTACGTCATGAACACACCACCTGGGATGAGCACGTTCTTCACGGTGTCGATGAAGTGCCAGGGCTCGACCATGTCCAAGATGACGCGGTCCACCTGGCCGTCGAGGTCTTCCGGGGTGACCTCGCCGAAGTCGCCGAGGCGAGGCGTCCACCACTCCGGTTCGCCGCCGAAGTATTCAGCGACGTTGTCTTTGGCAAACGCCAGGTGGTCGTCGCGAATCTCGTAGGAGTACACGTGCCCCTCGGGGCCGACCGCGCGCAGCAGCGACATGGTCAACGCGCCGGAGCCGGCACCCGCCTCCAGCACGCGTGCGCCCATGAAGATGTCACCCTCAACGAGGATCTGGGCCGCATCCTTCGGGTAGATCACCGCAGCGCCGCGCGGCATGGACAGGACGTGATCCACCAGGAGGTGGCGGAAGCAGAGGTAGTCCGAGCCCAGCGTGGACTTGACCACCGTGCCCTCGTCGGCACCGATGATGTCGTCGTGACTGACGATGCCCTTGTGGGAGTGGAACTGGCCACCCTCCTTGAGCTCGATGGTGAAGTGGCGGCGCTTCGCGTCAGTGAGCTGCACCTTGTCGCCTGGCTGGAACGGTCCCGAATACATGCCGGTAAGTATGCCCTACTGTGCGCCGGTGTAAAAAGCCGACAGTGCGCGCACGAAGTAATCCATGTCGTCCACTCCGCACAGCTCGCGCGCGGAGTGCATGGACAAAAGCGGCACACCCACATCGACCGTCGGAAGGCCTAGACGTGTCGAGGAGATCGGGCCAATCGTCGACCCGCACGGCACAGTGTTATTGCCCACAAAGGTTTGGTGCGGCACGCCGGCAGCGCGGCACGCCAGGATCCACTCGGCTTCCGTCGCTGCATTGGATGCGTAGCGCTGGTTGGCGTTGATCTTCAGCACCGGGCCCTTGTTGATCAACGGATGGTGCGTCGGATCGTGCTTGCCCGGATAGTTCGGGTGCACCGCGTGCGCCGCGTCGGCGGAAACCTGGATGGAGTTCGCGATGATTTCAGACGGATCGCCGAATGCCGCCGCAACCTTGGTCAGGACGCGCTCTAGCATCGGGCCACCGGCTCCGGCGGTGGATGCAGAGCCCACCTCCTCGTGGTTAAACGCCGCAAGCACCAGGATGTCCTGGGCATTGTCCTTGGCTGCGAGCATCGCCTCGAGCGACGCCCACACACTGGTCAGGTTATCCAGGCGACCAGCGGCCAGAAGATCACCGATGACCTCGCCCCGCTGTGCGTCCGCGGTGATAAGTTCGTGCGCCACGATGTCGTCTGCAGCAAGGCCCGCCGACTCCGCCGCTAGCTCGAGCAGCGGACGGTCCACACCCAGGATCGGCTGGGTGTGGACCTGGCGGTCGATCTCCGGCATGTCACCCCGGTAGAGGTGGATAGCCAGGTTGGGAACGCGCGCAACCGCACCCGTGTTCACGAGGTGTTCCTTACGGTCGGTGGTCACCACTCGACCGGCGAAGGTGAGGTCGCGATCGAACCAGCTCGCCAGGATCGGCCCGCCGTAGACCTCGGTGGCAACCTGGCGGAACCCTTCGCGCACGACATCCGGATCGGGCTTGGCCATCAGCCCAGGCGAGTCCGTGTGCGAGCCGACAACACGGAACCGCGGGGTGTGGTTTTCCGGGACCCACCACGCAATGACGGCGCCATCGCTGATGATGAGGTGGCCGCCGGGGCGGGTGGCGTCGTCGTCAAGCAATGCCCGGCGAGTAAACCCTGCTGCCTCGAGGCTCGTGGCAACGTTTTCCGCCGCGTGATAGGCGGATGGACTCTGGCTGATGAAATCGATGAACGGCTGTGTCATACCCCCACTCTAAGATGTTGGGCACCATGACTCCCAGCAATACGCCACGACCACTCGCCCTGTCCCCCTCCCGCGCGTCCGATTACAAGCGCTGCCCGCTGCAATACCGTTTCCGCGCGATCGACCGCTTGCCGGAACCATCCACGGAAGCGCAGGTGAAAGGCACCCTGGTGCACGCCGTCCTGGAGGAGATGTTTTCCTGGCCCAGGGAGGAGCGCACCTACCCCGCCGCCGTGAAGCGGCTCAAGCCGACGTGGGAGCAGATGCGTATCGACGACCCCACCTGCGCCGTACCCGTCGAAGACGACTACCAGATGCTCGTGGATGCCCGCACGCTCCTACGTGGCTACTTCACCATGGAAAACCCGCTCGGCTTCGACGCGCACGCACAAGAAATGCCGGTTGATTTCACGTTGCCCAACGGGGTTCCCGTGCGCGGGTTCATCGACCGGGTGGACATCGCGCAGACCGGCGAGGTGCGTGTTGTCGACTACAAGACCGGCAAGAAGCCACTGCCCCGCTACTCCCAGGACGCGCAGTTCCAGATGCGGTTTTATGCGCTGGTGTACTGGCGGCTCTTCGGCGTTGTGCCGACCCAGCTGAAACTGATGTACCTGAAGGTGATGGACTCAATGATCCTCACCCCTTCACGCGAGGAGCTGGAGTACTTCGAGCGCGACCTCGCGGAGTTGTGGTGGAAGATCGAAGCCGACGGCAAAGCCGGCTCGTTCCGTCCACAGCAGTCAAAGCTTTGCGGGTGGTGCGCCTTCCAATCACTGTGTCCAGTGTTTGGCGGCACACCACCCGAGTATCCCGGTTGGCCTGGCTCCCGCGCAGAGGAGGAGCCGGGACCGGAAACGGACTAGAACAGTCCGCTGACCACGCCGTTCTCGTCGACGTCGATGTTGTTGGCTGCCGGCTTCTTCGGCAGGCCAGGCATGGTCATCACATCACCGGTCAGCGCGAGGACGAAGCCTGCGCCGGTGCGCGGGATGAGGTTGCGTACGTGCAGGGTGTGGCCCTCTGGCGCACCGAGCTCCGTCGGGTCGTCGGAGAAGGAGTACTGCGTCTTGGACACGCAGACCGGCAGGTTGTCAAAGCCGTTGTCCTTGAGCGTCTTCAGGTCCTTCAGAGCTGCAGCGGAGTACTGCACCTCGCCTGCGCGGTAGATCTCCTTGGCGATGGTTTCGATGGACTTCTCCACGCCCTCAGCCGGGTCGTACAGCGGGTGCGATTCGCCCTCGGTGAGGTTCGCCAGCAGGGTTTCAGCGAGCTCGGTGGCGCCGGCGCCGCCTTCGGCCCACACGTTGGCGTCGGCAAGCGCGATGCCCTTGGACTCTGCCCAGTTACGCAGGAAATCGAGCTCGGCTTCGGTGTCGGTGACAAAGCGGTTGAGCGCAACCACCGGGGTGACACCGAACTTGCGCACGTTTTCCACGTGACGCTCCAGGTTCACGATGCCCTCTGCAAGCGCATCGACGTTCTCGGCCTTGAGGTCGTCCTTGGCAATGCCAGCGTGGTGCTTGATCGAGCGGATCGTGGCGACGATCACCGCACCTGCGACATCCAGATCACCGTAGCGGGCCTTGATATCGAAGAACTTCTCCGCACCGAGGTCAGAGCCGAAGCCAGCCTCGGTGAGCACAATGTCGGCGTAGTCCAGTGCCGTGCGGGTTGCGATGAGCGTGTTGCAGCCGTGTGCGATGTTGGCAAACGGACCGCCGTGGATAAACGCAGGGGTGCCGCCGAGCGTCTGCACCAGGTTCGGGTTCACGGCGTCCTTGAGCAGAGCGGCCATCGCGCCCTGTGCGCCGATCTCGCCGGCGGTGACCGGCTTGCCGTCGTACGTCAGACCGATGGTGATCGCCGCGAGGCGACGCTTCAGATCCTCCAGGTCCGTGGCCAGGCCCAGGATCGCCATGATCTCAGACGCAGCCGTGATGGTGAAGCCGGTCTCCGCCGGAACGCCCGAGGTCGGGCCTCCGAGGCCGGTAATGACGTTGCGCAGCACGCGGTCGTTCACGTCCACGCAACGCTGCCAGGTCACGCGACGCGGGTCGATGTTGAGCTCGTTGCCCTGATGGATGTGGTTGTCGATCAGCGCAGCCAGGGTGTTGTTGGCGCTGGTGATGGCGTGGAAGTCACCGGTGAAGTGCAGGTTGATCTGCTCCATCGGAACGACCTGGGAGTAGCCGCCACCTGCTGCACCGCCCTTGACGCCCATGACCGGGCCGAGCGAAGGCTCGCGAAGCGCCACCATCGCCTTGTGGCCAAGCTTTGCCAATGCATCGGTCAAACCGATCAGCATGGTGGACTTGCCCTCACCAGCCGGGGTTGGGGACACACCGGTCACCAGGACGAGCTTGCCCGGCTTGCCCTTCGGGGTTTTGTTGATGTCCACCTTGGCCATGTACTTGCCGTACGGGATGAGCGCATCCTCATCCACGCCGGCCCGGGCGGCAATGTCGGTGATGGGTTCGAGTTCGTGTGCTTGAGCGATTTCGACGTCAGTCAACGGTTGTGCAGTCATGCATCTCACACTACCGCTGCACCGATGAGGTATCCCAGGATTACGCTGACTAAAATGCAGACCACTCCGGGGACGAGGAATGGGTGGTCAAACACGTACTTGCCAATGCGTGTCGAGCCCGTGTCGTCCATCTCCACTGCCGCGAGCAGCGTTGGGTATGTGGGCAGGACGAATAGTGCGGAGACCGCCGGGAATGCTGCAAGTGCGGTGAGTGGGCTTACCCCGATCGCCAATGCGGCGGGGATGAGCGCTTTCGCCGTAGCGGCTTGTGAATACAACAGTGATGCGGCGACGAAGAGCACAACCGCGAGCAGCCAGGGTTTTGACGTCAGCACGTTACCGGCGATGTTTTGGATGTCGTCGATGTAGTAGTTTATATACGTCGTACCCAGCCACGCCACGCCGAGAACGCAGACACATGCGGACATGCCAGATCGAAAGACTTGGGTGTTCAGAATCTCCGCGGCAGCAGTGCGGGTGCTCATAATGATGACGACCGCGGCGCTGAGCATGATGGCCATGATTGCCTCGTTACGTGGCACTGTTGGCTCCGCAATCAGGCCAATCTGATCCGAAATCAGCGTTGCATAGACCATCACAATGACGATCGCAGCCAGAAAGATAGCGACCGAACGCTTCGCACCTGGTGCGGGAACGTAATCATCGTGACCTTGATGCGTTGCGACGAGCCCAGCGGCCTTGCGTTTGCGGTACACGGGGTCGTCGTCAAGCTCACTGCCCATGTGATTGGCAACCCACGCCGTCGGGAAAATTGCCAGGAACGTCGCAGGAAGCATCACCGCAAGAATCTGGAGATACCCCACCCCAAGTGGTTCCAGCGCTGACGCCATGAACACAACTGCTGCAGAGATTGGTGAAGCGACGATCGCCATCTGCGAAGCGATCACGGCCGCTGACAGCGGGCGCGAAGGACGAACGTTTCCTTCCTTAGCTACCTCTGTAATAACCGGCATCGTGGAAAATGCCGTATGCCCCGTTCCCGCGAAGACTGTCATCAACCACGTCACCACCGGGGCGTACACAGTGATGCGCTTAGGGTTCCTGCGTAAGAGTCGCTCCGCAAGATCCACGAGATACTGCATGCCACCCGCGAGCTGCATTGCAGAGATGGCTGCGATAACGCACATGATGATGCCGATGACATCAAACGGAATTGCATCTGCGGTGACCGGCATACCGGTTGCGCCGAGAAGCAGCACCCCCAATCCCCCGGCGAAACCGATCGCGATCGAGCCAATGCGTGCACCCAACACGATTGCCCCAAAAAGAATGAGGGTGTGCAAGGCAACCAACATGGTGTGCGCTCCTTCATTACGGGCTAGTAAGAACTTCCGCCATTATCCCGTATTGATCACACCAAAAGGAAACGGGGCAGGTGTGAGATTGGCTACCACCCTGCCCCGGTTCACCGCTGACGCGGAAGGAAATGCGGTTTTAAAACCTAATTAGCGTCGTCCTCATCAACGTAGAGCTTGCCGCGGAATTCCGGGTGCATGAGGTTTTCCTTGCTCAGCAACCGCTTCAAATCCTCTTCCTCAATAAGGCCCTTCTCCAGCACTAGGTCATAGACGCTCTTACCGGTGGAAGCAGCCTCACGGCCAATGATGTCGCCGTTATGGTGACCAATCACCGGGTTGAGATAGGTGACGATGCCGATCGAGTTAGTCACGTAAGCCTCGCACACGTCCTTGTTCGCAGTGATGCCCACAACGCACTTCTCGCGCAGCGTACGTGCCGCATTGGCCAGCAGACGGATCGACTCAAACAAGGACTGAGCAATGACCGGCTCCATGACGTTGAGCTGGAGCTGACCTGCCTCAGCAGCCATGGAGACCGTCACGTCGTTGCCGAAGACCTTGAAGCACACCTGGTTAACAACCTCCGGGATAACCGGGTTGACCTTGGCCGGCATGATCGAGGAACCAGCCTGGCGCTCCGGAATGTTGATCTCGTTCAGACCAGCGCGAGGACCGGACGACAGCAGACGCAGGTCGTTACACATCTTGGAGAGCTTCATTGCCGCACGCTTGATAGCGCCGTGCATCATGACGTAGTCGCCGGTATCCGAAGTGGCTTCGATCAGATCCGGAGAGGCCTGGATGTCCAGGCCGGTGACCTCGCGAAGTGCCGTGACAACCTGATCTTTGTAGCCGTTCGGAGTGTTAATTCCCGTACCGATTGCGGTTGCGCCAAGGTTGACTTCCAGCAGGGACGTCGCAGCGTTGCTGATGGTGCGCTGCTCTTCATTGAGGTTTGCGCCAAACGCAGTGAATTCCTGACCCAGCGTCATCGGAACCGCGTCCTGCAACTGAGTACGACCCATTTTGATGATGTCGGAAAACTCGTCGCCTTTCGCGCGCAGTGCCTTCTGCAGCTCGTCGAGCTCCTCAAGCAAGCCCTGCACCGCGTAGTACACACCGAGACGCAGACCAGTCGGGTACGCATCGTTGGTGGACTGGGACATATTCACATCATCGTTCGGATTGATGATGTCGTAGGAGCCCTTCTCAGCACCAACGTATTCCAGTGCGAGGTTAGCCACCACCTCGTTCGTGTTCATGTTTGCCGAGGTACCCGCGCCACCCTGGAACAGGTCGATCGGGAACTGATCCATGCAGCGTCCCTCTTCCAGAATCTGGTCGCAGGCCCACGCAATTGCTTCGGCTTTCTCGCGCGGCAACACATGCAGGCGACGGTTCGCAATAGCGGTAGCCTTCTTCACTTGGGCCATGCCACGGATGAACTCCGGCAAATCGTTCAGGGTGCTGGCCGACAACTTGAAGTTGTCTACTGCTCGCTGCGTATGCACTCCGTAGTACACATCAGCGGGGACTTCAGCCTTGCCAAGCAGGTCTTCTTCAATACGAGTGCTCATGGCACACCACTATACGTAGCAAAGCGAAGCCTCTCGACGATTGTGCGCGTGACACCTACGCCCCGCAGGCTGCAGCAAACCAGCGGTAAACGTCGTCGGCACTGGCCCCCACAAACAGGTGGGGATCAAACCGATACACACCGGCAGGTACATGATCCGCGAGCCCCAACACTGCACATCCCGCTGCAGCCGCAGCTGACATGCCACTGAACGAGTCCTCGACCACGAGACAGTCTTGCGGAGCGGCGCCGACGCGCCGGGCTGCTTCGAGGTACATGTCGGGGGCAGGTTTCGGGTGGATCACTTCGTCGCCAGTAATGGTGCCGGTGAAGAACGCACGCCCAATCGCATCAATGCACGGATCTGCCAGGACGCGTTCTGTATTCGTCGTCACGAACATAGGCCTGTGGTCTTCCTTCAGCGACTGCAGCACTTCAAGAATCCCTGGGTTGCATTCGATACCTGCAGAAAACAGTTCAGCCATTCGACCGAACATCCAATCTTTATATCGCTGTTCGTCGCCGTCAGTCAGTGTGTGCTCCGCCCACTGCGCCACAATGCGAAGCGTGTTCGGGAAACTCCCGCCAATGGTGCGCTCGCGAACCTCTGGGGTCAGCGGCCGACCAAGCAACTCCCCTAACTCGTAGGTCGCCTGTCCCCAGAGCGGCTCTGTGTCTATCAGCGTGCCGTCCATATCCCAGAAGACAGCCGCCGGACGCTGCCTACTCAAATTCCGGCAGCGCTTCTAGCGCCTCATCGGTCGCGCCCGCCGCGGTGCACACCCGAATCACGAGCGTCTCAATATCTGCTTTTTCTTCTGGCTCAAGCACCGCGTCCGCATGACGGACATTGAACGCCTCCAAGCGCTCGTAGAACGGGCCAACTAGCCCCACCAGTTGCTGGTCCTCTGGCTGGGAACCGAGTGCGTCGACCTCGTCGAGGTACTGCTCAAGCATTTTCCGCAACTCGGGCAACACGGACGGGTCGAATGGCTCGTCCCACAACTCCTTGTCTTCCTCAGAAAGGTAGGAGCCTGAGGCGAACATCGTCAGGTCATCGATAAACTCGTCGACCTCAGGCTGGAACTGGGCACGAATCGTGTGTGCTGCTGCGCTCATGACCACCATTGTGCTGGATGAGGCCTAGAGATGCACACCAAGCAGTCCATCAAGTGCTGTTGCAATCACACCGTCGTAGTCGCCCCGTGCTTCATCGACCACACGAAGAGCTGTGGGCGTGTCAAGGTCGTCTGCCAGCGCAGCGCGCAACTTATCGACGACACCGAGCGCCTCGTCTTCAGACACCTCGTTCGCCAGGGCCTCACGCCACCGGTCGAGTCGCTCCTCAGCGGTGTGAAGAATCGCGTCGGAGAAATCACGGTCTTCCCGGTAGTGCTGGGAAAACACCGCCAGCCGGATCGCGGAAGCCTCGTGGCCTTGCTCGGTGAGCTTGTGAACAAAGACGAGGTTACCTAGTGACTTCGACATCTTCACACCATCAAGTGCGATCATGCCCGCGTGCACATAGTGGCCGGCCATCCGGTCCACGTGCAGCGCGGCCTCTGCGTGCGCGGCCGAGAACTCGTGGTGTGGAAACGCAAGGTCCGAACCACCACCTTGGATCGCGAAACTTGCTCCTAAGCGGTTCGTCGCAATCGCGGAGCACTCTACGTGCCATCCCGGACGACCTAGGCCGAACGGCGAGTCCCAGGCTGGCTCGCCCTCACGGTGACCACGCCAGATCAGCGCGTCAAGCTTGTCGCGCTTGCCTTCACGCTCCGGGTCGCCACCGCGTTCAGCGAAGTACTCCTCCATCGTTGCTCGGTCGAGGTTCGACTCGTAGCCAAACTGCTCGGTTGCATCGATCGAGGCATACACATCGCCCTGGTCGAGTGTGTAGGCCACGCCTTCGTCGAGAAGCTTCTGCACCATCTCGATGACCTCATCGACAGACTCCATCGCGCCGATGTAATCGCGCGGCGGGATGACGGAGAGAATCTCCATGTCACTGCGGAACAGATCGATCTGGTTTGAGCCGAGTTCGCGCCAATCCACACCGTCACGCTCGGCTCGCTCGAACAGAGGGTCATCAACATCGGTGATGTTCTGTACATAGTGCACCTTGTGACCGTTAGCGATCAGCTGACGCTGCACAAGGTCGAATGTGAGATAGGTGGCAGCGTGTCCCAGGTGGGTCGAGTCGTATGGAGTGATACCGCAGACATACAACCCCACTTCGCCCTTCGCATCCGGCGTGGTATCCACAGGTTTCACCTGCTGATCAGCGGTGTCGTAGAGCTTCAGCGGCACCGAAGTGCCGGCAACGTTAGGAACAATTGGGTTCGGCCAAGCTTGCATGCGCCCAACCCTACACAGGCTGCATGACACCAGTGCCAAGCAGAATCATCACAATGACACCGAGTGGGATGCGGTAGGCAGCGAACCAGGCAAACGAGTGGTTAGAAACGAACTTCAGCAACCACGCAATGGAGATGTAACCGACGATAAAGCCAATTCCGGAGCCGACAAGCAGCTGCATTCCGGAAGCCGCCTGGCCCGCTTGCGGGTCGAACGCATCGGGCAAGGAGAACAGACCAGACGCGAGTACCGCAGGGATAGCCAGAAGGAAGCTAAACCGGGTAGCCACCTCGCGGTCGAGGTTGAGGAACAAACCACCCGAGATCGTTCCGCCGGAGCGCGACACACCAGGAATCAGCGCTAGGCACTGCCACAGGCCCATGAGAACGGCGTCCTTCATAGTCAGCTCCTCAAACCCACGAGACTTCTTGCCGCGGCGTTCCGCAAGAATGAACACCAGAGAGAACAAAATGAGCACGGTCGCGGTGATCCACAAGTTGCGGAAGTTTTCGCGAATCAGGTCCTTCAGCAACACACCTGCCAACCCGACTGGGATCGTGCCGGCGATGACCATCCAGCCCATGCGGTAATCAAACCCTCGCTTGGCCTTGTCGAACAGTCCAGCGAACCACGCGGTGAGAATCCGCCAAATGTCCTTGGCAAAGTACACAAGTACGGCAAGCTCGGTACCGAGCTGGATCACAGCGGTAAAACTTGCGCCAGCGTCCTCCCCCCAAAACAACTCTGAGACGATACGGAGGTGACCCGACGAGGACACCGGGAGAAACTCCGTCAAGCCCTGCACGATGGAGAGGACGATCACCTGTAGCCACGACATCATGGCTGCACACCCTACTCCGCACCGCGCTTGATCACTGAACGCAGCAGGCTGATTGCTAGGCTTACGTGCGTGATTGTTCGACGTACTGCTTCCCGTTTTACTGCCGCACTCTGCCTTAGCGCGGCGTTACCGCTCGCGCTGGCAGCATGCGGCGCCACCCCGAACGCAAAAATCGAGGAGGCGGGTGGCGACGCCGCAGCCAACATGGGCAGCGCCGAACCCGCCCAGTCCCCTGCGAGCAACAACCCGGCTGGGCGTGTAGTGCAGTTTGAGGCTGTGCGCGACCTCGACACGACAAACGGTGTTGTCGGGGTGCGCACAGAAAACGCTCTACTGATTGGGTCGATCGACGACATTGCCAACGGCAAGGCTGAAGAGCATCCACTCGACGCGTCGTGCGGGGATGTATCTGCCAGCGATGGGTCGTTCGCAGTGGCGTGTGATGGGGCTGTCAACGTCTTCGGCCAAGTCGCGCAAACTATTAGCACCGACCTTCCGGTGACTTCGGCGACTGTTGTTTCCAGCGGTGAAGTGCTCGCTGCAAGCGATACGGAGCGCAAAGTGTGGGTGTTTAAGGACGGGGAACTGTCGGACACGATCGATGTTGCCCGCGAGACCGACCAGCTGCAGGCGGTTGCTCTTGACGGCCAAGATGACGCGGTAGTTCGCATCAGCAGCTTCGACACCACCATCCAGGACATCGACTGGCAGGGCTCCCGCCAGGGCGGCACGCTGCGTGTTGGCCTCGGCGTGGGCAAGGTTGCCGCAGGCGAGCACGGGCTTGTGCTCGCTGCCGACTCCACCGGGAACCAGATCCACGTCTACACCACCGACGACATCATTCGTCTCCAGCAGAGCGCACCTGTGCCGGAAGGCCCGTGGGACGTCACGTGGGATTCGTCGCAACGCCTTGCATGGGTAAGTTCCTTGGCTGAAAACACCGCAACCGGATACGACATCTCCCAGGGTGTGCCGATCGAAAAGAAGAGTTTCGCCACTGTCGCGAACGCTCAGAGCATCATTTCGCTTGACGACGGCACCGTCGTCCTCGCATCCGCCACCGGCGATGGCATCCAAATCGTCGCACCCGACGAGCAGATTAACTAGGAGACCAACATGAGTCTTTACGACCGCGCCCTGCAACTGATGTTCCGCATCCCGCCGGAGCGCATCCACGGCATCATCAGCGGTGGCCTGCGTGTGCTGGATGCCGCGAGTCCCATCAACCGCGCACTCGAGAAGGTTGTACGCGTCCACGACCCCGTGCTGCGCCAGACAGTGTTCGGCGTTGACTTCCCTGCCCCGCTCGGACTTGCGGCTGGGTTTGATAAAAACGCTGAAGCTATCGACGCCTGGGGCGCCGTTGGCTTCGGCTACGCAGAGATGGGCACGGTGACTCCGAAGCCGCAGCCGGGTAATCCCGCCCCACGCCTGTTCCGCCTTCCCGCGGACAAGGCAATTTTGAACCGTATGGGGTTCAACAACAAGGGTGCACTCGTTGTCGCAGATAACCTGCGCAGCAGGAAGTCCGACGACATCGTCGGGATTAACATCGGCAAGAACAAGACCGCCGAAGACGCTGTCGCCGACTACCGCGCAACCGCTACCGCCCTTGGCCCGCTGGCCGACTATCTCGTGGTCAACGTGTCCTCCCCGAACACGCCGGGTCTTCGCGACCTGCAGGCGGTGGAGGAGCTTCGCCCCATCCTTTCCGTGGTGAAAGAGTCGACCACCACCCCGGTGCTGGTCAAGATCGCGCCAGATCTTTCGGACGAGGACATCGACGCTGTTGCAGACCTCGCTGCCGAACTTGGACTCGACGGCATCGTGGCGACCAACACCACGATCTCCCGCGACGGGCTGCACACCAATGCAGACGAGGTTGCAGCCATGGGTGCGGGTGGCATCTCTGGTGCACCCGTTGCGGCACGCTCACTCGAGGTGCTCAAGCGCCTCTACGACCGCATCGGCGGCCAATTGGCGATCATCAGTGTTGGCGGTATCTCCACACCCCAACAGGCGTGGGAACGCATCACTTCAGGTGCCAATCTGTTGCAGGGCTACACGCCATTCATCTACGGCGGCCCGGGTTGGATCCGGGATATCCACCGGGGCATTGCTGCACAGATTAAGGCCCACGGTCTGAACTCTATTGAGCAGGCCGTGGGCAGTGGGCTTGAGTGGAAAGCGCTCTAGGCCTTCGGTTGCACGCTGCGCCGTAGAATCACGGCGCAGAAGCCCGCGGCGATAGCCCAAGCGACAAGCCACACCGGCGTCGTCGTGAATAATGCGGTGTTCGGCAAAATTACCCCAAGGCCGATCAAGACGATCGCGATGAAAAGGGCGATAACCTGCGTGCGCGAGCCTTGCTGCTCTTTGTTCGTGGTCGCAAACGCACCGACGAGAGCGACAGCCACAAGCACCGTGAGCACCTGAGGGGTGATCACAAACCCCTCATCACCACGGGTAAATCCGACGACTGCATAGAGGACGAGTGCGGCGGCAAGACCTAAAAAGGCGCCGCCGACGCGAAGCTGCACAGGTACCATTCGCCGAATACTACTGGTTCTCGTACCAACCCCAGATGATTGCCCGGCCCAACGAGTGGAAGTTCAGGTTGAACCCGAGCTGCGTTGGGTTCGCGATCTGATCTGCCGGCAATTCCGTGTCCACCGCGTGGACTACGAACAGGTAGCGGTGCGGCCCGTGGCCTGCCGGCGGGTTTGCACCGTAGAACCCTTTAACTCCGGAATCACCGGTGAGCACAACCGCGCCGACGCCCAGGTCCTCCTTGGCGCCTGCGCCAGCAGGCAGCTCGGTAATATCTGCCGGGATGTTGAACGCGGACCAGTGCCAAAAACCTGACGCGGTTGGTGCGTCCGGGTCGAAGCACGTCACTGCGTAAGTCTTCGTCCCCTCAGGCGCACCTTCCCAGGCAAGCTGCGGGCTGGTGGCGTTATCGCCGGCAAGTGTGTCGTTGAGACGCTCGCCGTCAACAATGTCATCCGAGGTCACCGTGAACGAAGGCACGTCCGCCAGGGGCGCATACGGGTCGGGGCCGGGGAAACGGTCTGAAACATAGGAAGCAGTCATAGACCCATTCCTACCTGAAAATCAGTGACCCTCGCCACTCCACGCCTCAAAGAGTTGTGCATATCTCCCACCGGCAGCAAGCAGCTCGGCATGGGTGCCGTCTTCGATAATGCGTCCTGCTTCCATCACCAGGATGCGATCAGCGGTTGCAGCTTGATCGAGGCGATGCGCGACAACCAACGCCGTCGTTCCTTCAGTAATCCTTGCAGCAGCATCTTCGAGCGTGTTTGTGGCATCACTGCCCGCCTCTGCTGTCGCTTCGTCCAGGATGAGGATCTTCGGACCTGCCAACGCCACACGCGCGAGCGCGACCTGTTGCTCCACCTCGGGTGGGAGGTCATCTGCGCCTGCTCCCACAGCGGTGTCGAGCCCATTGGGGAAGAGTCGGGCAAACTGCGTGCTGTTCGGATCCAACCCGACACTGGCGAGCGCCTTGAGCAAAACAGTGTCGTCACTTCCCGGAGCAGCCATAGACAGGTCTTCGCGCAGCGTGCCCGCGAAGATATGCACGTCCTGGGTGAGCAGGGTGACGTTCTTCGCAGTCCAGACGTCGCTGACTTGGGAGGTATCTACCCCACCAACTCGGATGCTCCCCGAAGTCGGCTCCACTAAGCCTGCGATAAGCGCTGCCAGCGTGGATTTGCCCGCGCCAGACGTGCCGACGAGCGCCGTCATCGTGCCCGCTGCGAGCGTCACCGAGAGGTCCTCAAGAACGTTAGCTCCGCCGGGGTAGGCAAAGGACACGTGGTTGATCTCAACGTCTTCAGGCACATCGAGGTCATCAGGTACCACGGTGGCCGCTCGGCCGTCCGCCAGTTTGGCCAAACTCACCGCGCGCCCAACAGACGTGGCGGCGCTTTGGAGCTCTCCGATGAAAAACAGCGCATTAAACACGACGACCTCAGCACGGATCACCATGAACACAGCAGCGCTGGCCTCCCCAGGTGTCACAGCGCCTGTAGACACCAACCAGGCACCCACACCAAGAGTGAGCAGCACCCATGCTGCGAAGGCGAACTGTCCGATGCCCATGAGACGAATGAACCAGGGCACACGATCCATCGTCGCCTCCACCGCACCCCAGGAGGTGCGACGCATGCGCCCAAGCGCCCAACGTTCTAGTCCGAACGCGCGAAGCGTCGGCAGGCCACGTACCGTATCAAGCAGCACTGCGTTTCTACGAGCCTCCGCCACACTCACTGCGTTCGACGCAGCAGGGATTGCACGCACAACGGCTCGCGCGAACGGGTACGTGCAGATACCGACTATGACGAGGATGAGGGCAAAGCGGACGTCGATAAGCAAAAGCCCGAGAAAGGTAATCGGAAACACGAAGGCTGTGGTGAGGACCCTGGATCCGATCGCGGTGATCGTTTGCACCACATCATCGATGTCCTTCGTCATGCGCGTAATCACGTTGCCGGTGCCCAACTCCATCACCCGCGGCACAGGCGCGCGCAAGATAGCGTCGAGGCAACGACGGCGCAGATCGATCGACGCACGGGCGACCTTCTGGCCCACCACATAGTTGCCCAGACCACGGAGGGACAGCTCGATCAGCATGCAAAACATTGCCAATGCGATGGCCCAAATAAAAGCACTGCTGCCAGAGCCGAGCCCGGGTATCGAGCCACCGATCAACGGGTCAACGCTGCGCCCAAACAGGTTCGACTGTGTCGTGTTCACAGCAACGATCACAGCCTGGATACTCAACAGCATTACCCACCACCGACGATCCAGAGCGTTCGGCAGTTCCGCAAGGTACGCGAAGGTCTCCTTCACCCCAGCGGGGGCAACGGCATCGACGCGCTCGTATTCACGCTTCATTTACTGCACCTCCAATGCGTTACCTGCAGAGCGCCACGCGGCATTTCCAGTGATCACTATGGTTGTTTTGTCCGCACGTAGCGTCTTAACCGCCGCAACGACGTCAGCTTGGGTGACAGAGTCCAGCCCTGTTGTTGGGTCGTCCAAAATGAGCACGTTCGGATCCGCTGCGAGTGCGCGTGCAAGTGCCACACGTTGCCGCTGCCCGCCCGACAAATTCAGCCCCGCCTCCCCCAGCGGCGCATCAGGCAATTCACCGTTCTCTCGGACACCTCCGAGGCGACGCAGAATGTCCTGGCAATGCGCCGCAGCGAGCGCCTGCTTGACGACGACTGCCGGCAAATCACCGCGCGGATTCACGTTATCCGCGATCGTGCCCTCAAATACGTTGACGGTGTGCGGTGGGAACAGCACCCCCTCACGCTCCGCCCATGCCTCAACGACCGCAAACGATCGCTCATCCGGAGCGAGGATCCACAGCCCTGGACCGGGGATCGCGTTGGAGGTTGGCTGCGGCTCAGACACCTTTTCGGCTGCATGGTGCAACTCCACGATGCGCTTGCCACTGGCAACCGCCCTGCCCCACCCACTAGCTAGGTCACCGAAGGCAAATCCCGCCATATTCAGCGCAGGCGGCACTAGCAGCGCAACCGATGTCATCTGCCCAGGCGTGATCTCTCCGCGAAGCGTCAACCAGGCAGCAAGTGCCACGATCGCCAGATTGCACAGCCAAGCCACCACAAGACGAACAAAGCCCAGCCCGACTTCAACCTTCAGGTGCTTCAAGATCAATGTCCTGGCGTTGGCCGTCTCAACTGCAAAACGTTGTGCAACAGATGCACCCGCGCCAAGGCCCTTCACAGCACGAATGCCTTGAGAGACATCCGTGGCCAAGCCCGCGACATCCGCTTCCGCAGCGCGACGCTTCAACGAGATCCGTGTCACTGGTCCTGCGGTCCACGCCGCAAAAAGCCCAATGATCATCGCGCTAACCGGAATGGCAAGTGCCACCCACGGGGACACAGACCACATCGCCACCACTGCACCCGCGGCATAACCGATCGCCATAAGCGGAAACGACAGCAGTTCGCGGTACCGTCCGACCGTGCTTGCGTCTGCATCGATCGTGTTGAGCACCGTACCCGGGCTCATCGCGCCTGCACCATCGCGCAGCACTCCGGAGGATAAGTGTAACCGGGCATTGTGGGTAACCCGGCCCACCGACGCTGCCGCAAGGCCGTCGCCGGTTGCCTCACCGATGAACGACAAAACAAAAATGCCCACCAGTACCGCAAACAGCCACCACGCGTTAAACGTTTCTTCGCCAAGGAGACCGTCCACGATCATGCCGACCACCACCGGCACGAACGCTGCGATACCGGAGCCAAAAAGGTAGCTCAGAATATGCAGCGCGAGCACACCCGGATACGCGGAAACCATGTCCCGAACGACCCGGTTACCTTCCTCCCATCGCGCCGGGTGGAGCCGGGCGGGGTCATGAGCAGGCGGAACTTGTGGGACGAACCAGCGGTACGTCAGCATTCTGCGCGGTGGAGCTATCACCCCGCAAAATTTAGCAGAATCTGCGCGTTATGCTGGCGATTTGGTACCTGCAAGAACCGACCCTATAGTAGTGCAGGTGCCCAGCCGAGAGGCTGAACAAACACCCTAGCCCGGGTGGCGGAATGGCAGACGCGCTAGCTTGAGGTGCTAGTGTCCTATTAACGGACGTGGGGGTTCAAGTCCCCCTCCGGGCACAGATAAGTCCCGCTCAGCAGTCAATAGAACTGCGGAGCGGGACATTTATATTTACAGACATGGTCGAGGAGTGCGTATGCCCAAGATATCGGGTTCCGCCCGCAACAAGCTCGTACTCGCAGTGCTTATCGTCGTGTTCATAGCGGGCTGGGTGTTTCTCGACGTCCCACCACTCTCCACACTTCGCACCTGGGCTGACACACTCGGCCCCTGGTTCCCAGTAGCGTTCTGGCTGCTCTATATCTTGATTACCCAATTCCCTATCCCGCGCACCGTGATGACCGTCTCTGCCGGCATTCTTTTCGGTTCGGTACAAGGGATCCTGATCGCGATTACCGCGACGACAGTCAGCGCAGTTATCTCACTGTTGATCGTGCGCACTCTGCTGCGGGATTGGGTAGAACCGCGGCTGACACATCCTGCTGTTGAGCAGATCAACCGGCGCCTCGAAGAACGCGGCTGGCTCGCGATTTTCAGCCTGCGCCTCATTGCAGCCGTTCCATTTTCCGTCCTCAACTACGCAGCAGCGCTCACGCGCGTTCCGGTGTTGCCGTTTGCCATCGCAACGTTTGCGGGTTCACTTCCAGGAACCGTGTTGGTCACTATCTTTGGCGACACCCTCACGGGTGAGGCAAACCCTGTGGTGATCGCAGTGATGGCTGTATTGGCAGTGATTGGCCTTAGCGGGTTGATTCTCGACGCACGACTTCCGGCGCGTAAGTAAAGGCTCACGGGTAGACCCGCGTAGTATTGGCAGCCATGATTGCCGTGCATGCGAAATACAGGGGCCGCGAAAAAGGGCGTGCTGCCGTCGTCGAGCGTTCCGCGGAGGCGCTTGGCACTCTCCCAGGCATCAGCCCGTTTGAAGTGCTCGGTGTTGAAGATATCCGCACCCTGGTGGATGACGCTGAGGCTTCGTTAAACCTGATCATGGCGCTGCTCTCCGACGGCAACTGGGCCATCGGCCTAGGGGTCGCTGCAAGCAACAGCGATGCATTGAAAGCTGCCTCAAAGGCGGTTGGGGTGAAAGCGGGCCAGGTGCGTGTGGTCGTCGACAAGCAAGGCGCAACTACTGAGGCTGCGGATATCGCTGCCGCATTCGCCCTGCTAGCCCACGTGCTGCACAAGCGGACATTCGAGGGACGAGAAGCGACCTCGCTCGTGCGCCGCGGGCTGAATCAGAATGAAGCAGCAGCCGAGCTCGGCATATCCAAGCAGGCAATCAGCCAGAGGCTCCAGGCAGCGGGATGGCCAGCCGAACAAGCCGGCTGGCAACTGGCCCTCAACCTGATTACTCGGGCTGCTGATCTGGCTGATTAAGCGGGTTCGACACCTGGTCATTGAACCCGAAATCGGTCGGCTTGTTCGCAGGGGCACTGATCTCTCGCAACCCCGAGTCGCTGGAAGCCGTGCCAGCGGTAGGTTGGGTCGGATCTGGATCGTCTACGTGTTTGTTCGCCACCGCGCGGGCCTCTGCAAGCGCCTTGGCTAGCTCCGGGTCGGTCGAGGTGTCGAACCAACGCTCCGGATTGCCCTCATCGGCCATCTCAAGATCGCGCTCGTCAACCTGCGCCGCCTCGTAGCGGAACACTCCGTCGTCGTCCTTGTTGGCAAACGCCTTGGCAAACTGCTGCAACGAATCGCCGAACTGGGACGGAATCATCCACATCGTGGCCGCCTCGTTGTTGGCAATCTTCGGCAACTGGTCCAGGTACTGGTATGCCAGGAGTTCCGGCGTCACTCCAGAGGACTTAATCGCGGCGTTCACCTTTTGGATCGCACGCGCCTCACCCTGCGCAGCGAGGTACTTCGCGGCACGCTCACCTTCGGCGCGCAGCATCATCGCCTGGCGCTCAGCCTCAGCGGCGAGAATCGCTGCGTGCTTCTCACCCTCGGCAGAAAGAATGCGAGCCTGCTTTTCACCCTCAGCGGTTTTGATGTCGGACTCGCGCTTACCTTCAGCGGTGAGGATCATCGCGCGCTTTTCGCGGTCCGCCTTCATCTGCATCTCCATGGACTGCTGAATCGACGGTGGCGGATCAATCGCCTTGAGCTCCACGCGGCTAATGCGCAGGCCCCACTTTGCGGTCGCAGCATCTAGCTCACCGCGCAGGCGGCGGTTAATGGTTTCGCGAGAGGTCAGCGTCTCCTCAAGCGTCATGCCACCAACGACGTCACGCAGCGTTGCCGTCGAAATCTGCTCCACACCGACGAGGTAGTTGTCCACGCCGTAGATGGCCTTCGCAGGCTCGTTGATCTGGAACGTCACCACCGTGTCAATCGCCACGGTCAGGTTGTCCTGGGTAATTACTGCCTGGGGCGGGAACGACACCACGCGCTCACGCGTGTCTACGCGCGCACGGATGCGGTCGATATACGGCACCAGGAACGTCAACCCACCGGACGCCGTGCGCGTGTAGCGTCCCAGACGCTCAATAACCGCAGCTTCTCCCTGCGGAATCAGTTTGATCGACGCTGTAAGCAGCGCGATAAACAGAATAAGTATGACGGCGAAGGTAACTAACCCACCCATTTAGGACTCCTTCCAAACGACGGCTACGGGTCCGTCGATATCGTAAACGGTCACGTGGGAACCTGCAGGAATAGTTTTTGCCGGATCCAGGGCGCGTGCCGACCACAGGCTGCCGTCGAAACGCACTTGCCCACCCCCGGGGCCGATGTCCTCGACAACCTCTGCACGACTTCCGACGAGCGCGCGTGGCGTCTCATCGAGCACCAGCGGCTTATCCATCCGCTTGCGCAGACGTGGCCTTAGGAAGAACCAGAACAGCAACGAGGAAGCGATAAACACCGCGACTTCAGCTGCAAGTGGAACGTCGAATAAGGCGACCCCCGATGTTGTCAACGCACCCGCAGCGAGCATGAGCAGCGTCAATTCGCCCACGCCAAGCTCGAGTAGCGCGAAACCTGCCGCGACAATAAACCAAATCAATGCTCCCACGGCGCAAATCTTACATGTGTGTGAGATCTTCCTTCGTGAGCTCGGGATTAGTGACGAAGTCCACCAGTCTCTCAACTGCACCGATAAGTGTTGAATCCAAGTCGCGGAAAGTGCGCACGGACGATGAAACGCGGCGCCAGCCTTCCTTTGGATCAGACCAACCCAAGCGACGGCACACGCCCGTCTTCCAGTCTTCGCCGTACGGAACCTCCGGCCAGGCGGCGATGCCGACGCTCTTCGGTTTCACCGCAGCCCAGATATCGATGTAGGGGTGCCCCGTCACCAACACATGAGGTCCTACATTTTCGACGAGCCGAGCCTCCTTAGTCCCCCTAATGAGGTGATCGGCGAGCACACCGACGCGACGGTCCGGTCCAGGCTGGAACTCGTCGAGACGCATCTGCAGGTTGTCTAGCCCTTCCAGATACTCGACGACAACCCCCTCAACACGCAGGTCGTGCCCCCACACCTGCTCAACGATCGCAGCATCGTGGATGCCCTCCACCCAGATGCGTGACGGCATTGCAACCTTCGCCTGCACGTTAGCAACCTTGCGTGAGCCCGAGTTGGAGCGCTTTGGTTCGTCGTTACGCGGTGCAACATATCGGGTGAGGGTGACACGCTGCCCTTCAACCATGAATGCCCCCGGCAGCATTTTGAACAGCCGCTGGGTTCCATAGCGGTCCTCCAGGCGGACGAAGTCGCCGTCGTAGGTTCGCTCGAATCCAACCACTGCGCCGACAAAGTCGTTGCCGACGATCTCCACGATGATGCCTGGCTCTGCAGGCATCTCTGGATACGTTGGCCTCCTCTTGCGCGCGTGGCCCTGAAAAATATCTCCGCTATACCGGCTATCTCCCATAGTGGCTCCGTATTCTATCCCCCTAGCTAGACTCAACTGGATGCACACGCGCGCTCAGGTCTACTCGCCTCTCCAAAACACTGCAGTCTGGCTTGCCGCCTGGCTGTACAACGTCGAATCCACGGACGACACCCTCGACGCGTTAACAGACCTCGGCGGCACCCACACCTATTGCGACGCGCCCATGGTGCAATTGCTTAGCGACGTCCGCGCCGCCGCCGACCTTGAGTCTCCGGATCCAGTTGTCCGCTTGATTCTGTGGGGACCAGGACAGGCACCGCGCCTCCGAGCTGGATCCCCCGCAATGGACGCCCTCTCCCAGGCCGGTGCGTTGGTTGTCCGGGGAGATGGGATCAGCCACATCCTTGTCCCCGACTACTCGGGGGCGGAAGTGCGCTGGCGTTGGTTTGAAGAAACTGAGCGGCTGCCGGAACCGGATTGGCTAACTCCAGGTGAGGCAGATCAACTGCTGTCGCGCGCAACCGATGAAGCCGCCGTTTTGATTGAGGCGGCTGGTGGCACCTCGAAGGAATTGCCGAATCCACGGCTTACCGTCGGCACGCTCGCGGACTTCTACGACACCCCTGGGCTGCCGGCTGGGGTGACTGCGCGAGCGGCAAAGCTTTTTGCCAGGGCTGACCGTGTTGCCGCGACGATCGAGACGGTAACGGAGCGCCTCGACGACCACTCCTTCGACCCTCACCTGTTTGCACTGTGGCGGCACGTCCGCACCGCCCGCATGGCGGGGGTCGCAGACGCAGTGATCGATTACCGGCGCGAATATCTAGCGAATTAGTTTGCGCTACCCGGTCGGCCCGGGTGCTTCAACGGCTCGCAGCAATGCGGCTTGCACGGTACGCCGTTGACGGTACAACCCTGAACAGTAACGTTAGACAAGGTTTCAGGCTTGTCACCATCGGTGATAGCTCGTGCGATATCGACGACCATGCCAGCGAAATCGGGCTCGAGCCCCACCGTCGCAACGCGATCTAGCGTGATGTTGCGTGCCTCGCAGGCCTGTCGCAGCTCGGTGTCGAGGTCCCAGATCACCTCCATGTGGTCGGTGATGAAGCCGAGTGGCACACAGATCAAGTGCGTAAAGGTGCTGTCTTGATCATGGAGTTCCTCGGTGCGATCGACGATATCCGGCTCCAACCACGGCGTTGCCGGATTGCCGGAGCGAGACTGCCAGACAACCTCGTACTCTTCGACGCCGGCCTCTGCAGCGACCAGCCGGGCCGCCTCATGCACCTGCCGTGAGTACAGGTTGGCATCCTCCGGGCCACCTGAGACATCATCCGCAGCATTCGGAACACTGTGAGCAGTGAACAGTACTTTTGCACCAGCCGGCGCTGCATCGACGGCGCTACGCAACACGTTCGCCATAAGCCGCACGAACGTCGGGTGGGCGTAAAACTGCCAAAGCTTGGTGTACTCAAGCTGCGGCGTCACTTCGCGGATCCTCTGGATGTCTTCGTCGTACTGTCGGCAGGCCGAGTACCCACCCCATGCCGAGGTCGCGAAAACCAGCACGCGCTTATGCCCGTCAGCCTCCAGCTGCTTCGCAGAATCTTCCGCAAAGGGGTGCCAGTTCCGGTTGCCGAAGTACACCGGAAGTTCAATCCCCCGAGCCTCCAACTGCTTTTCGATGTTGCCAATCAGCACTCGGTTCTGTTCATTGATCGGGCTAACACCACCGAAGTGGAAGTAGTGTTCCCCTACCTTGGCGAGCCGCTCACGCGGAATCCCGCGGCCACGGGTGACATTCTCTAGAAAAGGAATAACCTCCTCCTTTCCTTCGGGTCCACCGAAGGAAAGGAGGAGGAGTGCGTCGTAGTCGTTGAGAGCCATAGCCTTGAGCCTAGACTGTGGCCCCGAAAAATTAGAGCAGGCGGACCGCGTTAGGCGCCATGCCGGACCAACGGACCGGAGAAATCTGCACGTTCATGCCGGACTGCGGTGCCTCGATCATGGTGCCGTCGCCGAGGTAGATGGCAACGTGCTGGTTGCCGCCCGGACCCCAGAACAGCAAGTCGCCGCGCTGCGCTTCGCTCGCCGGCACATGCGTGCCACGCTGGTACTGGTAGCCCGTGTAGTGGGGCAATGCAATGCCAGCGCCGGCGAATGCGTAAAGCACGAGGCCAGAGCAGTCGAAGCCAGCTTGACCGCCACCTTCCAAGCCCGTGGTTGGACCGTTTGCATCGCCACCGCCCCAGACATACGGCGTGCCGATCATCGACTGAGCGCGTGCGATAACCGTCTCAACCTGAGAGGCGTCGGATACGGCCGCAGAGGCAGCACGAGCCTTCTCAGTAAGATCTGCCGCAGTCTGCACCTGCGGCAATACGTCAGCCACAGTGCCTGAGGTGCTATCGACATTGCCCAAGGCACCAGTGAGCCCTTCTGCGAACGCAGTCACAAGTTGGCCTGCGTCACCGCTATTCACTGCATCAGAGAAGGAGCCGTGGTTCGCAGCAACGCCGCCAACCAGGGCTACGCCGACGGCGATGGCGCCAGCCTTCGCGATAGCGTCGTCGTCAAGCTGTGGCAAGCCTGCTGCCGAAGAAAGCGCAGCAACCTGGGACACGTCGTCGGACGTCGTATCTGAAGAAGAGGTCTGGGCGACAACACGCACGGCATCCACGATGGCCTCACGGCTCGGCTCGCCGGCTTCAGGGGAGGTACCAGAGATGCGCTCCCGAACACGGTCCACGACCTCTTCTGGGACCTCATAGGTGGCATCGCCGCGCGAAATGGTCAGGGTTGAAGCGTACGGGCTGGCCACAGGGCCCTCCGTTGTCTCATCGGATGCTTCCTGCTGCTCAGGCGCGCGCTGCTCCTGGAGATCAGATTGCGCTGCTTCGAGCTCGCGTTGCGCGGCGTCGCGCTCAGCCGTGCTTGCCTCGAGCGCTGCGCGGTTGTCGTCGAGAAGCTGACGCGCTTGCGCCTCCGCAGCCTCGGCTTCTTGAGCAGCCGAGTCGGCAAGCTCACGCGTCTGACGCAGCGTCGACTCTTCGTTCGCCGCCTCTGCACGGGCCTGCTCCGCTTCCTGCAGCTTCGCACGCTTTTCTTCAGAACGCTGGCGCAGGAACAGCGAGCGATCCAGCACGTCGCGCTGCGTGTCCCTACCGCTAATCGACGTGAGCACATCGCTTGTCGACGCCCCGCGATACTGGGAACGGCTTAACTCATCAAGCTCGGTGCGCAGCCTTTCGACGCGAGCCTGAGCCTCGTCCAGTCGACGCTTAGCTTCCTCTTCGCCGAGGCGGGCCTGCTGGGCCTTTGCATGAGCGTCGTGCAAATCGACGAGCGACTGGTTAACCGCCTCTTGCAGTTCGCCGAGGTTCAAGTTTCGGGCGTCCACGTCCGCTTGAGCGCGGGTGACTGCGGAAACGAGTTCGCTGACGGTAGACGTCGAGCTCTGACCAGAGGCAGCCGGGCTGACGAGGCCCACCGCCAACGACACGGTAACGACACACGCGGCAGTACCGAACACATTACGTGCACGTCCAAACCGGGTGCCCCTTAGTGGATTTGCCACGAAGGTGCTCCTTCACGCCACACGCGCATACCGTGGCAGGCCCGCAGGTGATCAAGAAACCTGCAGGCGCGCCAAGGCACACATAAACCCTGACTAGGGGTAGGAACGTGCGGCCTCGATGTTGACTACTAACGCGGCAGCGCGAAGAAGTAGCCACCACAAGAATCCGTGGCGCTTCAACAATGTTTCAGGATCTCGGCGTGCTTCCCCACAAGCCCGATCCATCAGTCGAACGCTTGACTAGAGCGCTCAATGAAGCTTCACGCGAAACGTGTGACAACTATCGACCCGCGAGCCGATAGGAGCACCATACGTCAAGCCAACCGACTTGTATCCCTTTCGTTACATAAAGTTGATCAAGTCAAGTCTTGTCACATGATTCACACGCGCCTCACCTGCATGTATTGACACGCTTATTTGATGTGTGAGTTTGCTCACATCCAAGGTTACCGAACCGTTACTTATACGTTTTGACGTGGGAAAATGGCGAAAAAAGAGCCGCGGAGCAGGTACCCTTTAGCAACCCGAGATACTCCTGACATGAACTCCGTCAAGTCTTGCAACTTGTCTAGCGTGACGGCTTTGGGCGCCGCGCAGCGATCGCGAGGAGGGCAAACGCGACTAGCACCACCCCAACAACTACCGGCCACATTGGAGAGAAGGAACTCGCCTCCCCTGTAAACGCTTTCAGCCCTTCGACATAATCCGCATGCGACATCATCGCGAGCTCCCCTGTCTCTATTTGCGCACGACTCAACTCTTCGCTTACCCCCACTGCGGTGTGGGGTGTGCGGATCAGCACCGTTGAATATTCCGTAGCGTTTGCAATGTCCTGGGCAAGATCTCGGAGCTGGGCAACCTTTTCTGGAGTGCGCTCTAAAACGACTACTGCGGCAGGGTCAATCGAATCCGAATGCGGCGAGCTCAGCACGCCTTCAATGCCATTTCGCAGGTCATCGTTTACCGGATTCTCCGTACCAAAAGCCACGGCAGAGGTTTCAAGCTGGCCGATTAGCTCGTCCAATGTCGTCTCCGGCTCCACGATTACTCCTTCATGCCAAACTGCTGGGCCGATTCTAATCTGAGTGATTTTGCTGTAGTCGATAAGCAAAATATGAAAACATAACGAACGTACTGTTATCATCAGTACGGATCTATGGCGGGTCGCTTAGTATGGGACTTGACCATAGGGTCATCATCCCTGTTTTTGATTACGACGAGGAATGGAGCTCACCGTGGCAGAAAGCAAGAATTCCTTCGGTGCCAAGAAGACGCTCGAGGTTGGCGGTAAGTCTTACGACTACTTCGCTCTCGATGCTGTTGAAGGCATGGAGAAACTCCCCTACTCCCTTAAGGTATTGGGCGAGAACCTCCTGCGCACCGAGGACGGCAAGAACGTCACCGAAGACCACATCAAGGCCATTGCAAACTGGGACCCGTCGGCAGAGCCGAGCGTTGAGATCCAGTTCACCCCAGCACGTGTGCTGATGCAGGACTTCACGGGCGTGCCGTGTGTCGTCGACCTTGCCACCATGCGTGAGGCCGTATCGTCGCTCGGCGGCAACCCGGATCAGGTCAACCCCCTGAACCCGGCAGAGATGGTTATTGACCACTCTGTGATCATCGAGGCCTTTGGTTCCACCGACGCCATCGAGAAGAACGTAGAGATTGAGTACCAGCGCAACGAGGAGCGCTACCAGTTCCTGCGCTGGGGTGCAGAGAACTTCTCTAACTTCCGCGTTGTCCCGCCGGGAACCGGCATCGTCCACCAGGTCAACATCGAGTACCTTTCCCGCGTTGTCTTTGACAACGACGGCGTTGCATACCCGGACACCTGCATTGGTACCGACTCCCACACCACCATGGAAAACGGCCTGGGCATCCTTGGCTGGGGCGTCGGCGGTATCGAGGCTGAGGCAGCGATGCTTGGCCAGCCGGTCTCCATGCTCATCCCGCGTGTTGTCGGCTTCAAGCTCACCGGCGAGATTCCGACCGGCGTGACCGCAACCGACGTGGTGCTGACCATCACCGAGATGCTGCGTGAGCACGGCGTGGTCCAGAAGTTCGTCGAGTTCTACGGCAACGGTGTCAAGCAGATCCCGCTGGCAAACCGCGCCACCATCGGCAACATGTCCCCAGAGTTCGGCTCCACCTGCGCGATCTTCCCGATCGACGAGGAGACCATCAACTACCTGCACCTGACCGGTCGTAACCAGGAGGACATCGACCGCGTCGAGGCATACGCCAAGGCACAGGGCATGTGGCTTGAGCAGGACGCTGCGGAAGCTGAGTACTCCGAGTACCTCGAGCTCGACCTCTCCACCGTCAAGCCGTCTATCGCTGGCCCGAAGCGCCCGCAGGACCGGATCCTGCTCGCGGAGTCCAAGGAGACCTTCCGCAAGCAGCTGCCGGACTACAACACCGCTGGCGAGGGCACGTCCGAGCCGGTTCGTGCAGCAAAGGTCGACAGCGTCTCCTACAACGAGTCTTGGCCGGCAAACGGCGAGTCCGCCGCTGTGGGTGCTGAGGGCCGCGCTTCCAAGCCGGTCATCGTCGAGTCCCCGCAGGGTGGCGAGTACACCCTCGACCACGGCTTCGTCGCAATTGCTGCAGTCACCTCCTGCACCAACACCTCCAACCCGTCCGTCATGGTTGGCGCTGCCCTGCTCGCACGCAAGGCTGCTGAGAAAGGCCTGAAGGCTAAGCCGTGGGTCAAGACCATCATGGCTCCGGGCTCCCAGGTTGTCGACGGCTACTACGAGCGCGCAGACCTCTGGAAGGACCTCGAGGCTGTTGGCTTCTACCTGTCCGGCTTCGGCTGCGCATCCTGCATCGGCAACTCTGGCCCGCTGCCGGCTGAGGTCTCCGAGGCTGTCAACGAGTTTGACCTCACCGCAACCGCAGTGCTTTCCGGCAACCGCAACTTCGAGGGTCGTATCTCCCCGGACGTGAAGATGAACTACCTCGCGTCCCCGCTCTTGGTCATTGCATACGCAATCGCCGGCACCATGGACTTCGACTTCGAAACCCAGCCGCTCGGCCAGGACGCAGACGGCAACGACGTCTTCCTCAAGGACGTCTGGCCGTCCACCGAGGAGATCGAAGAGACCATCGCTGGCACCATCTCCCGTGAGATGTACGAGGCTGACTACGCCGACGTCTTCAAGGGCGACGCACAGTGGCAGGGTCTCGACATCCCGACCGGCAAGACCTTCGAGTGGAACGAAGACTCCACCTACATCCGCAAGGCACCGTACTTTGACGGCATGCCGGAGGAGCCGGAGGATGTCAAGGACATTGAGGGTGCTCGCGTTCTGGCGAAGCTGGGCGACTCGGTCACCACGGACCACATCTCCCCTGCTTCCTCCATTAAGCCGGGCACCCCGGCTGCGAACTACCTCGATTCCCACGGTGTTGAGCGCCAGGACTACAACTCCTTCGGCTCCCGTCGTGGCAACCACGAGGTCATGGTTCGCGGTACCTTCGCAAACATCCGTCTGCGCAACCAGCTGGTTGATGAGCAGGGTGGATTCACCCGCGACTTCACCCAGGAGGGTGCACCGCAGGCATACATCTACGATGCTGCGATGAACTACGCCGAGAAGAACATTCCGCTCGTCGTCCTTGCTGGTAAGGAATACGGCACCGGTTCTTCCCGTGACTGGGCTGCTAAGGGCACCAACCTGCTTGGTGTGAAGGCAGTTATCGCCGAGTCCTTTGAGCGCATCCACCGTTCCAACCTGATCGGTATGGGTGTTCTGCCGCTGCAGTTCCCGGAGGGCCAGTCCCACGAGTCCCTCGGCCTCGACGGCACCGAGACCTTCACCCTGTCCGGTATCACCGACTTCAACAAGGGTGACATCCCGGCAACGGTTCACGTCAAGGCTGAGAAGGACGGCGCTGACGCTGTCGAGTTCGACGCTGTTGTCCGCGTGGACACCCCAGGTGAGGCTGAGTACTACCGCCACGGCGGCATTCTGCAGTACGTGCTTCGCCAGATGGTCAAGAGCTAGTCAGCTCTCCTGACGCCATCGCCGCGAAGGGGCCACCGCACTACGCGGGGCCCCTTCCGCATTTTTACCCCCTAATCCTTTGTTTCCGCACTCCGCTAGTCTTCGACCACTTTTGACCTAGAACTACGCCAAGGAGCACTGACATGCCTATCGTGAGCGAGGCCGAGCTCGCACGCCGCCGTAGCGAGATTATCGATACCGCACGCAAATGCTTCGCCCATTACGGCTACGAGGGCGCCACTGTTGCAAGGCTCGAGGAAGCCACCGGTAAAACCCGAGGCGCGATCTTCCATCACTTCGGAGACAAGGAATCACTGTTCCTTGCTATTGCGAAAGCGGACGCGGAGCGCCAGGCACAAGTGGTCAGTGAGCAGGGTTTGGTTGAGGTCATGCGTGGGATGCTCCACGACACTGAAGCAAACGATTGGTTCACCACCCGTGCGGAAATCCTGCGGAGACTGCGAACTGACCCGAAGTTCGAAGCACGCTGGCGGGAACATCAAGAGGTGCTCGACCAGGCGGTGCGCACGCGCTTGGAATCGAACAAGCATATGCGCGACGACGTCCCCGTGGAGGTAGTGCAGACCTACCTGGAGACTGTTCTCGAAGGGTTTATCACCAAACTCGCTGCCGGTGAGCCTGTGGAACGCCTCGAATCGATGCTTGACATCGTGGAGCAAGCCGTTCGGCACCCAATGAATCAGGACTAGACCGAGCGGTATAGAGTAGCCGGCATGGCTAAGCTCCTTTTCCTTTCACTTCGCAACGGCGAGATCGGCCCAGATGTCGCGCACGCCGAGTATCACGACACGCTGCGCGCAACTGGCCTGAGCGAATTGGATATGGAGCTTCGCATCATCAATTCGCCTGACGCTGAATTAGGCGCTCTTGACACAGTCAGCGGGATTATCGTCGGCGGATGCTCGCTGAACGTCACCAATGAAGAACGTGGTGCCTGGCACCTGCATATCGACGACGTGCTATCCACCGTGGTTGCATCTGGCAAGCCTGTCTTTTTCGTCTGCTTCGGCATCTCCTGGCTCGTCGACCACCTCGGCGGCACCGTTGGGTGCACCTCGCCTGAGCCTTCTGGACCTACCATCGTTGACGTGACAGCCGAAGGGGAGCTTGACCCCGTAGTCAGTGGCTCCGGCACGTTTACCGCGCTGACGGGACATACAGAGAACCCCGTAGAGTTGCCCAATTCGTTGACCGTGCTCGCTACAGGTCCCTCCTGCCCAGTGCAGATGGTGCGTTACGACGACCACGTGTGGGCCACACAGTTTCACGCCGAAATGGACGCCGACGCCATGCGTACACGCATGGATTTCTTCCACGACTACGGCTACTTCCCTGCCGAGGAGTACGCCCGCATCGTCGCAGATCTGCCCAACCATGACGTCAGCCGGGCGAACATGCTTCTACGCAACTTCGCCCGGCTGTGCCGCGAGGACTACTTCTCCCTCGACAATTAGAGGCCTGCTACTGCCCCGCTGCCACCCTCAAAGTCCAGCGGGTTACGTGCAAACGGCTCGCCACGGCCAACCGATTCGACGATCACATCTGCTACGAGCTCTCGAGGGGTTTCGGATTCGGTGCCACGTGGTTCGTCGAGAAGCGCGATGCCCTCTGCTGGGTCATCGGTCAGCAGCGTTGGGCCGACGATCTGGTGTGGCAGGCTCGAATCAAGCAGGCGCCGATCAACGGCCTTCTTCGACTCAACGTAGGCGTACCACGAACCGCCATCATCCTCAGTGGAGGCCTCGGTGGCACCTGCATAGGACACCATGACGAGAAATGGGGCGAACTCGTCTAGCTCTTCGAGCGCGTCGATCATCGTCATCGCAGCGTCGCGATCCACCGCCCAGGTCCGCTCCGCAGATCCCCCGCCTGCGCCCGCGGACCAGACAACCACATCGAATGGTGTAAGGAGGCGTGCCCATCCCTCCTGGTCGAGAGTGGTGAGATCGCGAACGATGACGGTGGCGCCATCGTCGACAAGCTGCTTGGCGTGGTCAGGATTCCGGACAAGAGCACTAACGTTATGGCCATTGCCCACTAGTTTGGGCACAGTGAAGCGCGAGACGTTACCGCCTGCACCAAGAACGAGGACATGCTGAGTTTTCATAAACCCGACTCTAACGACGATTCTCGATCTATACTTTTCGCATGCATGCAATTATTACAACCACCGGTAAGGATCGCCCTGGCGTGATTGCGGCCGTGTCAAAGACCGCTGCTGACCAGGGCTTGAACATTGTCGATGTCTCGCAGACCATCATGGATGACTTCTTCACCATGATCATGCGCGTCGAACTCCCCGAAGGCAACGTTGACATGGGCGTTCTCCAGGACGCCTTCGACGCATGTGGCAAGCCACTCGGCATGGTGGTCCGGATCCAATCCGAAGCACTGTTCAGCGCCATCAACGACATCTAAGGGACGACCGTGAAACTCGAGTTTTCTGACGCACGATTCCTCGACGTCATCCGGATGATCGAGGACTATCGTCTGGACATCCGCACCGTAACCATGGGTATCTCGCTCATCGGCTGCACCCGCGCCACGATGGAAGCGACCGCACAGGCCGTGTACGACCGCGTCACCGAGCGCGCACGCAACCTTGTCCCCGTCTGCGAGGGCATCGAACGCGAGCTTGGCATCCCCATTGTGAACAAGCGCATCTCAGTCTCCCCGGTCGCACTCGTCGCTGCAGGTGTCGAGGGCAACCCTGTTGAGATCGCTCGTGCACTTGATCGCGCAGCGGCCGAACTTGGTGTGAACTTTGTCGGTGGCTACTCGGCGCTCGTAGAAAAGGGCGGCACGCGTGCCGACAAGAACCTGATCTACTCCATCCCGGAAGCTCTGGCGGAGACCAACAACGTCTGCAGCTCCGTCAACATCGCATCCTCGCGCGCCGGCATCAACATGAACGCCGTGGCCAAGATGGGCGAGATTGTGAAGGAAGCGGCGGAACTGACCAAGGACCGCTCCTCCATCGCCTGTGCGAAGCTCGTCGTCTTCGCCAACGCGGTCGGCGACAACCCGTTCATGGCCGGCGCATTCCACGGCATCGAAGAGCCAGACACCGTCATCTCTGTCGGCGTGTCGGGCCCAGGTGTCGTTGACAATGCGATCGCTCCGCTCAAGGGCGCGACGCTCAACGAAGTCGCCGAGGAGATCAAGAAGGCCGCGTTCAAGATCACCCGTGCGGGCCAGCTCGTCGGCACTCTTGCTGCTGAGCGCCTCGGCGTCCCGTTTGGCATCGTCGACCTCTCGCTTGCACCGACCGCCGAAATGGGCGACTCCGTCGCACACGTCCTCGAACGCATGGGGCTCGACCAGGTCGGCACCCACGGCACCACCGCAGCACTCGCCCTGCTCAACGATGCGGTAAAGAAGGGCGGCATGATGGCTTGCTCCCGCGTCGGTGGTCTTTCCGGCTCTTTCATCCCAGTCTCAGAGGACAAGGGCATGATCGACGCCGTCAACTCCGGTGCGATCTCCATGGACAAACTCGAGGCAATGACCTCCATCTGCTCCGTCGGCTTCGACATGATCGCAATCCCAGGCGACACTTCTGCCGAACTCATCGCCGGCATGATTGCCGACGAAGCGGCAATCGGTGTCATGAACCATAAGACCACCGCAGCACGCCTGATCCCCGTGCCGGGCACCAAGCCTGGCGACGAAGTCAACTTCGGCGGCCTCCTCGGCTACGCACCGGTCATTCCGGTAAACAAGGTGGGCAACGACGAATTCATCCACCGTGGCGGATTCATCCCCGCACCGGTGCACGGGTTTAGGAACTAATTAGTTCCTCCGACTTCTTGACCCTGACACAGTGTCAGGGTTGAGAATGGTCGTGTGAAGATTTCAGAAGTCGCTGCAGTCGCAGGCTGCTCCGTGCGGGCCGTGCGTCACCTGCATACGAGTGGCGCAGTTCCCGAACCTGCTCGGACCAGTGGTAACTACCGCAACTATTCCGTATCCGATCTCGCGGCGGTCCTTCGCGCCAGAGCACTTATCGACGCCGGCGTTCCGGTATCTGAAGTCCAGAGCCCGAAGGCTGTTGAGGAATCGCTCGCCCTTCTCGACGAGCGCATCACACAGCTCCAACGGCAAAAACAGCGCCTTCTCGCCCTGGCATCCTCGCCACATGGGACCCCGGACGACATCCGTTTTTCGCTCAGCTCCTTAATCGATGATTCGTCACTTTTGCGGATCGAACTGGATTCATGGGATCTCATGGCCCTTACCGGCGTTGCTACGCCGGACACTTGGGAGCAGCTCCGGAAGAATCTTCAAGATCCCAGCTGTCTCGCCGCAGCTCGAAAGGCTGCGGACCTCTGGCTAAAACTCGGTGAATTGCGGCCTGGAGACCCTTCCGTCGAAGTAATCGTCGATAGGCTGCGCCCGCTGGCGCAAGCCGGACTGATGCGAGACATTTTCCCCACCCTCAGCCCCGGAGACGTGCCACTTGCGTCGTCGGATGTACCTACGAAGGGCGCACAGGGATTAGTGCTTCAAGTGCTGGCAGGTGATCCCCTTGCGTAGCTTCCTCCGCTTGTTCCGAAAACACCCCGGCTTCCGCCTGGCCAAGTATGAACTCGGTCTATACCGAGATCTCTTGCGTTGGATCCGCCGGGAGACACTCATCCCCGAAGAGGCTACGGCGCTGCCCCATCAACCTGGTCGATTGCAATTGCTTGGGATGGTCACAGCGGTGCTTGCCGTCGAGGCAGTCGTTGTCCACCTTGTACTGCCTGCAGGGGCCCTTCGTATTGCCGCGTTGCTGGTGTCGCTGTGGGCCGTGGTGTACGTGTGGGGCTTGATCGCCGCGGAGCGAATTCGTCCTAGCTATTACGACGAGAACGTCTTCGTTTTCAGGCGCGGCCGGACACTCTTCGCGGAATTCCCAACGGCTTCGGTGCAAAGCATGTCGGACGAACCTTCTTACTCATCGGCGGTCGAGATCGTCGACGGAGTGCTTACTCTGGGCGGTCCTGCTGGAACAGACACACTCATGCGCCTGAGCGAAGAGGTACGGGCCTACCCCGACCGCTATCCCTGGCAGCGGCCCGACCCCCAAAACATCAGCAAGATCCGCTTTTACCGCGGATCCTCGGCCGTGGGACCTAGCGCTTCTTCCCAATGATGAAGTAGCCGACCCAGCCCAACGTGTTCACCGCTCCGATGATCGGTGTCCATAGCCACTTTGGACCACGGATCTTGTTGGAGTTGGTGCGGGCAAGGTCACGCAACGCGAAGGCCTTGCCTGCCGTATCGATCGTGGCCAAGACGCCAGCGATGGTCTTCTGGTCAGAGGACAAGCTGTTCCATGCGTCCTTGATGGTGTCGATGAACTCATTGTTTTTAGCCATGGCTTGAAGTTTAGCCGGTTGGGTTGATCGTCGATAAGCGTGTTGCTATTCTCGCAAAATTTCGAATATTTCTTTTATCTAGGGTCCAATGCACAATATAGTGATCAAACACTTGTGCGAGCAATGTTTAGCTCATTACGGTCACTGGTAACGCAATTTTTACGACCTAAGGAGCGCAAAAATGTTCCCAGAACCGCTACTACATGTCATAACCGAACGCATCGAATGCGAGCCCATTGGCGCAACTTTCGATCTTCACGGGGACGGATTCGCATTCATACTCGAATCTATTTACGCATATAGGATCGACACACGAAATCCCACTCGGGGACTCGGAGACATCGCAAATCTTCTCGCCCAATTTCCAGCGCCACTATCCACGCAATATGTGGACACCCCGTACCTCGACGAGCTATGCGAAGACTACCTCATCCTCGACTACGCCCGACGCGAAGTGACGCTCAGGATCGACAACTATAAGCCGGACCGCTGCACGTTTGATCATGAAAACGTTAAGCCACTTTACGAATTGGCTCGCGCTAGCAACACGGACATGTACTTGCAGCTACCGCCACTTCTTGAACGCAAAGTCATACGGGTTATCTCAAAGCGCAACGGCGAGTACTGTTCAGGCATGGATATCCTGCTCCCCGCCGGCGGAGACAGGATCCTGACCAATCTGCTTTCACTCCGGGATGAAGGATCCGTTACTGCGGAGATTTTGGCGCAATACCTATTCCACTGGAAGCCACCACACGTCCAGATTCGCCCCTTCCAGGACGCATTGCTTGGCGACGAATACGAGACGGTAGTGAAGCCACACTTCCCGAGCGACTATCCATTCCTCACCATTGATTCGCCGGAAAACTCATTGCGCCTGAGCGATAGTTCCGGCAGGTTGATCATGGTAGTCGACGTCAACGAAGACTCGATGAAGCGCGTACATGAACGGCTGACACAACCACGCCGAGAATCCATCACAGTTGACTTTCTTGCCGACACATCCTGGGCTGACTCCAGCCCTACAACTGTTAAAGGTCCGTTCTAACACTAATTCCGATTGCGTTAAGGGAGAGAAACCATGTCAACGGAGCTTTCGCGCCACGTCGACACCATCTCCCATGCCCTTTTCGCAATCAAGGACCTCTTTCACGACCCAGCAACGCTGCACTTCGACGACATCCACAAAGAGATGGAGCGCTTCGAAGCAGCCTTCAACGTCAAGGCAAGCCTCGACGCCTTCTTCGCATTCCTCTGCGAGCGCGATGAAGCTGGCCGCACCGTCGGCGCGAAACATCCGACCCAGTACTTACAGAAGAAGCTTGGCCTTGAGCCCAAGGAGGCCTACGACCGTCTCGCCCGTGGCCGCGACTACTACGGGGAGCCGGCCGTCGAGGAGACCGCAGACGACGCTGCTGATGCTGACCTCTTCGACTCCAACGCAGATTCCACGGCGGACGATGCCGCACAGGCGGCAGCGAAAGCAGCTGCACATCAAGCGGCACGCGAGCAGGCGCGCCGCGAACAGGAAACGGCACGCCGAAACGCCGAGCGCGTCAATGCCGAAAAACAACGCGTGATTCGTCTCGAGCTGGATCGCCTCGTTGAGGCCGCCAAAGGTGCCCGCGCTCGTCTCCAGGCTAAGGCGCTCGCAGAGGCTCCGCGACGTACAGTCAAAGACCTCCGTGCAACAGTACGACGCTGGGTAGAAGACGCTAACCGCGAACACCTCGACCCCACGAACCCAAACGCCGGCATGGAAAAACGTGGGCTCCACATCGGGCCACAGCGCGCCGACGGCACCCACAAGATCACCATCGACGCGACCACCAGCGACACCGCATTGTTCAAGGCACTCACCGACAAGGGGCTAGCGCCAAACTCAAACATGCCGAAGGATGTCGACGACTACCGATCCCCAGCACAACGGGCCTACGACCAATTTGCCAAGATGCTGAAGCACTACGACACGTGCCAAAAGCCAACAGGTGGCGGCTGTGCGTCCGTTGTCGTCTCCGTAACGCTCGACGAGCTCGCCGATGCCTCCCCGACCACGAAGTTTCAAACCAATACCGGCATCGACCTCACAGCATTCGATCTCGTCCGTCTCGGGATGGACGGCACCGCTGACTTCATCCTCAGCGTTGATGGGGCGACTTCTTTGCCCTTGAACCTCTACCGCACGAGCCGCCTTGCATCGTTGGCACAGAAGATCACGCTGCTCGCGGTGCAAGGCGTGTGTGCCTGGACGGGGTGCACCGCCCCACTGACCCAAACCGAGATCCACCACATCACGTCGTGGCTGCAAGGCGGTGACACCAACATCGATAACCTCGCCGCACTCTGTAGAACCCATCACCGGTGTAACAACGACTTCAAAGATCACAGAGACAACACGAGTCACATCGAGCGAGACCTCGCAACTGGTCGCGCCGGCGTGAAGCAACCCGGGTCCACCGAAATCAGGTTCAATCATGCCGATGCGGCGGAAAATTCAGCCGTCAATCGGATCCGTAAACGAAACCACCGATCGAAAGCAGCTACACCGAAGCCTCCACCGCGCGAGCCTACCGAGCCACCACCCTGGGCAAACAGCCAATCCCCCTACCCGCCGTTTTAGGCCGCCTCCGGGAACACGCCTGCCTCGAACGTAGGTGGGCGCTAGCCTGCCCACGTCTGCCATGATGACGCGTTGCTACGCCAGCTCGACGATCTCCATGTACTCGTCGCTCCACATGTCCTCATCGCCCTCCGGCATGATGATGACACGCTCAGGCTCCAACGCCCGCACCGCACCCGGGTCGTGGGTGACCAGCACGACCGCACCCGTATAGGTTTTTAGCGCGTCGAGGACCTGTTCGCGGGATTGTGGGTCGAGGTTGTTGGTGGGCTCGTCGAGAAGCAACACGTTCGCACGCGAGGAAACCAGCGTCGCCAGCGCCAAACAGGTCTTTTCACCGCCGGAGAGCGTACCTGCTGGCTGATCGAGCTTGTCGCCGGAGAACATAAAGGCACCAAGCAGACCACGCAGGTCTTGCTGGCCGGCATCCGGGCAAGCCTCGATCGTATTTTCCCAAACCGACTTCGAGCCGTCGATCGTGTCGTGCTCCTGCGCGAAGTATCCGATCTTGAGCCCATGGCCGGATACGACGCCGCCCTCCCCGTCGGTGCGCTCTACCCCGGCGAGCAGCTTGAGCAAGGTGGTCTTACCCGCACCATTCGTACCGAGGACAACCACCCGGGATCCTTTATCTACCGCAAGGTCGACACCCGCGAACACTTCGAGGGAGCCGTACATCTTCGTCAGACCCTTGCCAAAGAGTGGAGTCTTGCCACACGGTGCCGGCTCCGGGAAGGAAATGGAGGCGACCTTGTCGGCGACGCGAACGTCGTCAAGCTCGCCCATCATGCGCTCGGCACGCGCCAGCATCTGCTTCGCTGCAGCTGCCTTAGTAGCCTTCGCCCCCAGCTTCGCGGCCTGTTTTTGCAGCGCCGATGCCTTCTTTTCGGCGTTGGCGCGCTCGCGGCGTCGCCGGGCCTCGTCGAGGGCGCGCGCGTCCTTGTACTTGGAGAAGCCCATGTTGTACACGTCGGCTTCGGCGCGGACGGCGTCGAGGAACCAGACCTTATTGCAGACTGCGTCGAGGAGCTCAACGTCGTGCGAGATCATGATCAACCCGCCCTCGTGCTTGGACAGGAAGTTACGCAGCCAGGTGATGGAGTCGGCGTCGAGGTGGTTAGTGGGCTCGTCGAGAAGAAGCGTCGTCTTCGACTTACCCGAACCCTGGCGAGAAGCAAAGAGAATTTGGGCCAGTTCGACGCGGCGACGCTGACCACCCGAAAGCGTCTTAAGTTTCTGATCAAGCACCCTGGCCGGAAGCCCCAAATTGTCACAGATCTGCGCCGCTTCAGCGTTGGCCTCGTAGCCGCCGAGCGCCTGGTAGCGCTCCTCCAGGCGGGAGAACTTCGCAATCGCCTTGTCACGCTCCGCCCCGTCGGTCTCCTCCATGATCTTCTGCTGCTTCGCCATGGAGCGTTGAATCTGATCAAGCCCACGGGCGGAGAGCACACGGTCGCGGGCGGTCTGCTCGATGTCGCCTTCCTTGGAATCCTGCGGGAGGTAGCCGATCTCGCCCGCCCGGGTCACCGAGCCGCCGTAGGGTTCGGTCTCCCCCGCCAGGATGCGCATCGTCGTCGTCTTACCGGCACCATTGCGGCCGACGAGCCCGATGCGGTCGCCGGGTTGGACGCGGAGGTGCTGGCCTGGGGCGTCGAGAAGCGTGCGCGCGCCGACGCGGACCTCGAGATCATTGGTGACAATCACGGGGCAACACTCTATCAACCATCCCTAAACGAAAATTCCCCGCCACAGTCATTCCGTGACGGGGAAAGATCAAGATAGATGTCTAGACAGCGAAGCCAAGCGCACGCAGCTGCTCGCGGCCCTCTTCCGTGATGAACTGCGGGCCCCACGGCGGCATCCAGACCCAGTTGAGCTCAAGCTCGTCGACCGCGGTATTCGACACCACCGCATTGGTGGCCTGCTCCTCGATCACGTCGGTGAGCGGGCACGCCGGCGAGGTGAGCGTCATGTTGAGCACCGCGACGGTCTTGCCCTCGCGCTCCTCGATCCACAGGTCGTAGACCAGGCCGAGATCAACAACGTTGATACCCAGCTCCGGGTCGATGACATCGTGGAGGTACTCCTCTACTTCACCGACCAACTTGAGTTGCTCTTCGGTTTGCTGTGGTCGCTCGGACTGCTTGTTCGATTCGGTCACAGTTACTCCTTTTCTTCCAATGCATCCGACGTTGCCGCCTGGAATGCCTTCCAGCCGAGCAGCGCGCACTTGACGCGGGCCGGAAACTTCGACACACCCGAGAAGGCGACGCCATCGCCGATCATCTCCGCGTCGCCTTCGAGGGTGCCGCGGGAGGTGATCATCTCGTCGAAAGCTTCGAGCTTCTTCATTGCTTCAGCAACCGGCAGCCCGATGACCTCCTCGGCCATCACCGAGGTCGAAGCCTGGGAGATGGAACACCCTTCGGCGTCATAAGAGACGTCCTCGACGGTGGAGCCGTCTTCGGACAGGTGAACACGCAGCGTCAGTTCGTCGCCACAGGACGGGTTGACGTGGTGCACCTCCGCCTCATAAGGCTCGCGGAGCCCGGCGTGCTGCGGGTTTTTGTAGTGGTCCAGGATGACTTCCTGGTACATGGATTCGAGGTTCATCGTGCGAAAAACTCCTTCGCCTTGGCAATAGAGGCCACCAGGGTGTCTACCTCGTCGAGAGTGTTGTACAGGTAGAAGCTGGCCCGCGAGGTCGACTGCAGGTCGAGGCCCCGGTGGGCCGGCCACGCACAGTGGTGGCCGGTGCGGATCGCAACACCTTCAGCATCGAGCACCTGGCCCAAGTCATGCGGGTGGACGCCGTCGACAGTGAACGAGATCGCGCCACCGCGATTCTCCGCCGTCAGCGGGCCAGCGATGCGCAGCCCGTCGATCGCCTGCATCTGCTCTAGGGCGTACGCGGTGAGCTCATGCTCGTGGGCTTGGATCTCGTCCATTCCGATCTCGGTGAGGAAACGCACTGCCTCGCCGAGCCCGACGACCTGCGAGGTCATTTGGGTCCCCGCCTCGAAGCGCTGCGGGGCGGGTGCGAAGGTGGATTCCTCCATGCGCACAACCTCGATCATGGAGCCACCGGTCAAGAATGGCGGCAGATCGTTGAGGTGCTTGGAGTACACCGCACCCACGCCACTGGGCCCGCACATCTTGTGCCCGGAGAAGGCAGCAAAGTCTACGTCAAGGGCATGGAAATCCACGGGCATGTGGGGCACCGATTGGCAGGCGTCGAGCACAGTCAGTGCCCCGACAGCCTTGGCGCGGCGCACCATCTCATCGACGTCTGCAACCGCACCGGTGACGTTCGACTGGTGGGTAAAGGCGATGACCTTGACGGAGTCGTCGAGCTCGAGCGAGTCAAGGTCGATGCGTCCGTCCGGGGTCATCTTGTACCACTTCAGCGTCGCTCCGGTGCGACGGGCAAGCTCCTGCCACGGCACCAGGTTTGCGTGGTGCTCAAGCTCGGTGATCACGATCGTGTCCTCGGGCCCGACCGCGAGCGAGCCCGCCCGCGAGTCACCTAAGACGTACGCAACCAAATTCAGTGCTTCGGTGGCGTTTTTGGTGAACGCGATCTCGTCGTTACGCGCGCCCACGAACGTAGCGATCGCCTCGCGGGCCGATTCGTATGCATCGGTCGCCTCTTCAGCGAGAAGGTATGAACCGCGGTGCACGGGAGCGTTGTAGCCGAGCACGAAGTCGCGCTCAGCGTCCCACACCCGCTGCGGCCGTTGCGCGGTCGCCCCCGAATCCAGGTACACCAACGGCTTCCCGCCGCGCACGGTGCGCCCCAGGATCGGGAACTCTTGCCGGATTGCAGTTACGTCGAGCGTCATTAGATGAACTTCTCGTAGCCTTCGGCCTCGAGCTGATCAGCGAGGGAAGCATCGCCGGTCTTGACGATCTTGCCGTCCGCGAAGACGTGGATGAAGTCCGGCTTGACGTAGTTCAGGATGCGCTTGTAGTGCGTAATCATGAGCACTCCGCCACCGGTTTCGTCCTGGTAGCGGTTGATGCCCTCGGAGACGATGCGAAGCGCGTCGACGTCGAGGCCGGAGTCAGTCTCGTCCATGACGGCGAACTTCGGCTTCATCAGGGAAAGCTGCATGACCTCGTGGCGCTTCTTCTCGCCACCGGAGAAGCCTTCGTTGACGGAGCGCTCGGAGAAGGAAGCATCCATCTGGAGTGCCTCGCGCGCTGCGTTGAGCTCGGAAACCCACTCGCGCAGCTTCGGAGCCTCACCGCGCACTGCGGTGACTGCGGAGCGCATGAAGTTCGAGGAGGAGACGCCTGGTACCTCGACCGGGTACTGCATGGCGAGGAAGAGGCCTGCGCGTGCGCGCTCGTCGATATCCATCTCCAGGATGTTCTCGCCGTCGAGCAGCACTTCGCCTTCGGTCACCTCGTACTTCGGGTGGCCAGCGATGGTGTATGCGAGGGTGGACTTGCCGGAGCCGTTGGGGCCCATGATGGCGTGGGTTTCGCCGCCCTTGATAGTCAGGTTGACGCCCTTGAGGATGGGCTTCGGCTCCTGGCCTTCCTCGGAGGGAAGGACGTTGGCGTGCAGGTTCTTAATTTCGAGGGTGGACATAGAAGCTCCTTTTAGTTTTCGTTGCGCTCGAGTTCGCCGGCGACGCGGGCGATCAGGTCTTCGCGGACCGACTCGATTGGGATCTGGTTGAGGACCTCGTTAAAGAAGCCACGGATAATCAGACGGGTGGCGTCTTCCTCGCGGATACCGCGGGAGCGCAGGTAGAACAGCTGGTCGTCGTCGAAGCGGCCGACGGTTGCTGCGTGGCCTGCTCCTGCGATTTCGCCGGTTTCGATTTCCAGGTTCGGGATTGCGTCGGCGCGTGCACCGTCGGTGAGCACCAGGTTGCGGTTGGTTTCGTAGGTGTCGGTGCCTTGGGCTTCGGCGCGGATGAGCACGTCGCCGACCCAGCAGGTACGCGCCTCGGGCAGGCCAGAGGCCTTGTCACCCTGAAGAGCACCCTTGTAGAGCACGTTGGAGCGGCAGTTCGGTACGCCGTGGTCGACGAGCAGGCGGTTTTCGATGTACTGGCCGGCATCGGCGAAGTACACGCCGGTCAGTTCCGCGTCGCCACCCGGTGCCTCGAAGGAGACACGTGGGGAGATTCGCACGACCTCGCCGCCGAAGGTGGCGACATGGTGGCGCAGGGTTGCATCTCGCTTGACGACGATCGCCTGCTGGCCAACATGTACTGCATCAAGATCCCAATTGGCGTCGATGACGGCGTTCACACGGGAGCCCTCGCCGATGACCCAGTTGACGTTGTCGGCGTGAGTACCCGAGCCTTCGTAGCGCACCAGCACGGTTGCGCCGGAGTTTGCGCCGGTCTCGACAACGATGGTGCCAAACGTCGTGACGTCTGCGCCTGCACCGGTCACAGTGATGGTGATTGTGTCGTTGAGCTCGACGTTTGCTGGCACCGATACCAGGGTGGCGTTTTCGGAGGAGGTCCACGCCTGGGCGGCGATGCGGTCGACGGGGGCTCCGGCGGCGGTCACGCGGTCGTCGTCAAGCGCAACTTGCTCAACGGTGACCTCAGACGGAGCGTCAACTGTGATCTGGGCGGGAGCCTGCGGCGCGAACTGGCCGTTGTGCAGGCCGCGCAGGCGACGTAGGGAGACGAAGCGCCAGACCTCGTCGCGGCCGCCGGGGATGTCGAAATCCTCAACGTTGAAGGAGGAGTACAGGTCGCCCTTGTTGTTGTGTGTGGTGGCGTTCTTGACGGTTTCAGCCATTTAGCCCACCGATCCTTCCATTTGCAGCTCAATGAGACGGTTCAGCTCGAGGGCGTACTCCATTGGCAGCTCCTTGGCGATCGGCTCGACGAAGCCGCGCACGATCATTGCCATCGCCTCTTCCTCGGCAATGCCGCGGGACATGAGGTAGAACAGCTGATCTTCGGAGACCTTGGACACCTTCGCCTCGTGTCCGAGCGTGACGCGGTCGTTGCGGATGTCGTTGTATGGGTATGTATCCGAGCGGGAAATGTTGTCAACCAACAGCGCGTCACATTCCACGTTAGATGCGGAGTCGTGCGCGTTGGCGTTGACCTGGACCAAGCCACGGTATGCGGCACGGCCACCGCCGCGGGCGACGGACTTGGACACGATCGACGACGACGTGTGCGGAGCCATGTGCGTCATCTTCGCACCGGTGTCCTGGAACTGGCCCTCACCTGCGAAGGCGACGGAGAGCACCTCGCCACGGGCGTGCTCACCGGTCATCCAGACGGCCGGGTACTTCATGGTCACCTTGGAGCCAATGTTGCCATCGACCCACTCCATGGTCGCGCCCTCTTCAGCCTTGGCACGCTTGGTGACCAGGTTGTAGACGTTGTTCGACCAGTTCTGAATGGTGGTGTAGCGGCAGCGGCCGCCCTTCTTCACGATGATTTCCACCACCGCGGAGTGCAGGGAGTCCGACTTGTAGATCGGGGCGGTGCAGCCCTCGACGTAGTGCACGTACGCGTCCTCGTCGACAATGATCAACGTGCGCTCGAACTGGCCCATGTTCTCGGTGTTGATGCGGAAGTAGGCCTGCAGCGGGATGTCCACGTGGACCCCCGGCGGGACGTAGATGAAGGAGCCACCAGACCACACTGCGGTGTTCAGCGCGGAGAACTTGTTGTCGCCGGCTGGAATGACGGAGCCGAAGTACTCCTTGAACAGGTCCTCGTGCTCACGCAGCGCGGTGTCAGTATCGACGAAGATGACGCCCTTTTCCTCCAGGTCCTCGCGGATCTGGTGGTAGACAACCTCGGACTCGTACTGTGCTGCAACGCCTGCAACGAGGCGCTGCTTCTCAGCCTCTGGGATGCCGAGCTTGTCGTAGGTGTTCTTAATGTCCTCGGGCAGGTCATCCCAGGAGGTCGCCTGCTTCTCGGTGGAGCGGACGTAGTACTTGATGTTGTCGAAGTCGATGTCTGAGAGGTCTGCACCCCAGGTCGGCATTGGCTTCTTCTCAAAGATGTCGAGCGCCTTGAGACGCTGGTTCAGCATCCATTCCGGCTCTTCCTTGATGCCGGAAATGTCGCGGACAACGTCCTCGTTGAGGCCGCGTCGCGCGGATGCGCCGGCAACGTCGGAGTCGTGCCAGCCGTAGTTGTAAGCGCCGATGGACTCGATAATTTCGTCGTCGTTCATCGGCTTTTCAAGACCTGGCGTTGGCTTCGCTTCAGTCATTGTCAGCCGCTCCTTTCGTTTCGTTTCCCGCCTTTGGGGCGAGAGGGATGTTAGTCGTGCAGATGCCGTGTCCGTCCACGATAAGGGCTAACGGTTGCACGTGCGTATCGACGATGCGCGCAATGGCTTCGTGTTCCGCCTCGCACAATTCTGGATGCTCAGCCGCTACCGCGGAGACTGGACAGTGGTGTTGGCACAGTTGGATACCTGCTGGCGTACGCCTGACGGTGGGCTCGTATCCGTGGGCTTCGAGCGCGGCAGCAACAGCTTGCACTGCTGCTTCCGGGTCGTCACTGTCAGCACCAGTCTGGACATCTGCGAAGATGCGTTCGGCCCTCCTGCGAGCGAATTCACGCACCGCTTCCTCGCCGCCGATAGATTCGATCACATCAACGGCCTCAAGTGCGATGGTGTCGTAGCTCGTACCGAACTCTTCCCTGCCCTTGACGGTGAGCTGGAAGTGTTTTGCGGGACGGCCGCGGGATGCCTGATCTCCTGCTACCGCGCGCGGCGGGCAGGTTTCTGCCATCCCTTCTTCAACGAGTTTGTCCAGATGGCGTCGTACGCCGGCGGGCGAAAGTCCAAGCTCGGTGCCGATTTCGGCCGCCGCAACGGGCCCTTGTTTGAGCAGGATAGACATCACCTGCGAACGGGTTGTTCCGTTCGCGCGGTATGCAGTGTCTTTCTCTGCCACCATGCAACCCCTTTCCTTGGCTCTCTGCTCGCCTTTACACAACACTAGTGTGTCGTAATTATTCCCGCCGAAGCGGGTCTCCTTGGCGTGGCGTGCACCAAGTAAGCTCTAGCGACGTGACTGCCCAGCCTCCCCGCTCGCCGAGATTGCCGCGTCTGCGGCGCCCTGGCCGTGCGGTCCTTGCGGAGTTTCCCCACATGGGGCGGCCCGGTTCGCGTTCCTCGGAACTGCACAATCCGTCGCCCGGGTTTGATGGTGGTTCGTCCATTCCACAACCGTCCTATCGGGAGCGGGACCGGTTTTTCCTTTTGCGCTGGCTCGGAGCCCTGGGCGCGTGTCTCATCGCGCTCGGTGGTTTAGGTGGCGGGGCGCTCCCAGTCGTCGATAATCCGTGGTTCGCCTTCCCCTTTGGGGCGACCATGAGCCGAATGATGCTGGCTTCTAACGCCATCGTGCTCATCGGCGTGGGCATGCTTGTCGCGTCATGGCTGATTATGGCGCCGTTTGTCGGCGCAGGTGGGCACGCACCACGCATCGGAGCACCGGCGCTGCAGCGCACGTTCGTCGCATGGGTGCTGCCATTAATGTTGACCGCGCCCCTGTTCACTCAGGACATTTATTCTTATTTGGCTAACGGCGCGATTGTGCGCATGGGCCTTGACCCGTACGCCGCCGGGCCAGTAGAGATCCTCGGCGTCGACCACCCACTGGCCAGATCTGTGCCGTTCATTTGGGCGCACTCTCCAAGCCCGTACGGGCCGGTCGCACTCGGCATCGCGGCGTTAATTTCCATTGCTACCGCCGATGCAGTGTTTTGGGGGGTCTTCCTGCACCGTGTGCTTTCTGTCGCGGGATTGCTCGCAGCATCGTGGGGGCTGCGCGCCCTTGCGCAACGGTGTGGCGTCAACGCCTCGGCTGCGCTGTGGCTCGGCCTGCTCAACCCACTGACCATCCTGCACCTGGTCGGAGGTATTCACAATGAGGCGTTACTGGTCGGCTTCGTCCTCGTCGGCCTCGAGCTCGGGCTCAGAGCAGTCGATCCGATCCGAACTGGCGATGCAACCTTCCGTACTTGGATCATCCTGATAGCATCGGGCGCCCTCCTCTCCTGTGCGGGGTTGGTGAAGGTGACCGGGTTCATCCCGCTGGGGTTTATTGGCATGGCGCTCGCGCGCAGTTTTCACCTCAGGGGAGTCTCTACGGTGCGCTCCATTGCGCGGGCAGTCGCCGTGCAAACGCTTATTTTCTTAGCGACGATCACACTCGTCTCCCTCGGTACCGGCATCGGGTTCGGGTGGGTGACGGGACAGGGCGGTGCTGCGTCGATACGCAGTTGGCTCTCGCTGACCACCGACATCGGCGTCATCAGTGGATTCATTGGGATGCTGCTGGGACTTGGCGATCAGACCGAGGCGATACTCGTCATTACGCGTGGCGCAGGGCTCGCCGTAGCTGCAGCGTTCGCGGTCCGCATGTTGTGGGCCACGTTCAAGGGCACGATCCACCCCGTCGGCGGGCTCGGCGTATCCATGCTGGTGCTCGTGATTCTGTTCCCGGTGGTGCACCCTTGGTATCCGCTCTGGGCGATCTTGCCGCTAGCGGCCTGGGCGAACCGGTTCTTTTTCCGGGTGATTGTGGCGTCTTATAGCGCGGTTTTTAGCTTCCTTGTGCTCCCGCGCGGGCTGGCACTGCCGCCGTTTGCTGTGGTGACAATCTACGGGTCAGCTGCTGTTGCGTTCGCTGCGTTGGTGCTTGTTGCCTGGTTGGGTTTCCGGTACTGGCGGGGCCGCGGGCTAGACTGATCGGCCATGAGTGATCTTGCTCTTGAAGTCGACAATGTCGTCAAGGAGTACGGCGAAAAGCGGGCTGTCGACGGACTGACGTTTACCGCGCGCCGTGGTGAACTTTTGGCACTGCTCGGCCCGAATGGTGCCGGCAAAACGACGACGATTGAGATGTGCGAGGGGTTTACCACACCAACCTCCGGGTCTATCCGGGTGCTTGGCATCGACCCTGTCACGCAACCGCAGAAGGTCCGTGACCGCATCGGCATCATGCTGCAAGGGGGCGGATCCTATGCGTCGTTGAAGGTTCGCGAGATCCTGCAGCTCGCTGCGCGGTACAACACCAATCCTCACGACCCGGACTGGCTTATAGAGCTGCTCGGGCTCGAAGGCGTAGCGAAGACCACGTACCGCCGCCTGTCGGGCGGCCAACAGCAGCGACTGTCGCTCGCGCTCGCGATGATTGGTCGCCCGGAACTAATCTTCCTCGACGAACCCACCGCGGGCATGGATGCCCAGTCGCGCCTCGCAGTATGGGACATCATCCAGGCGATGAAGCGTGACGGCACCACTGTGCTCCTTACCACCCACTTGATGGACGAAGCGGAAACGCTCGCCGACGACGTTGCGATCATTGACCATGGCAAACTCGTCGCCCAAGGCTCCCCAGCGGAGTTGACCAGTCATGAGGAGTACCCGGTTGTTGCTGTCCGCACGGACCGTAAGCTCGATGTGCACCTGCTTAACGACGAACTCCGAGCGCTCGACATTACCGCCGAGGCAGTCAGCCCTCAGCGCTACCGAATTCTTGGCGCCGGTTCCCCGGCCGTCATCGAAGCGCTTGCGCGAAGTGCTGCCCAGCAAAACGTGCTGATCCGGGATTTGTCGATGTCGCACCGCGACCTTGAGGACGTCTTTTTGGATATCACCGGACGAGAGTTGAGGAGCTAACGCAATGACCACGCAAGCCCAGACCACCGACCGAGCTCTTACCCCTGGTATTTTCACGCCGAACCCGCAACGTGCATCACTTGCACAGATGGCACTGGCACAAGGCCGCGTTGAAGCAAGGCTGATGCTGCGCCACGGCGAGCAGCTCCTCGTCAACCTCATCATCCCTGCTGCGGTGCTCATCGCAGCCACGCACATGCCGATGTTTGGCGACGACACCGACTTCAACGCACTCGTTCCGATGGTGTTTGCTGTTGCTGCTACCTCGGCTGGCTTCACGGGCCAGGCGATTGCCCTTGCGTTTGATCGTCGATACGGAGCGCTCAAGCGCGTGGGCGCCTCGGGCGTGCCACCATGGACCATTGTCGCCGGGAAAATCTTCGGTGTTCTCGCCACCGTTTTGGTACAGATCGTCGTCCTCGGCGCGATTGCCCTGTACCTGGGCTGGCGGGTCTCGGTCGCAGGCGCTGGATTCGGCCTGATTACCCTGCTGTTCGGCGTGGCGGCGTTTACCGCCATGGGACTACTGATGGGCGGCACGTTGAGCTCCGAGCTAGTCCTTGCGCTGGCAAACCTGATCTGGATTGCGTTCATGGGCATCGTTGGATGGGTGGTCTATTCCGGAGACCTTTCTAGTGCCGGTGTTTGGAATGCTGTGCCCACGGTCGCGCTAGCCGGCGCTTTGGCAGATGCTGTTGACCTGCGTTTTAACGTGTCCGCTTGGGTCTCGCTCGCAGTATGGACTGTCCTAGCGATCATCGGGGCGGTGCGCCTGTTCCGCTTTGACGACTAACCGCGATACACTCAAGCCGTTATTCATCCGAAAGTTGGAGAAGTTTTGTCGACCGCCACTGCCCAACCAAAGTCCCAAAGCCGGTTCAAAGAGGCCTGGGAAGATCCCTCGCTTCACCTGCAGCGTGTTCTCAGCATGGTGCTGCTCATCTGCCAAGGTGGCATTACGGTCACCGGCTCGCTTGTCCGCGTGACCGGTTCCGGTCTCGGTTGCGACACCTGGCCGCTGTGCCACGAGGGCTCACTCGTGCCGGTTGCGGGCGCTGCACCTTGGATTCACCAGACAATCGAGTTTGGTAACCGCCTGCTCGCCTTCGTCGTCGCCGCTGCCGCAGTCCTTGTCCTAATTGCGGTATACAAAGCGAAGCGCAGCGACGCAATCAAGACGATGGCTTGGGTTTCCTTCCTCGGCGTTGTTGTCCAGGCCATCATCGGCGGCATTTCAGTACGCCTCGACCTGCAATGGTGGTCCGTCGCGGTGCACTTCCTGCCGTCGATGCTGCTCGTGTGGGTTGCGGCAGTGCTCTACATGCGCATCGCAGAAACCGATGCGGCCGAGCTGACGCGCCGCTTCCCCGCACATGCTCAGACCTGGACCGTCATCGCCGCCGTCGCGCTCTGCTTTGTCCTCGTTACCGGCACTATGGTTACCGGCTCGGGTCCACACTCGGGTGATTCCGGTGTTGGCATGGAAGGTCGTCTCGACCTCGACACCCGGATGCTCGCCTATGTCCACGCCATCTGCATGTACGTCTACCTCATCGCAACCTTCGTCGTCGCTTTCATCTTGCGCCGCTCTGATGCCCCCGCAGACGCAAAACGAACCGTCTGGGTGCTCATTGCATTGATTTTTGTGCAGTGGGCCATCGGCGTCATCCAGTTCAGGATGGGTGTTCCACGCTGGACAATCCCAGTCCACATCGGCATGTCATCAACGGTCGTGGCATTTAGTGCATTCCTTTTCGCACACGGAAAGCGTCGTTTGCCTACGCTAGTGTGACATGAAGGCAATTCTTGTTACCAAACATGGCGGCCCGGAGGTACTCGAATACACCGAGATCGCCGATCCCGTTCCAGGCGAGGGGCAATTGCTTGTCGACGTCGACTATGCCGGCGTCAACTACATAGACACGTACTTCCGCTCCGGAACGTACGCCTCTGAGCCTCCCTACATCCCCGGCACCGAAGGTTGCGGGCGAGTGGTCGACGACCCATTGGGGGAAATCGCGCCGGGTACGCTCGTCGCTTGGCACGACGCTCCAGGGTCCTACGCAGAGAAGGTTGCCGTCGACCGCAACCGTCTCGTCGCAGTGCCGGAAGGCGTGCAGCCCGAGGTTGCGGCATCCATGCTTCTACAGGGGATGACCTCGCACTACCTTCTCCACGGTGTTCGAGATACCAGGCCGGGAGACACCATGGTCATCACTGCTGGCGCCGGTGGCGTCGGCCTTATCCTGACCCAGATGGCTGCGGCGCTCGAAACCACGGTTTATTCGATTGTTTCTAGTGACGAGAAAGAGGATCTCGCGTACAAAGCCGGAGCGACCAAGGTGTTCCGATACGGAGACAAGGGCTCCGCTCTCGCAGAGGAAATCAAGGAAGCCAACGGTGGCAAGGGCGTCAACGTGGTCTACGACGGCGTTGGCAGGAACACTTTCCAGTTTGCCCTTGAGGTCACAGGTCCGCGTGGCCTCGTGTGCTCCTTCGGTTCCGCGTCGGGCGACGTGGAGCCGTTCAAGATTCAAGAGTTGAACCAGCACGGAGCACTGTTCCTCACCCGCCCCTCGCTGAAGCACTACGTTGCCACAGACGAGGGGTTCCTCATGCGCGCACAGGCAGTTGTCCGTGCGATCGAGGACGGCACCGTCAGGATGCGCGTCCACCCGCCGTATGAGCTCAAGAACGCCCGCAAAGCCCATGAGGATCTGCAGGCGCGTAAGACCACAGGTTCTGTGGTGCTCAAGATCGAGCGGGATTAATCGAGCGGGATTAGAAGAGCAGTTCTCCTATAGTCTCCCAGCCAAGCACGGCGTCAAAGGACAGACCGAGGAACAGGGCCGCGAGGTAGTTGTTCGACAAGATGAACAGCTTTAGCGGCTTGACCTTCTCGCCACGGACGATGCCGTTGTGCAGCTTGGTCGCCATGACGAGGAATGCGACACCGGATACCACGGCAATCACGAGGTAAATCCACGACGCAGCCGGCACGAGGCCAAACGAGACAATGACGGTCAGCCAGGAGTACAGCACGATCTGACGGCTGGTTTCTTCTGGCGAGGCCACCACCGGCAGCATCGGCACATTCGCACGCGCGTAGTCTTCCCTGTACTTCATTGCTAGCGCCCAGGTGTGCGGTGGCGTCCAGAAGAAGATGATCAGGAACATCACGATGGCCTGCCACCAGTGGTCTGGCGTTCCGTCGGTGACGTTGTCGCGGATCACGGCCCAACCGACGAGCACCGGCATGCAGCCAGCCGCGCCGCCCCAAATCACGTTTTGCCACGTGCGGCGCTTGAGCCACTTCGTGTAGACGAAGATGTAGAACGCGTTGGTCAAGATGATGAAGAACGCCGCCAACCAGGACTTACAGAGCAAACCAAGCCACAGCACACTGATGATCAGCAGTGCCCATGCAAAGACGGCGGCCTTTTGCTTGGTGATCTTGTGACGGACCAGCGGGCGGGCGCGCGTACGCCCCATCTTCTGGTCGATGTCGTAGTCGGCCACCATGTTGAACGTGTTTGCGGCGCCGGCACCCATCCAGCCTCCGAGGAGAGTTGCGAAGACGAGCCAAACGTGAACGTCGCCGCGGTCAGCCTGGAGCATCGCCGGGATTGCGGCGACCAGGAGTAGTTCAATGACCCTCGGCTTCGTCAACGCGAAATATGCCTTAATGGTCTCCAACAACTCTCTCCTTTTTATTCTTCAGGTGGCGCAGGGCACTCATACCTTTGGACGATGGTAGCCGTTCCCCCACTGTAGGCACGAATCGAACACGCCATAAGGGTCACGCAGTATGCTCTTGGGAGACCTCATCAGACTCAACTTAAGCGAGGAATGAAGTGACGCTGCCACCCGAGCTGCAAGCCATGACTGTCCGCAACTACCCGTCGGATTGGACCGATACTGACACCCGCGCGGTTGATACCGCCCGCGTGCTGGCGGCCGACGCGGTGGAGAACTGCGGGTCCGGACACCCGGGTACGGCGATGTCCCTGGCGCCGCTCGCCTACACCCTGTTCCAGCGTGTGATGAATGTTGACCCGTCCGACAAGGATTGGGTTGGCCGCGACCGCTTCGTGTTGTCCAACGGCCACTCGTCGTTAACCCAGTACGTGCAGCTCTACCTCGGTGGTTTCGGCCTCGAGCTGCAGGACTTGAAGGATCTGCGCACCTGGGGTGCAAAGACGCCGGGGCACCCGGAGTACAACCACACGGACCATGTGGAGATCACTACGGGTCCACTCGGCCAGGGCCTTGCCTCCGCTGTGGGCATGGCAATGGCTTCTCGACGAGAGCGCGGCCTCTTCGACCCTGAGACGCCTGCTGGCGAGTCCCCGTTCGATCACTACATCTATGTCATCGCTGGCGACGGCTGCCTCCAAGAAGGCGTCACCGCAGAGGCATCTTCGCTTGCAGGTACCCAGCAGCTGGGCAACCTCATCTTGTTCTGGGACGACAACCGGATCTCCATTGAGGACGACACCCAAATCGCGTTCACCGAAGACGTGATGAAGCGTTACGAGGCCTACGGTTGGCAGACGCTGACCGTCGAGTCGGGCGAGGATGTCGTGGCAATCGAAGCAGCCGTCGCAGAGGCGAAGGCCGAGACCACGAAGCCGACCATTATCCGTGTGAAGACCGTCATCGGCTACCCGGCCCCGAACCTGATGAACACTGGTGCTATCCACGGCGCAGCTCTCGGCGCGGACGAGGTAGCTGCGGTGAAGGCTGAACTCGGCTTCGATACCGACGTTCACTTCCCTGAGGAAGCCGACGTGATCAACCACACCCGCAAGCTGCGTGAGCGCGCAGCCGAAAAGCGTGCCCAGTGGGATGAGAAGTTCAACGCCTGGGCTGCGGCAAACCCGGAACGCAAGGCGCTGCTGGATCGCCTCACTGCCCGTGAGCTGCCTGCGGATTGGAAGAAGGACTTCCCCACTTGGGAACCGGATGCCAAGGGCCTAGCTACCCGAAAGGCTTCTGAAGCTGCGATCCAGGCTGCGGCCGCTATGCTGCCTGAGCTCTGGGGCGGTTCTGCGGATCTTGCTGGTTCCAACAACACCCTCATTAAGGGCGAGCCGTCGTTCGGTCCTGAGTCGATCTCTACGGAGATGTTCACGGCGAACCCGTACGGCCGCAACCTCCACTTCGGTATTCGTGAGCACGCGATGGGCGCTGTCATGAACGGCATTGCCTTGCACGGTGGTACTCGCGTATACGGTGGCACCTTCCTCATCTTCTCTGAATACCTCTACCCCGCCATCCGCGTTGCCGCACTGTCCGGCATCGATGGCTACTACGTGTTTACGCACGACTCGATCGGCCTTGGCGAGGACGGCCCAACTCCCCAGCCGGTGGAGACTCTGGCTGCGCTGCGCGCTATCCCGGACGTTGCAGTGATTCGTCCGGCAGATGCGAACGAGACTTCTGCTGCGTGGATCGCGGCACTCGAGGCGAAGGAACAGCCGAAGGCCCTGGCCCTGTCGCGCCAGAACCTGCCGGTGCTCGAGGGCACCAAGGAGAAGGCGTTCGACGGTGTCGCCCGCGGCGCTTACGTCCTGGTTGAGAGTTCGAAGGAGACTCCGGACCTGATCATCATGGCGACCGGCTCCGAGGTGCAGTACGCGGTTGAGGCCGCCAAGGTGCTCGAGGAAGATGGCACCGCAACGCGTGTGGTTTCCGTGCCGTCCATTGATTGGTTCATGGAACAGGACGAAGACTACATCGACGCTGTTTTGCCTCGCGAGGTCAAGGCCCGTGTGTCTGTCGAGGCAGCAACCTCCATGCCGTGGTTCCGCTTCCTCGGCGAGTTCGGCCGCGCTGTGTCGCTGGAGCACTTCGGTGCTTCTGCCCCGGGCGCGGAGCTCTTCGAACGCTTTGGTTTCACCACCGACAACGTTGTCCGCGTCGCCCGCGAGACTCTTGCATGCGTGCGAGATAACCGCAGCGTGCCAACGAGCCAGCGTGTCGGCGAAACTGAGTCCGAACCAACCCGCGGCGACGGAAAGTAGGAGTGCATGACTGCTATCGACGATCTGTACAACGTAGGCACGTCAACGTGGCTGGATGATCTGTCGCGTGAACGCATTGCTACCGGCAACCTTGCTGAAGTGAAGGCATCGAAATCGATTGTCGGCGTAACCACTAACCCGGCGATCTTCGCTGCGGCGATGAGCTCGGGCACACACTACGACGAGCAACTCGCCGAGTTGAAGGCTGCTGGATCTGCTGCTGATGCAGCGGTTTACGCAATGAGCGTCAAGGACGTTCAAGATGCGTGCGACCTGTTCCGCGATACGTTCGAGGCAACGGGTGGCAAGGACGGTCGCGTGTCCATTGAAGTCGATCCTCGCTACGCAGCCGACGAGGCAAAGACCATCGAACAGGCAAAGGAGCTCTGGAACCAGGTCGACCGGGAGAACTTGATGATCAAGATTCCCGCGACCGACGAGTCGCTTCCGGCCGTCACCGCCGCCCTCGCTGAAGGCATTTCGGTCAATGTGACGCTGATCTTCTCGGTAGAGCGCTACCAGCAGGTCATCGACGCGTACAAGGAAGGCATCCGTCAGGCTGCCGCGAACGGCCACGATGTCAGCACTATCCATTCGGTGGCATCGTTCTTCGTATCCCGTATGGATAGCGAGGTGGACAAGCGCCTCGAGGTCATCGGCACCGACGAGGCTCTCGCGCTTCGTGGCAAGGCAGGCATTGCGAACGCCCGCTTGGCGTATGCACTGTTCCAAAAGGAGTTCGAGGCGGAGCTCATCGACGAACTGCCTAACGGCGCGAACAAGCAGCGTCCGCTCTGGGCGTCAACGGGTGTGAAGAACCCTGAGTACCCTGCGACGATGTACGTCACGGAGCTGGCCGGACCGGATACTGTAAACACGATGCCGGAGAAGACTCTTGACGCGGCGCTCGCGGATGGCGGTGTGCACGGCGACACGCTCACCGGCACCGAAGCTGTCTCCCGCGAGGTGTTTGCGGCGCTGCGTGAGGTTGGCATTGACGTTGAGGATGTCGTCGCCACGCTAGAGCGCGAAGGCGTAGAGAAGTTTGTGGACGCGTGGCAGGAGCTGCTCGATTCGATGACAGCTAAACTCGCCTAATGTGACTAACCCACTCCGTTCCCCTGAGGACAAGCGGCTGCCCAAGATCGCCGGACCTTCCGGCATGGTTATCTTCGGTGTGACCGGCGATCTGGCCCGCAAAAAGCTTCTTCCCGCGATCTATGATCTAGCGAATCGCGGTCTGCTCCCCGGCGGGTTCACGCTCGTCGGCTACGGGCGGAGGGACTGGACACAGGCTGATTTTCAGGCCTATGTCCGTGAAGCAATCGATGCGGGCGCGCGCACTAGCTTTCACGAGAATGTGTGGCAGCGCCTCGCTGAAGGTCTTCAGTTTGTCAAGGGCAACTTTGATGACGACGACGCCTTCGACGCCCTTGCGGCCACGTTGAAACGCAGCGACGCGGAACGCGGCACTGCTGGCAACTGGGCGTACTACCTGTCGGTACCTCCCGATTTTTTCGCGGATGTGATCCACCAACTTGATCGCAGTGGTATGGCCCACGCAGGTGAAGGCGAGTGGCGGCGCGTGATCATCGAGAAGCCATTTGGGCACAACGCGCAGTCAGCGCACCAGCTCAACGAGGTGGTAGGCGCCGTGTTCGACGAGCGCTCCGTGTTCCGCATCGACCATTATCTGGGCAAAGAAACCGTCCAAAATATTTTGGCCCTGCGCTTTTCTAACCAGCTCTTCGAGCCCGTGTGGAACTCGCACTACATCGACCATGTGCAGATCACCATGGCCGAGGACATCGGCCTCGGTGGTCGGGCGAGCTACTACGACGGCATCGGCGCAGCGCGCGATGTTATCCAGAACCACCTGATTCAACTGCTCGCGTTGGTTGCCATGGAGGAGCCGACATCGTTCTCGCCACGGCAGCTGCGCGCGGAGAAGCTTAAGGTGCTTCGTGCCACCACCGCTGTCGGCCCGTTCTCTGAGACGACGGCACGCGGCCAGTACACCGCGGGTTGGCAGGGCTCTGAACGCGTCGTAGGGCTGCGGGAGGAAGACGGATTCGATCCGAATTCGACAACTGAGACGTACGCAGCATGCACGCTAGAAATCGCGTCGCGACGTTGGGCTGGTGTGCCGTTTTATCTGCGCACCGGCAAGCGCCTAGGCCGACGGGTGACCGAAATCGCGCTTGTCTTCAAACAACCCCCGTACCAGCCGTTTACAGAAGGCCAGACGGATTTGCTGACCAACAACGCAGTGGTCATCCGCGTCCAGCCCGACGAAGGTGTTCTCATGCGCTTCGGTTCGAAGGTCCCTGGTGCGGGTATGGAGCTTCGGGACGTGAACATGGATTTCCACTACTCGGAGGCGTTCACGGAACAGTCCCCAGAGGCGTACGAGCGTCTCATCCTTGATGCGCTGCTTGACGAGTCCAGCCTGTTCCCCACTAACGCCGAGGTGGAGCGCAGTTGGCAGATTCTGGATCCGGTGTTGGACTACTGGGCGGAACATGGCGCCCCTGAAGACTATGAGGCAGGCACCTGGGGTCCTGCGTCCGCTGATGAGATGCTTGCCCGCGAGGGCCGGGCGTGGCGTCGTCCGTAACGGAACGGAAAGGGTTCGACGTATGATCATCGATCTTCCTAACACCACCACGAAACTGATTGAGACGTCACTCGCACGCGTGCGCGAGAGCCATTCGCTAGCTACCGGTCGCGTCCTGACGCTTTTGGTTGCGGTAGATGAAGACAGCGAGCTTCTCGACGACACCTTGTCCACCCTCCGGGACGCCTCTTTCGAGCACCCAGCACGTGTACTCGTGCTGGTCTCCGGCGACCCGGCTAAGGAATCGCGTCTCGACGCTCAAGTGATGGTTGCGTCTAACGCAGGCGCCTCCGAGGTCGTCGTGATGCATCTGCGCGGGGAATTGACGCAGCACCTCGGTGCGGTGGTGACACCCCTTCTGCTTCCCGACACCCCCGTTGTCTCATATTGGCCAGGCGCTGCTCCAAAACGGCCCGCCGAAGATCAGTTGGGACACATTGCGCAACGTCGCATTACCAACATTCGTGGTGCGAGCCGCGATGGATCGCTCGCGGAGTTGGCGGCAGGCTATACGCCCGGCGATTCCGATATGTTGTGGTCTCAAATCACTCCCTGGAGGGGAATTCTCGCTTCGGCGCTTGACCGGTTCCCTGAGCACACAATCACGGGTGCAGAGGTCGCCGGTGCTCCTGGAGACCCCAGCGTGGATCTTGCGGCCGGCTGGCTCGCTGACAGCCTCGATGTGGAGGTAACACGTTGCGATGAGCATATCTCCGGCTTCCCCATCGCCCACACCATCATCCACACTGACGGCGGCGATGTTGAAGTCGTTGCTGAGGGTGAGTACACGGTACGCATTTCGGTACCAGACATGGCTGACTCGCGCGTCGCAATGGGTGAGCGCACTGACGCCGAATGTCTTGCCGAAGAACTTCGCCACCTCGGTCCCGATGCCATCTACGGCAACGCTTTGAACGGCTTAGGAAAGGTACGACACGCATGATTTACCCGAATCTCGAAGCTCTTATCGACGACACCGCCGCCGACGTTGCGGCCGTCATCCGCGACGCTCAGCGCTCAGGCGACGGCCGCGCTCGAGTGGTACTGACCGGCGGAACCGCGGGCATCGCTCTCCTGCGACGTCTGCGCACCGAAGCGATCGACTGGGCAAACGTAGACGTGTTTTTCGGCGATGAACGCAACGTACCGGTAGACCACCCCGAGTCCAACGAGGGCCAGGCCCGGGAGGCGTTGCTTGACCATGTCGACATACCCGAAGCGAACATCCACGGCTACGGGTTGGACGGTGGGCCCATGGATGCCGCGGTAGCGCGTTATGAAGCAGCCTTAGCGAAGTTTGCGCCGGATGGCTTCGACCTCCACTTGCTCGGTATGGGCGGCGAGGGTCACATCAACTCACTGTTCCCTCACACCAGCGCCGTGCGCGAACATGATGCCATGGTCGTCGCGGTTACTGACTCCCCCAAGCCGCCAGCCGAGCGGGCGACCCTGACCCTGCCTGCGGTCCAGTCAGCCGACCGTGTGTGGTTGCTCGTTTCCGGCGCTGAGAAAGCCGAGGCTGCCTCCCACGCAGGTGACGGTGTTACGGCAGCTCAGGATTGGCCGGTCGCCGGCGCAGTTGGGCGTAAAGAAACGGTCCTGCGCATCACCGAGGATGCAGCAGGACCGTTGAACTAATTCGCTGTTAGGACGCGAACGTCTGGATCAGGTTCAGACCGATGATGCAGGCGATCCAGATGATCGCCATCAGCACGGTCACGCGGTCCAGGTTGCGCTCCACGGTGGTGGAGCCGGACAGGTTCGCCTGAACGCCGCCACCGAAGAGGCTGGACAGACCGCCGCCCTTGCCTTTGTGCAGCAAGACGAACACGGTCATGAGGATCGCCGAAATCACCAGCACGATCTCGAGAGCAAGAGCCATCTGCGATACCTTTCCAAATCACATTGGTGCAAACTCTGTTGAGCCTACACCACTCTCTGGTGGGAACTTACATCGACGCGTTCGCGGCAGCGGCGGCAAGCTTCGCAAACTCCTGGCCATCCAGGGAGGCACCGCCGACGAGTCCACCGTCGACGTCGGGCTGGCCCACGATCTCTGCGACGGTGTCCGTTTTCACCGAACCGCCGTAGAGGATGCGGACCTGCTCGGCTGCGTCGTCGCCCGCAAGCTCACGGACAAGTTCACGGATGCCGTGGCAGACCTCTTGGGCGTCCGCGGCGGAGGCCACCTTGCCAGTACCGATTGCCCAGACGGGCTCGTAGGCGATGACGGCCTTGGACGCATCCACACCAGCTAACGACTCACGCGTTTGCTTGACCACGAAGTCGAGGTGGTCGCCCGCCTCGCGGACCTCGAGTGGCTCGCCGACGCAGACGATTGGCGTGATGCCGTGTTCAAGGGCCTTCTTCGCCTTGGCAGCGACCTGCTCATTGGTTTCGCCGTGGTATTCGCGACGCTCCGAGTGTCCGACGACCACCCAGGTGCAGCCGAGCTTCTCCAGCATCGCGGCAGAAATGTCGCCGGTGTACGCGCCGTTGTCGTGCTCAGACACGTCCTGCGCGCCGTAGGTGATCTGGAGCTTGTCGCCTTCCACCAACGTCTGGATTGAACGAAGGTCTGTGAACGGGACGGTCAGGGCGATATCGACTACCTCGTAACCATCCTTCGGGAACGCGAAGACAAGCTTCTGCGCGCTCTGGATCGCCTCAAGGTGATCGTGGTTCATCTTCCAGTTGCCCGCGATGAGTGGTGTACGTGCCATGGATAGACCTCCTTACTGCAGAACAGAAACGCCAGGCAGGTCCTTACCCTCAATCAATTCGAGGGAAGCGCCACCGCCGGTCGAAATGTGGGAGAAGCCCTCTTCGTCGAGGCCCAGAGTGCGCACGGATGCCGCCGAGTCGCCGCCGCCGACAACCGTGAAGGAACCGTTGTCCTTCGTCGCTGCGATCATTGCCTCAGCCACTGCCTTGGTGCCGTCGGCGAAGTTCGGGAACTCAAACACACCCATGGGGCCGTTCCAGAACACCGTCTTGGAGCCCTTGATTGCCTCGGCGTAGTTCTTTGCGGTCTCCGGTCCGATATCCAGGCCCATCCAGCCATCCGGAATCTCATCCAGGCCGACGACCTTCTTCTCGGTGTCCTTGTCAAAGCCAGCACCCGCAGCGACATCAACCGGCAGAAGCAGCTTCTCGCCGAAACGTGCGATGAGCTCCTTGCAGGTATCGATCATGTCGTCCTGCAGCAGCGACTTCTGCACGTTGTGGCCCTGGGCCGCAAGGAAGGTGAAGCACATGCCACCACCGATGATGATCTTGTCTGCCTTCTCTGCAAGCGCCTCGATCACACCGAGCTTGTCGGACACCTTCGAGCCACCGAGCACCACAATGTAGGGGTTCTCCGGCTTGTCCTTGACCGCAGACAGGATCTCTACTTCCTTATCGACGAGGAAGCCCGCGTACGCCGGCAGCTTCTTCGCAACGTCGTACACGGACGCCTGGGCACGGTGCACAACGCCGAAACCGTCAGAGACGAACGCGCCGTTGTCAGCCGCCAACGCAGCGAGCTCAGCTGCGAACTCCGCGCGCTCCGCCTCGTCCTTTGAAGTCTCGCGCGGATCGAAACGGACGTTCTCCAGGAGCAGAATCTCGCCCTCGGTCAGGCCGTTGGCACGCTCGTGGGCGTCCTCGCCACTGACGTCGCCTGCCAGCGGGACAAACTGCCCGAGACGTTCCGACAGTGCCTCTGCAACCGGTGCGAGAGAAAACTTCGGGTTCACCTCGCCCTTCGGGCGGCCGAGGTGTGCCATAACGATGACCTTCGCGCCGCCGTCGAGAAGCGCCTTCAGCGTAGGCAGCGACGCGTCAATGCGACCGGCATCGGTGATGTTGCCGTTCTCGTCGAGCGGAACGTTGAAGTCGGAACGAACGAGGACGTGGCGGCCGTCGACGCCTTCGTCGAGAAGCTGCTGCAAGTTCTTAGTCAAGGGGTCTCTCCTTTTAGTTCGGTGAACGCATCCCATCGTATGAAAAACGGGTCCGCCGCGCTGGAAGCGCCACGGACCCGGGGGTGCCATAACTTAGAGCTTGTCCGCAACCAGCTTGGTCAGACGGATGTACTGGGCGGTGTAAGACCACTCGTTGTCGTACCACGAGATGATCTTGACTAGGTTGCCGTCGATGACGCGAGTCATGCCAGCGTCGAAGATAGCGCCGTGCGGGTCACCGATGATGTCGGAAGAGACAATCGGGTCCTCGGTGTACTTCAGCGCCTGGCCGAACTCGCTGTCCTCCACAGCCTTCTTCACTGCCGCATTGACCTCCTCGACAGTGACATCCTTGCCCAGGGTCACGGTGAGGTCGGTGGCGGAACCGGTGATGGTCGGCACACGCATTGCGAAGCCATCGAGCTTGCCCTCAAGGCTCGGGAGCACGAGCGCCACAGCCTTAGCTGCACCGGTGGTCGTCGGAACGATGTTCTGCGCTGCCGCGCGGGCGCGACGCAGGTCCTTGTGCGGAGCATCCTGGATCCGCTGGTCACCTGTGTAAGCGTGGATGGTGGTCATCAGGCCACGCTCGATACCGAACGCCTCGTCGAGGACCTTCGCAACCGGCGCGAGCGAGTTCGTGGTGCACGATGCCGCGGAGATGATGTTCTCCTCGCCCGTGTAGTCGGCGTGGTTCACGCCCCACACGTAGGTGCCGTCAACTTCCTTGCCCGGTGCGGAGATGATGACCTTCTTCGCGCCAGCATCAATGTGTGCCTGAGCCTCCGGCCCCTTGCGGAATACGCCGGTGCACTCCAGCACAATGTCAACATCCAAGTCACCCCAGGCGAGGTTTGCCGGGTCCTTCTCAGCGGAGACCTCAATACGGCGGCCATCGATAGAGATCGAGTGGTCGTCGTACTCGATGTCGTGCTTGAACTGGCCGTAGGCCGTGTCGTACTTCAGCAAGTGTGCGAGAGTCTCATTGTTCGTCAAGTCATTGATCTTGACGACCTCGAGCTCGCCCTTGTACTCGTCCTCGATGATGCGGAGCGCGGAACGTCCGATACGACCGAAACCGTTAATGCCAATGCGCGTAGTCACTGTATTTTCTCCTCGATGGTTGTAGAAAACCTCGTACGCAAGCCAGTGTATCTGCGCCTCTCACAGCCTGCAGGGCGCAAATTCGCCCCAAGGCCCCCTCCCCACAACCAGGGGGAACATTCCCCCGCCGTGCCGATTCCGAATGTGGTTTCCCACACCACGACACCTCAGCACCCCCACTCCCCCTGGGGAAATACCGCCCGCTCAGGGCACCTCATGTACCCCGCAGGCAACTGTGATTCCGAACACCTTCTGGACGTTAATCTGAATTCACAGGATTCGGAGCCGTTTCCACTCCGTGTGTGTCCGGGATCCCCATCTCGGCTGCTCGACGGTCAGCGAGCGACAGCAGTCGTCGAATACGTCCTGCAACGGCGTCCTTGGTCATCTGCGGGTCAGCCAAACGACCAAGTTCCTCGAGTGAAGCATGACGGTGTTCCACGCGGAGGTAGCCCGCTTCTGCAAGGTGCTCAGGAACATCGTCGCCAAGAATGTCCATCGCACGCTCCACCCGTGCTGCAGCAGCTGCTGCAGCCTGCGCCGAACGGCGCGTATTGGCGTCATCGAAGGTAGCCAAGCGGTTGTTTACCTTCGCTGTCACAGCCTTCGCCGCGCGCTTGCGGTCCCACTCCAGGCGGGTCAGTGGTGCCCCCATACGACTCAGCAGGATTCCGATGGTCTCGCCGTCGCGGATAGTCACTCGCTCCACACCTCGGGTTTCACGGGTCTTCGCGGTCACCGACAGACGACGGGCCAACCCAACGAGTGCGAGCGCAGCTTCCTGGCCCGGGCACGCCACTTCAAGGGTCGCGGTACGGCCAGGCTCCATCAGCTTTCCTCGCGCGAGAAACGCGCCACGCCAAGCTGCCTCAACGCCGGCCATTGATCCTGAAATCACCTGTCGCGGCATACCAACCACCGGGTGACCAGACGCTGTCACAAGCTTCAGCCGGCGGATGACATCAGCCACGTCACGTTCCACCCGAACGACATACGTGGTGTCTTTACTGCCTTGGACAGGGGGTACGGTCTCGATGGCAGGCTGGACTGCGCAGAGTTCTTGAATGGATTCCGCGAGCCTCACCGCCACCGGCTTCTCGCCGAATTCTGCGACGATGGCCAGACCGTTATCGGAAGGCTGGATCGAGCCGGCGAAACGAATAAGCGCGGTGGCTTCCGCCGCCCGAGCCTCGGTGGTACCACAAGATACGGCGAGTAGCTCTTCTTTCACCTTGCCCGTAAGCGCCAATGTTTCCGTCCTTTCATCGCCCCCTTTAACCCGGAGCAGTCTAGCTTGCAGCTGTTAGCTGCTCGTCGAGAGGTCCTTGAGCGCAGCAGCAAGCTTCAACGGATCATGAAGGTTGCGCTTCACACCATCGTCGCCTTCGACGCGTAAGGAGCGGTACTCGACGTCCGCGCCGAGCCGTTCCGCCGCACGGCGGACGTTTTCACGTTCACCGTGCGTAGTCACCATGTCACTGTCCGCCAGGAAGCAATCAACCCGCAGGTTGGGGGCGTGTTGCGCAAAGACATGGATATGACGCTCGGTGGTAAACCCATGGGTCTCCCCTGCTTCTGGGGAGAGGTTAAGTACCACAACCACCTTCGCTTCGGTCTCGTTCAGCGCATCGCGCACTTGAGGCACCAACAGGTGCGGGATCACAGAGGAAAACCACGAACCAGGCCCAATGGTGACCAGATCCGCGTCCATAATCGCCTGGATGGCGTCCCGGCTCGCTGGCGGTTCGGACGGAGTCAGCCGCACACGGCGCACAGTGCCCGGTGTCGTCGCAACGGCGACTTGGCCGTGTACAGAGCGCAGCACCCGTGGGTCGTCGTCAAGCCCTGCAACATCAGCTTCAATGTCGAGGGGTTGTGGGCTCACTGGAATGACTCGTCCCTGGGAGCCGGTCCATTTGCCAACCTGGTCCAGCGCCGCTTGTGTGTCACCAAGGCGCTCCGCAAGTCCGGCGATGATCAAGTTTCCCAAGGCGTGTCCAGCCATTGCGCCATGCCCACCGAAGCGGTGCTGGAGCGTGTCGCGCCACATCGCGCCGTCCCCGCTGTCGTCGGTAAGCGCTGCCAGCGCCATGCGGAGATCTCCCGGAGGAACAATCTCCATCTCGCGACGCAGGCGGCCCGACGAGCCGCCGTCATCGGCAACTGTCACCACAGCGTTAATACGAGCTGCGCCGGCAACGCGCGCGGCCGTGAGCGTCTGGTAGAGCCCATGCCCTCCCCCGAGGCATGTGTACGTCATCGCCGCGGGATCAGTCGCGCGCATTAGTGCTTCTCCAAATCACGGTGGATGACATTGACATCAACTTGGCCCTGCTGTCGCAGTCGCCTCCCGATCGCTTCTGCGACCGCAACCGAGCGGTGGTGCCCACCTGTGCAGCCAACGCCCACAGTGATGAAGTCCTTACCTTCGTGGCGGTAGCCCTTCAACGTGCTCGACAACAGATCAACGAAATGATCCACGTATTCCTTCGCACCATCCTGCGACAGGACATAGTCTGCTACAGGTGCGTCGATACCGCGGAAGTCGCGCAGCTCCTCAACCCAGTATGGGTTGGGTAGGAATCGCACATCAATGATCAGATCAGCGTCACGTGGCGAACCATGCTTGAATCCGAAAGACTCAATAGTGACGTGTTGACGCTCCACCGGCAGCTCGCCGACCGATGCCTCAACAGCGCGGCGTAGGTCGTGCACAGACAAATTGGACGTGTCGATGATGACATCTGCGGCCGAACGGATGCCTTCCATTTCCTCGCGTTCGCGATCGATGCCGTCCTGCAAGGTACCATCGCCCTGCAGCGGGTGCGTGCGCCGCACGGAGTCGAATCGGCGGATCAGCACATCGTCACGCGCCTCAAGAAACAGCACGAACGGTGAGTAACCACGTCGACGGAGCCCCTCAAGGGTGTCGGCCAATGAACCGTTGAACCGGTCTGCGCGCACGTCCGACACGACCGCCAGCCGTTCCACTGGGGAATCGTCCGCTGCTGCAAGGTCCACAAGCTCCAGAATTAACTGGGGTGGCAGATTCTGTGAAACGAAGAAACCTTTGTCCTCGAATACTTTCGCTGCGGTGGACAATCCGCCACCGGACAAGCCGGTGATGATCACCGGACGCCAACTGGCGGAACGCAAATCGTGTGGCAATGCTTGAGCAGAAGCTGTGGACATGGCGCTCATCCTAACGAAGCGCAGCGAGCCGCGTCGCGGTTCCGCAAAAGCTGCCACAAAACCAGCCTCACAACCAGCTACGTATGAAGGTGCTCGTAGATCGTCGCGGCGAGTTTCGGACCGACGCCTTTAACCTCCTGGATCTCCTCGATAGAAGCCTCTTTGATCTTCTTCACCGAGCCAAAGTGCTTCACCAAATCGGTTCTCCGCGCGGGGCCTAGTCCCGGGACTGCGTCGAGGGCGGACGCTCGCATGCGCTTCGAGCGTTGCTGGCGGTGGTAGGTGATGGCGAACCGGTGGGCCTCATCACGCACCTGCTGGAGCAGATACATGCCTTCGGAGTTTCGCGGCAGGATCACCGGCTCGTCGTCGTCTGGCACCCACACTTCCTCGAGGCGTTTGGCCAATCCGATGAGTTGTACATCGACGATGCCGAGGTCGTCGAACACAGCCTGTGCGGCATTAACCTGGGGTTTGCCGCCGTCGACGATGAACAACTGGGGAGGGTAAGCGAAGCGTTTCGCACCGGTCGATTCGTCGGCCTCGTCCTCGAAGGTCTGCGCCTCAGCGACCTCATCAGGGTTGGCGAGTTTGTCCTCGTTGTAGCGCTTGAAGCGCCGGCGTGTGACCTCGGCGATGGACCCGACGTCGTCGGATCGACCATCGCCGGCTGCTTCCTTGATGCGGTATCGACGGTAGTCGTTCTTTTTGGGCAAACCGTCCTCGAACACCACGAGGGAGGCTACAACGTCGGTGCCTTGGATGTGGGAAATATCGGTGCATTCAATACGCAGCGGCGCTTCGTCCATCCCGAGCGCGTCCTGGATATCTTGCAGGGCCTGCGATCGTGCGGTCAGGTCACCGACCCGCTTCAACTTGTGCTGGTGGAGCGCTTCGGCGGCGTTTTTGTGCACTGTTTCCATCAGTGCGCGCTTGTCCCCACGCTGCGGCACGCGAAGGTCCACAGGCCCGCCACGTAGTTCTTCGAGCAGTTGGGTCACTTCCGGCAGTTCCGCGGGCAGCGTCTCGACGAGAATCTCACGCGGCACCGGCATCGGTGCCGCCGCTTGCGCACGTGACTCCTGATCTACGCCTCGGCGACGAACCTTCTGCGCTTCGATCTTGCGATCCTCTTCACGCTCCTGCTTCACTCGCTCGACCGCATCCGAGTAGTACTGGACCAAGAAGTTCTGCATCAACGTTGGCAACGTTGGGTCGGTCTGGCCTTCCTCCAGACGTTCTGCTGCTCCGGGCTCATCGCCCGTTTTTTCCACGACCCAGCCCCGCTGTGCACGGATGCGTCCATCACGGACGTTGAAGATCTGCACCGCCGCTTCAAGCTCGTCGGTGTCAAAGGCGATGATGTCCGCGTCGGTGTCTTGGCTGAGGACGACCGTCTGGCGCTCCATTACCTTTTCGACGGCACCGAGGTCGTCGCGAAGCCGCGCCGCCTTTTCAAACTCGAGGTTTTCCGCGGCCTCCTCCATCTGTGCGGTGATGCCACGGACAAGCTTCTCGGAGCGACCTGCCATGAAGCCAAGGAAGCCCTGGACGATCTCGTCGTACTCGGCTTCGTCGACACGACCGACGCAGGGTGCCGCACACTTGTCGATGTACCCAAGCAAGCAAGGGCGTCCAAGGGATTCGTGACGGTTAAACACACCGTTGGAACACGTCCGAATCGGGAACACGCGCGTGAGCAGATCGAGGGTCTCGCGCACCGCCCACGCATGCGAGTACGGGCCGAAATAGCGTACGCCCTTACGTTTGGGGCCACGGTAGAAGAACGCGCGCGGGTAGCGTTCGCGCACGCTGACGGCAAGCATTGGGTATGTCTTGTCGTCGCGGTACATGACGTTAAACCATGGGTCGAAGCGCTTGATCCATGTGTATTCGAGCTGGAGCGCCTCTACCTCGGATGCGACAACGGTCCATTCGACTGAAGCGCCGGTGTAGACCATCTGCCGGGTCCGCGGGTGCAGAGTCTCCGGTGGCTGAAAGTAGTTGCTCAGGCGCGCACGAAGATTTTTGGCTTTGCCAACGTAGATGACACGCCCGTCGCGGTCCCGGAACTTATACACGCCCGGATCGGTTGGGATCGTTCCGGGCGCTGGGCGGTAAGACTGGGGGTCAGCCAAGGGTTAATCCTTAGGCATGTATTTGGCTTCGAGCTTGCGGAATTGCTCGACAGCCTGAATCGCGCGCTCTTTATCGCCTGATTGGATCGCCCACAGGGTGACGTACTCGAATTCCGGAAGTTCGAGTCGCGCCATGCGGGAGCCCTTGGGAAAGCTCAAACCGTAAATGACGGTCCAGGGGTAGAAACGGGTGCCGATGATGTTGGCCACCTGGACACCGTCTTCGTTCGCACGCACCCGAGGGCGAGTCAGTGCGATCCAGGACAGGACGGAAATAATCAGGCCAACGCCAACGAACGCGAACTTATCCACGCTGGTAATCGCGATGCCCGAGAACTGCGCGTCCACGGCCCACGCCATGAAGAAATGCACGGCCATGACAAGGATGATCCAGCCGATCGCCACGGTTCGCAGGTACCTCGACGAAATCTCAAGCTCCCACGGCTTCGTCGAGGTGTTGGCGTGCGGATCAAGCGCAGTCAGGTAAGCAGCTTCCTGCTCGTTCGTTATGTGTGTGCCTGCTGGTTGATCAGTCACTTCCGCACTCCTTGTCAACTTGAAAACGCTCTTGCTTCTCGACGACTCCGTGCCGCGCTAGCTCCGGCTACTTTAACCCTTTAGCGGCAAAGCGCGAACTTTCTGCAGTTCAACTAAGGCTCCAGCGGCCGCACGCATCGCTTCGGCGCCTTTGTCTTCTTTCGCGTCTTCCCCACCGGCACGCTCGTAAGCCTGGTCTTCTTCTTCAACCGTGAGCACGCCGTTGCCTACCGGCGTTTCCTCATCCAATGCAATACGGGTGAGGCCAGCGGTGACAGAGTCGCAAACGTAATCAAAGTGGGCAGTTTCGCCACGGATGACGCAGCCGAGGGCCACTACCGCGTCGTAGCGCTTTGCGCATGCCTGCACCACAACTGGCAACTCCAACGCGCCTGCTACCGCATATTCATCGACTTTAACGCCCAGTTCTCGGGCCTCATCTCGTGCGCCAGCGCGCAGCATCTCGACGATCTTTTCATTCCAGCGGGTGTAAACGACGGCGACGGTAAGCCCCTCCGCTTGCAGGGAATAGTCCTCGGGTGCTCCAGTAGCTGCCACTGGTGGGTCTCCTTGATACCTAGTTGGTGTGGTGTTGTGGGTGTTGTGTGTTGTGTTCTTCAGCCCAACCGAGAATGCCGGGCAGGTCGTGTCCCATCCTGTCGCGCTTCGTCCGCAAATAGGCGATGTTGTCGTGGTTAGGAACCACTTCGATCCTACTGCGGTGAGCAACCTTGGGGATCAGACCGGCAAAGGCATCGACTTTTTGGGGATTGTTGGTCATCAGATCGACCGAACCGATACCCAGGTCTGCAAGGATGTCGCTTGCTGCGGAATAGTCGCGTGCGTCGACTGGCAGGCCTTGTTCAAGGTTTGCATCAACGGTGTCGAGCCCGTCGTCCTGTAAACGGTAGGCGCGCAGCTTGGCGAGTAACCCGATTCCGCGTCCCTCATGTCCACGCAAGTAGACGATAACGCCGCGGCCTTCCTGCTGAATGCGGCGCATTGATTCCTGAAGCTGCGGACCACAGTCACAACGCCGGGAGCCAAACACATCGCCGGTGAGACATTCCGAATGCACGCGGACGAGAACGTCCTCGGCGTCGCGCAGTGCATCAAGTTCCCCCGCGATCAGCGCAACATGCTCGGTCTCAGTCAACGTATCCAGGTAGCCAACCGCAGTGAATTCACCGAACTCCGTTGGTAAACGAGTAGCAGTGCTGCGTTCGACAAATCGTTCATGCTGGCGACGGTACGCAGCGAGCTGCTCGATCGAAATCATCGGAAGCCCGTGCGTATTCGCGAACCTGCGGAGCTCGTCGAATCGAGCCATGTCTGCAGGGTCATCTTCAGAAACGATCTCGCACAGTGCGCCGACGGGGGCCTTACCCGCAAGCGTTGCAAGGTCTACCGCTGCCTCCGTGTGTCCGTCCCGGACAAGCACTCCCCCGTCACGCGCCCGCAGGGGCACAACGTGTCCGGGCCTCGTAAACGACTCTGGGGTCGCGGAATCGTCGGCAAGCAATGCGATCGTCGTGGCGCGCGAACGTGCGGAAATACCGGTGGTGCCGGTTGCTGCATCAACGGTCACGGCGTAGGCAGTCCCGTGCAGGTCCTGGTTTTGCGCAACCATCGGGGGCAGATCGAGGGCCGTGGCCCGTTCGTCCGACATGGACACGCAAATGTAGCCAGAGGTGTACCTCACCATAAACGCCACCAACTCCGGCGTGGCGTCTTGTGCAGCGAAGATGAGATCGCCCTCGTTTTCGCGATCCTCACTGTCCACGACGACGACTGCTTTGCCCTCGCGGATGGCGGCAATCGCCTCCTCCACAGTGTCCAATTCGGTGGTGTGATTACCGGCGCTACCGGCGGATGCTGTCATACCGTTCAACCCTAGCCCTGCACCATTTTCTCAACGTACTTGGCCACGATATCCACCTCAAGGTTCACCGGATCACCGACCGTAAGGTCACCAGCAGTGGTATCGCGCAGCGTGGTGGGGATCAGCGACACCTCGAAAAAATCGTCTCCAACCGCGGAAACCGTCAGCGACGTTCCGTTGACCGTAATGGATCCTTTCTCCACCACATACCGACCAAGATTCGCGGGCAGAGTGAAGCGCACTACCTCCCAGTGCTGCGAAGGCGTGCGAGAGACAACCTCGGCGACACCATCGACGTGGCCCTGCACGATATGTCCGCCCATGCGCTGACCAGCAGCCAACGCGCGCTCTAGGTTGACCTTGCTCCCCTCGCTATAGGTGCCGAGACGCGAGCGATCCAGCGTTTCGCGCATCACGTCAGCGGTGAATACGCCAGCAACGTTGTCAACCACCGTCAGACACACGCCGTCGACCGCGATGGAGTCCCCCGGTGATGCATCCTCGGTGACCTTCGGCGCACGTACCGCGATCCGAACGGCATCCTCGAGTTGCTCAAGCGTGTCGACGACACCAATCTCCTCAACGAGTCCCGTAAACACAGTTCAGTCCTTCTCCATTTCCATAAGCACATCGTTGCCGATCCGGCGCACATCAGTGGTGCGGAAACGTTTAGCGTCGCCAATCGTTCCCGCGATTTCGCGGTCGAGCACTCCCCGTCCGGCCCCCAGCAGTGCAGGGGCAATGTAGGCCTGCACCGCGTCGACCAGGTCGAGTTCCAGGAAACTCGCCGCCAATGTTGCCCCGCCTTCTACAAGCACATCTCTCGCGCCGCTATTCCACAGCGCTGTCAGCGCGGCCTGTGGAGTGTCGTATTGCTCAAACCCGAGCTCGGTCAGGTTGCCGCTGGGAACAGCCCGCTTACCGACGACCACACGTCGCGGCTGGTGCTCATACAGAGCGCCATCGCTGTGGCGGGCGGTCAACGATGGGTTGTCAGCAAGCGCGGTCCCCGTGCCAATGACAATCGCGTCACGTTTCGTGCGATCTGCGTGCACAGCGGCGCGGGCTTCGTCGCAAGTGATCCACTTGCTCGTCTTATCGGCCGCTGCCGTAAACCCGTCCAGCGTCGACGCAAACTTCAGCGTCACACTCGGGCGGTTGTTGCGCACCGAGCGAAGCCAGGGCTGCAGTGCCTCCACACGGGTGTGAAGTAGGGCCACATCCAATCCATGTGTTCGCAACCAATCCGCGCCGCCGGATGCAGGCTCAAACGGATCAGCGGTCAGATACACCACCCTCGCAATTCCGGCATCCACCAACGCTTGGGTACACGGACCTGTCCTGCCAGTGTGGTTGCACGGTTCCAAAGTGACAACGGCAGTCGCGCCCTTCGCCCGTGGTCCCGCTTCGCGCAGAGCGTTGACCTCAGCATGGGGCCCGCCCGCGGGAGAGGTCCCGCCAGTCGCGATAACTTCCCCGGATGCGTTCACGATTGCGCAGCCCACCGGCGGGTTCGGCGAGGTCGTCCCGCGCACTGCGTCACCCTCCGCTATGGCCGCAGAAACCGCGTTGGCTAACGCGGGATTATCATGTGTCACGCCTGCGCAGCCTCAGTTGCCAACTCGCGGAGGCGCTCTACCGCCTGGGCTGGGTCGTCTGCGCCGAATACGGCGGAACCAGCAACGAATGCGTCCACACCGGCCGCTGCCGCTTGTGCGATAGTGCTGTTGGCAATGCCACCGTCGATACCAATGATTGTGTCCAGGCCCGCTTCCGCAATGCGATCGCGAAGCGTCATCACCTTGCCCAGGACCTCGGGCATGAACTTCTGGCCGCCAAATCCTGGCTCGACACTCATGACCATGACCTGATCAAAATGCTCGAGGTCATCGAGGTACGGCTCGATTGCGGTCCCTGGCTTGATGGCGAAGCCGGACTGTACACCGAGTTCGCGGCACTGCTTCGCAGCAGCTACATGGTCGTCGGTCGCTTCGACATGGAACACGAGGCGGTCGCCGCCGGCCTTGACGTAGGTTTCAAACCACCGCTCCGGCTCCTCGATCATCAAATGCATATCCAGGAATTGGTCCGTCACGCCGTTAACCGCCTTGGTCACGTCGGGACCAAAGGACAAGTTGGGCACAAAGTGGCCGTCCATGATGTCAACGTGGATCAGGTCTGCGTTGGGGACCTTGCGGACGTCGTCGCCAAGCGCTGCATAATTAGCGGCAAGAATTGATGGTGCGATGTAAATCATGAGGTGTCCTTAAACTTCGGTGGTCGGCTCGGGTCCGAGTTTTCGCAGTACAGCGAAAAACATAGCGTCTGTTCCGTGTCGATGCGGCCACATCTGGACGCTTGGCAAGTCGCCAACGTCATCCATGCCCGCTGCGTACTGGCTCGCATCGAGCTCCTCGACCTTGCCATCAGCGAGGATCGTGTCGACGATTCCCCTGGTTTCTCGCACATCGGGTGAGCACGTGGAGTAGACGACAATACCGCCGGACTTAACTAGCTCGATTGCAGCCGAGAGCAATTCGCGCTGAAGCACGTTGAGTTCCGCGATGTCTTCCTCACGCTTGGTCCAACGCGCCTCTGGGCGGCGGCGAAGCGCTCCGAGACCGGAACAGGGTGCGTCGACGAGAGCACGGTCGTAGCCCGGCTCAAGGCCAGAGCGACGACCATCGGCAGTATGGACGCGCACAGGAAGATCACGCACGGTTTTCCGAATGAGTTCAGCACGGTGCGGACTCACTTCGACGGCATCAACTACTGCGCCATCGATAGCAGCCAGCGCCCCCATGAGCGCCGCCTTACCTCCCGGCCCAGCGCACAAGTCGAGCCATCGGCCTTGGTCGTCTTCGACCGGCACGTCCACTACTGCACGCGCAATCACCTGCGAGCCCTCGTCCTGAACTGCGGCGAGCCCCTCGCGTACCGGCTGCAACTGTCCTGGATCACCTTCAGGGAGGTAGACGGCGTACGGTGAGTAGCGCCCCTCTTCTCCGCCAGTGACCAGCGCTAACTCCTCCGCACTCATCTCGCCTGGTCGAGCAACAAGATGTACGACCGGGCGGTCTGAATCAGCCTCAAGCGCAGCCTCAAGCTCGTCGTCTCTCGAGCCCAGTGCAGCACGGATCGATTCCGCGATCCACACCGGGTGCGCATGGCGGAACGCCACCGCAGCAAGCGGGTCCTCCGGTTCAAGCTTGCGGAGCCACTCCTCCGCTGGAGTCCGCGTAATCGAGCGCAACACGCCGTTGACAAAACCCTTGGCCTTGAATTGACCGGCCGCTTCAACCAAACGTACGGAGGTGTCGACGGCCGCATGGTCCTCCACTCGCGTGTACAGCAACTGGTAGGTGCCGAGCCGCAACGCAGTCAGCACTTCAACAGCCATTCGGTCCAGGCCGCGGGATGCGTTGTCTGCAATCACAGCGTCAAGAACACCAAGGCTGCGCAGCGTACCGTAAGTCAGCTCGGTTGCAAACGCCGCGTCACGACCGGTGATCTTTCGCTCACGCAAGACCGTAGGCAAGGTGAGGTTCGCAAAAGCCGCGTCGCGCTCGACGCGTACCAACACCTCAAATGCCGCCTCGCGCGCCGGGTCACCGATGCGCGCGGTTTCGTTCACGGACGCAGCTTCTTTGCGACGCCTCGGCGCCTGCCGCGTGTTTGCTCGCCCGTTTCGCTTCGGCTGGTGTTCACGGCGCCCTGCTGCGCGTGACCGGAATCCACCACTCATTCGAACGTCATCCCTTCCGCCCGGACATCGTTGGCCAAGCCTCGAGCCCAATCAGCTGCGTTCATCATTTTCTTGCCGGGTGCCTGAATCGTGCTGAGCACGACGTCACGAGTACCGGTTCCCACTCGCACCTCGTTCTTGCCAAATGCAACCTGGCCCGGGGCGAGCTCGGTTGAATCGACAGACGTTACTGGCCCGAGCTTGAATCGCTCCTCGCCTCGCATAGTCCATGCACCAGGCGCTGGAGTATGCGCACGAATTGCCCGATCGATGACCGTGGAATCGGCGGCCCAGTCAACGCGCGCATCTGCAGTGAGAATCTTTGGCGCATAGGTTCCCTCTTCAGGCTGTGCTTTCGGCGTCAGTGTGCCGGATTCAAGACCATCCATGGTGCGAACGAGCAGGTCTGCGCCGGAGTACGCCAAACGCTCGAGAAGAACACCGGCGGTGTCGTCGTCGGAAATTGTGTCTGTGAGGGTGTCCAAAATGTCGCCGGTGTCCAACCCTTCGTTGATCCGGAACGTCGTCGCACCGGTGGTGGCATCGCCCTCGCGGATCGCGGCCTGTACCGGCGCAGCACCGCGCCACTGCGGCAGCAGCGAGAAGTGCAAGTTCACCCAACCGTGCGTCGGAATATCGAGCATGCCAGCAGGAATCAGGTTGCCGTACGCAACGACCGGGATCGCGTCTGGGGCGATGTCGCGCAGTCGGGCCGCGGTGTCGTCGTCAAGTTTCTCGGGTGTGAGCACCTCAATGCCATGCTCGAGTGCAACTGCCTTCACCGGCGACGGATGCAACGTGCGCCCCCTACCCTTGCGTGCATCGGGTCGCGTCAGCACGGCCACTACCTCATGTTCCGATGCCAGCAGCCGCTCCAGTGCCACTGCCGCCGGCTCAGGGGTACCTGCAAATACAAGTCTCACGGTTAGTTCTCCTTATTCCACTCCGCCGCGGCAATCGCATCGAGTGCCGCTTTGCGGTCAGCTGGCGACATTCGGGCCGTAAACATCACGCCGTCGAGATGGTCTGCTTCGTGCTGAATGCAGCGTGCGAGCAATCCGCTGCCGCGTAGTGTCAGCGGGCGCCCACACATGTCGGCGCCATGGGCAACCACGGTGTTGTGCCGCTCAACAGTCCCGCGAACATCAGGCACCGAAAGACATCCCTCCACACCAATTTGGGTATCTTCGCCCAACGGCGTCCACACCGGGTTCACGATGTGTCCCCGAAGGCCCTGACAATCGAACACAAACACTCGCTGTGCGACACCGACCTGGTTTGCCGCTAGGCCAACACCCCCAGCCGCATCCATCGTCTCAAGCATGTCGCCCACGAGCCTGTGCAGGCGTTCGTCGAACACATCCACCTCCTCCGCTGCCGTGTTGAGCACCGGATCCCCGAATAGACGAATGTCGCGTATGGCCATGAACGCCAAGTGTACTGACCTGGACAAGCGAAATTTCGCTTACCCGATATCCACCGGATTGACCTGGATACGCAGTGGCAGTTCCTGCTTGGACGTCGTCCACGCGACTGCCCCTGCCCGCAGCGCCTTGCCCAGCGCAGACCGCCCAGTTAACGGCGCGCGCACCAGCATGCGCTGCGCCGGACCGTACTCACGCTGATCCCACTCGCCGGGCAAACGCACACCCGGGGGCAAATCCACAGGCCCCAGGATCTCCGCGTAGTCCGGCAGGTCGGTGCGCTCAAAGAACGGCTCCAGCGCGTCTCGGGGCGCGTCAACCACGGCAACGTGGACCGCCGGCGGTAATCTCGCCTCGCGGCGCAAAGCCAGCTCTGCAGCTGCAAATCCCGGCGCGTCCCAGCGAATGAGATGCTGCACGACCGGCATGCTCGGCTCCGCTACCACTACGACTTCTCCGCCATCGGCATGCGGTTGGACAAGCGTGGCAGCAGCCATCCATTTCGACAGCGTGTCCTCCACTGCCCTTAAGTCAGGGCGTTGTACGAGCGCCCACGCGTCAAGCAGCACAGCAGCACCGTATCCGCCTGGTACTCGAGGTTCTGCGCCTGGCGTGGCGACGACAATCGCAGGCCCCGCGTCAATCGTGCGCGAAATACGATCGCCCCCGGACGTTTTGACCCTATATTTCGCAAACGCACGGCCAAGCTCTTCTGCGGTGCGTTCGGTGCCCAGTACGACAGCCCGCACACGCCGGGAACCGCATGCCGGACACACATGTGCAGGGTCCATTCGGCCACACCACCGGCATGTCGGTGCCGCTGCTTCACCACCGGACGGCAACCCCAGCGGTCCGTTGCACCAACGGCAACGCGACGGTGTACGACACTGCCCACACGCAAGAGATTGGATATAGCCGGTGCGTGGCACCTGGAACAACACGGGTGTGCCCCGCTCGAGGGCTTTCGTCGCGGCTGCAAATGCTGACGAAGGCAGACGCGCCTGTTTAGCCCTCGGGTCCCGTTCAAGCTCAAAGTCAGAATCGCCCGCGGCGTGAATGTAAGGCGAACGTGTACGAAGCGTTTGGCGGGGTGCGACCAGTTCGTGCATCCAGCCAGATTCCACCAACAGTTGCGCCTCTGCTGTGCGTGAGAATCCACCGATGACCAAACATGCGCGCTCAAGGCTCGAGCGCGTCGTGAGCACCTCCCTGGCGTGAACGTAGGGCGCGCGAGGATCCACGAGGTTGTCATCGCCGTCGAACATGACGACCATCAACCGCAAGTTCTGGACCGGCGCGAACGCGGCGGAGCGGGTCCCTACCACGATGCGCCCTTGGCCGTGCAGAACGGACAGGTAGCGGGAATACCGTGCTTGGGGTCCCTGGGAGGCGGTCAAAGTCGTCACTTGTTTTGCCGCAACGAGCTCGCGTAGCGCTTCCTCGCAACGGTCAACAGCATCTTGGTCCGGAACCACAATGAGCGCGCCACCGCCGTCCTTTGCCACCTTGACAGCGAGTGCGGCAAGCGCGGCAGGCCAATCCTCGCCCGGCACCAACTGCCACGCGGCACGAGCCAGCTTTCCCTCTACTACGGCATCGACGAAGGACTCACCGTGTGTGTACGTCGTCCATGCGGAAAGGTCCGGCTCGGCTACCTCCCCGAGCTCCACCCATGGTGTGGAGGTATCCGTTTCTTCCGCTTTCGCATGTCGTGCGGGTATTGCAGAGCGATAAATGTCGGATCGGATGCCTGCGTACCGGTCCGCGAGTGCGTCGATAAGCATGCGCGTGTGCTCCGGGGCCACGACCTCGGGTGAGATAACGCGTTCGATGAAGCGCAGTGAGCCTTCATGGCTTGTCGACGACACCCGCTCCAGCACGATCGCATCCACGAGCCTGCCTGCAAACCGAACCCGCACGCGGACGCCTGGCTGTGCGGCATCGGCATCCTGCTCGTCGACAAGATAATCGAAGGCCCGATCAAGGTGCGCGAGCCCCAACATAGGCAGCACGCGGGCCACAGGCAGGTTGGCAGCTCGCGTGTTCGACATGGTGCAGCATTCTAAACCACGCCACGACACGACACTCCGGACCTAAGGCTCAGCTGTGCGAAACAGTGCGGTAGTAATAGATGCATCACAAATCAATCGCGCCGATGAGGGACCCGCTTCCGCCATGAAACGTCTGCTTCCCGCAGTCTTATCCGTCTGTATATCCGCTGCAGTTGCCGCAGGAGCCATGACTGCTCCCCAAGCACATGCGGTTGACGTCACAAATCTTTCGCTAGGAAGCAAGCAGACACAACAGCTTTTTGCAGGCTCCTCCCTTGGCCCGATACTTAGTCCAGGTAACGGCTCGCCGATCGACAACGTATCCGCCTACATCCACGGCTCGTCGCAAGGCGCACAGCAAGCCGTACAGGACAACTGGCGCAAGGCATACAACCAACTCCCCCAACAAGTTCGAGATAGCGTGCCACCTCACCTGCGCCCTGCACCGCAGGAAGAAGAGACTGTGCCGGTAACCGTGGTCCCGGCAGCGGAGCCAACGTTGTCTCCTAACGCAACCAACTGCAGCAATTGCGTAGCAATTACGTACGACGACGGACCGGTTCCCGGTACGGAGCGCCTGCTCGACATCTTCAAGCGCAAGAATGCGCATGCGACGTTTTTCGTCGTCGGTAACAACGTCAATGCAAACCCGAAGATCCTGCGCCGCATCCGCGCCGAGGGCCACACGATTGGCAACCACTCGTATTCACACCCGGACCTGGCGCGCCAATCCGACGCGACGATCGGGTCACAGCTCAGCGACACGAGTGCTGCCATTGAGAAGCAATCGGGAGTGAAGGTGCACTGGGTGCGCCCGCCCTATGGTTCCTACGACGGCCGTGTAATCAATGCTTCCAAGGCCCGTGGCCTATCGCTGGCAATTTGGGACGTTGACACGATGGATTGGAGCCACCGTGACACCGCACGCACCTGCTCCATAGCGGTCAATCAGGCGCAAGCTGGATCGATTGTGCTCATGCACGACATCCACGAGCCGACCATCAACGCAGCGGAATGCATCATCGATGGTCTGCGCGCCAAGGGGCTGCGTCCGGTAAGCCTCGACGAGATGATTAAGGACCCCGTCCCGGGGCGTGTGTACACCCACGCGAATTAGCCGTTAGACTTCGTCGCCATGACTGATCCAGGCGAGCATACAGACGAGCAATCGGAAGACACTGCAGACCGCGAAGGTTGGCTCAAGGCACTTCCCTATGCCGTTTTTGCACTGTATGTGATCGCACCTGCACTCCTCATTCCCGTCGCTGGCACGCCATGGCTCCTCGTTGGTTTCATCTTTGCTGTCGCTGCTATCGCGGGGCTTGTCGACGGCTACTGCTTCCGTCCCTCTTGGACATTGCCACTATCCGCCGCTGGCGGTTTCTGGGTGGCGAAGATCCTTTACTTCAATGACGGCACCTTCATCTATGCACTCGGCGTGGCTGTCGTGTCGGCGCTTTGCGCGTGGCTGATGTCTTTGGTGCGCAAACAGCCGGCCCCGATGTCGTCGACAAGCAGTGCACAGGTGTAGCCGATGGAAACCTGGAGCCTCAACCACCCGAAGTATGGGCTTATCGAACTGCGTGTGGGATTCGACCGCGACTTCGCGGCAGAGGACCCTGAGTGGCCCGGAGATGAGACTGACAAGGAAGGTACGCTAGCCACAGACGAGCACACCCTGCGCGAACGCATCGAACTCTGGGCAAAGAATCCGAGTGAGCGCATGGAAGTGTGTGTCGACGGCACCGTGCAGCACCGCTACAACGACGTGAACAGCGGGCGACTCCCCCTTTTTGGAAACGGCGGGGCAAAACTCGAGACTCCAATGGGGATCGGCGTTGACCGCCAAAAGCCTCACCTTAAACTGCGTGCAAGTGGCTTCGACGAACTGCTCAGTGTCGAGTTTCGGGAGGGCGACACCATCGTCGAGTTCGACCCTCCAGAAGGCTCACGCGGTGCGAAACGGCGTCGGACAATGGAATCGAGTTCGCTCAAGCGCACACTCATCCCTATGGCCGAAGGCTTGGGCAAAGGTGGCTGGGCGCTGGCGGTGATTGTCCTCGGTCCGATCGTAAGCCGAATCATCGACCGGCTTCTGCGCTACCTTCCGGACTGGGAACTCCCCGACATCACCTTGCCGCACATGGATCTTCCGGTCCCGCACCTTCCCCAAATGGATCTTCCGCTCCCCCAGATCAACTGGCCTGAATTAGACCTCCCGGACTTGCCCGAGTGGGTTCTTGTTGCGCTCGAATACTCCAAGATCTGGCTGCCAATCCTCATTGGCGTGGTTGTCGGCATCGTGGCCTTGCGCAACCACAAGAAGTCTGAACAGCAAAAAGCCGCCTGGGACAAACCCCAAGCGGCTTCGAAGGAACCTTAAACGCCTGCGGCTGCGCGCAAGTCGTCCACCTTATCGGTGTGCTCCCAAGGCACATCGATGTCTGTGCGACCAAAGTGGCCGTAGGCAGCGGTTTGGCTGTAGATCGGGCGCTTCAGATCCAAATCGCGGATGATCGCATCCGGTCGCAGATCGAAGACCTTCTCCACTGCCTGCTGGATCGACTCGTTGGTCTGCCCCTCAGCGGCGGTACCGAACGTCTCCACATACAGGCCAACCGGGGTTGCACGACCAATTGCGTACGCAACCTGAACCTCAACACGGTCTGCGAGGCCCGCAGCGACAATGTTCTTCGCCACCCAACGTGTCGCATACGCGCCGGAGCGGTCCACCTTTGAGGGATCCTTGCCAGAGAACGCGCCACCGCCATGGCGTGCCATACCGCCGTAGGTATCCACAATGATCTTGCGTCCGGTCAGGCCTGCGTCCGCCATCGGACCACCGGAGATAAACGAGCCAGACGGATTGATCAGGACCTTGGTGTCCTCGCGGTAGAACTTCTCCAGACCGCCGTCTTCCATGACCCAAGCGATAACGTGCTCTCGCAGCGCCTTCTCAAGTGACTCACCAGTGAAGTGTGGGTCGTGCTGCGTGGAGATCACGATCGTGTCGATAAACGCCGGGGTATCACCGTCGTACGCAAACGTGACCTGAGTCTTGCCGTCTGGGCGAAGGCCGTCGACGATGCCCTCGTGGCGCACTTGGGACAGTCGGCGCGAGAGGCGGTGTGCAGTCGCGATCGGCAGCGGCATGTACTCCGGGGTCTCGTTGGAGGCGTACCCGAACATCAGCCCCTGGTCACCCGCACCAGACTGGTCAGTCTCTTCCGTGGAGGCCTGTTCGCGCACCTCCTGGGAGGTGGTCACGCCGTCCGCAATCTCCTGCGACTGATCGCCGATTGCAATGTTGACGCCACAGCTGTTGCCGTCGAAACCAACCTCGGAGGAGGTGAACCCGATTTCCACCAACTTGTCGCGCACGATCTTCGCAATATTGGAGTACGCAGACGTGCGCACCTCTCCAACAACGTGAACCTGTCCAGTGGTAACGAGGGTTTCCACTGCAACGCGGGACTGTGGGTCCTGCGCGAGCATGTCGTCCAAAATCGCGTCCGAGATCGCATCGCAGATTTTGTCTGGGTGCCCTTCAGTGACGGACTCACTGGTGAACAGTCGGTAGTAAGTGTCGAGTGACAACGGATCTTTCCTTTACGTGGCCTTGAGGCGGATTCTCCAACACACTAGACCAAGCGGTCTAAGTACGCAAAGCTAAGCCCGAAACTTTTCAATCGCATTCCAGATCCGAGCGGCTACCTCGTGTTTCGTTCCGTCCTCAATTTCCACTTCTTCGCCGGACGCACTCAGCAACCAGCCGCGGTTAGTTGACTGACCAAACACATTTCCACCAGCAACCGAGTTCAGCATGAGCAAATCCGCGCCCTTACGCTTGAGTTTCGCGCGACCATTCTCAAGTTCGTTGTCCGTCTCAGCTGCAAACCCGACGATCGTGGCATGAGTCTCGCCAGCATCTCGCTTTTCGACGAGACCTTTAAGGATGTCCGGGTTCTCGGTCAAGCGAACAACGGAGAGCGCGTCATCGCTCTTGCCCTTCTTCAGTTTCGTCGTAGCTTCCGATTCTGGACGGTAATCGGCCACGGCGGCCGCCATCACGATGATGTCTGCGTCTGCGGCACGCTCATCCATCGCGTCTTTCATCTCACGTGTGGATTGCACACGCACCACCTCCGCCCCTGAGGGCACAGATAGTTCCGCGGTTGCTCCAGCCACGATCGTGACCTGTGCTCCCCGCTGCGCTGCGATGTCCCCGAGCGCAAACCCCTGCTTGCCAGAGGATCGGTTACCAATGAAACGCACAGGATCAATATTTTCTTGCGTTCCTCCCGCGCTAATAAGTACGCGGGTTCCTGCGAGCGTCTGCTTCATTGGACCGGTTGCCAACACCGTACGGGCTAGCTGCGCAATCGCCTCAGGGTCCGGCAAACGACCCGGACCCGTGTCCTTTCCCGTCAGGCGCCCATGCGCCGGCTCAAGAACCGTAATCCCACGCGAACGAAGCACCTCTACATTGTGTTGCGTAGCTGGGTTATTCCACATTTCGGTGTGCATTGCAGGCGCAAGCACGACGGGGCATGTGGCCACAAGAATGGTTGCAGCCAACAGGTCATCTGCTCGGCCTGCTGCGACACGAGCCATGAGATCAGCGGTTGCAGGTGCGACAACGATGAGATCGGCCTCTTGACCGAGACGGACGTGCTGGACTTCGTCGACACGTTTGAATACCCCAGTATCAACTGGGTTTCCGCTCAGCGCCTCAAATGTTGCTGCGCCCACGAACGACAACGCGCTTTCCGTAGGGATAACGCGCACATTATCGCCATGTTCTTTAAAGTCGCGAACCAAGTGGCATGCCTTATACGCAGCAATTCCACCGGAGACACCGATCACAACGTTCTTGGGGGCAGACGTGGCTTCGTTCATGTGGGCCAAGCATACAAAAACGCCGTTGTGCGAGCCCCAATGGCTCGCACAACGGCGTCATTAGCAGAAGCGCTTACTGGCCTTCCTCATGTTCGAGGAGACCTGCCTCGATCTCACGCAGCGCGATCGACAGCGGCTTCTCACCAGGCTCTGGCGTTACCAGCGGGCCGATGAACTCGAAAACACCATCTTCGGAGTTCTGGTAGAAGCTGTTGATCTGACGTGCACGCTTGGCTGCAAAGATCACCAGAGCGTACTTCGACGAGACCTTCGTCAGCAGTTCATCGATCGGGGGCGCGGTAATGCCGTCCGGGGTGTCGTAGACACGTTCCTGCTGAGTCTCCTCAACAGCGGTGTCCTGCGACAGGTCATTGGTTGATTCAGTCACTAAAACCCACTCGCTAATTGTTGTCGGATGTTGCGCCTAGAAGGATGCGCGCAATGTGTGCAACGGCATCGTCGACATCGTCATTCACAACAACGGTGTCGAACTCCCCTTGCGCATCGAGCTCCTCGCGCGCGGTGGTGAGCCTGCGCTCAATCACAGCTTCCGTCTCGGTCCCACGACCCGTGAGACGTTCAACGAGGACTTCCCACGACGGGGGTGCAAGGAACACTGTACGCGCTTCAGGCATGAGCTGCTTGATGTTGCGAGCACCTGCGAGGTCCACCTCTACGAGTACCGGGCGCCCGTCTGCAAGAGCTTCACGGACCGGACCCGCAGGCGTGCCCGAGCGCTGAAGGCCTCCGTGAATGTCAGCCCATTCCAGCATCTCACCAGCATCGATGCGCTGTTGAAAATCATTCGAGGAGACGAAGTAGTAATCCCTACCATCGACTTCGCCCGGGCGTGGAGCTCGAGTTGTCATCGAGACAGAAAAGTAGAGGTCCGGCACCTCGCCGCGCAGGCGGCTAACCACCGTTGACTTACCTACGGCAGACGGTCCGGCCAAAACGACCAGCTGCCCGCGGGGCGCCACCTCAGCCATGTTTAGTTCTCTTCGAAGCCGAAGCGCTCGAGCAGAGCACGACGCTGACGCTCACCCAGGCCACGCAGGCGACGGGTCTGAGCGATCTCCAGCTCCTCCATGATCTCGCGAGCCTTGACCTTGCCAACCTTCGGCATGGCCTCGAGCAAAGCGGAAACCTTGGTCTTGCCGATGATCTCGTCGGTGTCAGCCTTCTCCAGCACGTCCTTGAGCGTGGTCTCGCCGCGCTTCAGGGAGGCCTTCAGCTCAGCGCGCTTCTTGCGAGCCTCAGCCGCCTTCTCGAGGGCTGCCTTGCGCTGTTCATCGGTCAACTGTGGAAGTGCCACGGGTTCCTCCATGTAGGTAGTTCATTCAATATGTTCAGGCCGACTCGTGCCGGCGCGGGGCCTCCTCCACACTCTGCGTTTCAGAAGGCGCACCGCATCCGACACAGTCTAACACTGCATCTGGTTGGCACCGGGAAAATGGAGCGCATTCTTGCTGCATTTCTCCATGTCACCGTTGCGACGCACCTAAACTACCAGGGTTTTTCTCAGCCGATGAAATGGACCCGCTAGTTATGGCTGTTTTACCAGTTCAGCGACACGTTTCCGCAGTTCAGTAACGTCCGGTCCAGCAGACAAGACGGAACGGGAAACATTCGGGAACACCAGGTGTGCGTTTGCACCTGCAATCTGCGCCGCGTCTTCCATCGTCGCTCCCTGCGCTCCGACCCCAGGCATAAGCACTGGAGCATTGAGCGCGTCGAGCACCGGCGGCTTCGCCACAGTTGCACCGACAACGACACCAACGTGGCCTACTGCAGCGCCCTGGTTGTACGTGGCGCATTCATCGACCATCCACTGCGACACCATGCGCCCATCGATTTCACTCGTCTGGAACGCTTCAGCTTCAGGGTTGGAGTTCGCAGACATCACGAACACGCCCTTACCGTGCGCTGCAGCAAGTGAGATGGCAGGCTCCAGCGACCCGACACCCAGATACGGTGTCAGCGTGAGCGCGTCCGCTTCCAACGGTGAGCCTGGTTGCAGCCACGCGGCGGCGTATCCAGCCATCGTGGAGCCGATATCGCCGCGCTTGGCGTCCGCGACGACGAGCGTCCCGCTCTCACGGAGTGCGGCGAGGGTCTCCTCGAGCACCGCGAAACCCGCAGAGCCGAACCGCTCGTAGAAGGCAACCTGTGGCTTGACCAACGCAACTGATCCTGCAAAGGCCTCAACACAAGCCGAGGAAAACCGTTGCAGACCATCAATGGTGTCCGGAAGACCCCACTTGTCTAGCAGCGCCGCGTGCGGGTCGATGCCTACACACAGTCGGCCATATTCGTTACCAGCGGCAACGAGACGCTCCCCGAAGGAGGCATGGGGCTGTACCACTACTGGCCACCCTCTGCGTTCTTGGAGACGCTGTGCTCGAGCTCCTGGAGGCTGGTCACATCAATGGAGTTGCTGCGCACTGCTTCGATGCCTTGGACTGTGGCGGTAACACCCTGCACATCGGTCATGATCGGTACATCCGCGATCACGGCTGCGGCACGGATGTCGTAGCCATCGTGGCGCGCGGTTGTCGAGCCCGCCGGAGTGTTCAGGATGAGATCAATCTCGCCGTCCAAGATCCGCTCCACGATGGAACGGCCCTTCGCACCTTCGCGGACTTCGGAGCCCTTGAGTGCTACTTCGCATTCGATGCCGTTGCGGCGCAGCATTTGCGCTGTACCTGCCGTCGCGATCACCTTGAACCCCATGGTGGACAAACGCTGGATCGGGAAGATCAGGGTGCGCTTGTCGTGGTTAGCCAGGGAGACAAAGACCGTGCCCTCCGTTGGCAGTTCGCCGTAAGCAGCGGCCTGGGTCTTAGCAAATGCCACACCGAACGACGGGGCAAGCCCCATGACCTCACCGGTGGACTTCATTTCCGGGCCGAGGATGGTGTCCAGAATCGACCCGTCTGGGCGGCGGAAGCGGCTAAACGGCAGTACCGCTTCCTTCACAGCGATCGGGTGGTTCAGCGGCAAGGATCCGCCATCGTAGTCGGACGGGATGAGGCCCTCGTCGCGAAGTTCAGCGATCGTCGCGCCGAGCATGACGCGTGCTGCAGCCTTCGCAAGGTGGACGCCGGTCGCCTTGGAGACGAACGGCACCGTACGCGACGCGCGCGGGTTTGCCTCGATGACGTAGAGGATGTCGTCCTTCAATGCGAACTGGACGTTCATCAGCCCCTTCACCCCGATACCGTGAGCGAGTGCCTCAGCGGAGCGACGGACCTTTTCAATGTCGTCGGGGCCGAGCGTCATCGGCGGAAGCGCACAGGCGGAGTCGCCAGAGTGAATGCCGGCTTCCTCGATGTGTTCCATCAGACCACCGAGGTAGACCTCGTTGCCGTCAGACAACACATCGACGTCAATTTCGATGGCGTTGTCAAGGAAGCGGTCCACAAGCACTGGGTGGTCCGGGCTGAGCTCGGTTGCGCGCTCGATGTAGTTGCGCAGGGAGTCTTCGTCATAAACGATCTCCATGCCACGGCCTCCGAGCACGTAAGACGGGCGCACGAGGACGGGGTAACCAACCTTGTTGGCCACTTCGCGAGCCTCTTCGAAGGAGGTTGCGGTGCCAAATGCGGGAGCTGGAAGCTTGGCTGCTTCGAGCACCTTGCCAAACTCGCCACGGTCCTCCGCCAGATCGATTGCCTCGGGGCTCGTACCGACGACCGGCACGCCCGCATCCGCGAGACGCTGCGCGAGGCCCAGCGGGGTCTGACCGCCGAGCTGCACAATAACGCCAGCAACCTCACCGGTAGCGGCTTCCGCACGGTAGATCTCCATCACGTCTTCGAACGTCAACGGTTCGAAGTAGAGACGGTCCGCGGTGTCGTAGTCGGTAGAAACGGTCTCCGGGTTGCAGTTGACCATCACGGTCTCGTAGCCAACGCGGGACAGTTCCAGGGCGGCGTGGACACAGGAGTAGTCGAACTCGATGCCCTGACCAATGCGGTTCGGACCAGAGCCCAGGATGATGACCTTGCCCTTGCTGTTTTCCTTTGCACCGGTGAACTGGTCAACCTCAGACTCGGCAGCCGGGTCGAGTTCGTACGCCGAGTACAGGTACGGAACCTTCGCCTCGTACTGGCCCGAGCAGGTGTCCACGGTCTTGAAGGTCGGGTGGATACCCAGCGTCCATCGCAGTTGACGCACGCCGTCTTCGCCCGCGAGTTCTGGGCGCAGCGTAGCAATCTGGGCGTCGGACAAGCCTTGAGCCTTTGCCTCACGCAGAAGATCTGCGTCGAGCACAGGGGCGTCGATAAGCACCTGGCGAAATTCGACCAGCCCAGCGACTTCCTCGAGGAACCACGGATCGATGCCGGAGGCTGCGTAGACCTCATCAACGCTCGCGCCGAGGCGGAGCGCAAGCTCGACATCGTAGAGACGCTTGTCGGTCGGCACCTTAAGGTCTTCGAGCACCGCTGCGACGTCATTTGCACGCTCTCCTGCGACGTACTCGTCGGAACGAGTCCAGAAGCCGTTTGGCTTGTCTTCCATCGAGCGCATGACCTTGTTCAGGCCCTGGATGTAGTTGCGGCCAATACCCATGGCCTCGCCAACCGCCTTCATGGAGGTGCCCAGAGTCTCGTCCGAGCCCGGGAACTTCTCAAAGGTAAAGCGTGGCATCTTGACGATGACGTAGTCGAGGGACGGCTCCTCAAGCGCAGTGGTCGCGCCACCGGTCATGTCGTTGGCAATCTCGTCGAGCGTGTAGCCAATAGCTAGTCGGGTTGCCACCTTTGCAATCGGGTAGCCGGTCGCCTTCGACGCAAGTGCAGACGAACGCGACACGCGCGGGTTCATCTCGATCGTGATCATGCGGCCGTCTTTGGGGTTGATGGCGAACTGGATATTGCAGCCACCGGTCCTGACACCGACTTCACGGATGATGGCCTTGCCTTGTTCGATCATCTTGGTGACCTCGGGCTCGGTCATCGTCAACACCGGCGCCACCGTGACAGAGTCGCCCGTGTGGACACCCATGGCATCCACGTTCTCAATCGTCGCAACCGTAATGCAGTTGTCATCCGAGTCACGAATGAGCTCGAGCTCGATTTCTTTCCAACCGAGGATGGATTCTTCAATGAGCACGTTCGCTTCTGGCGATGCGGTCAAGCCGTCGCCGGCGATGCGGTGCAAGTCGTCCATGTCGTAGGCAAGGCCGGAACCGAGACCACCCATGGTGAACGACGGGCGCACGACGACTGGGAAGCCGAGCTCCGCGACGGTTTCTTCCACTTCTTCCATGGTGTAGCAGACACGGGAACGGGCGGACTCGCCGCCGATCTTTTCAACAATGTCCTTGAACTTTTGGCGGTCTTCGCCGCGCTCAATCGCGTCGATGTCTGCGCCGATGAGTTCAACGCCGTGCTTTTCCAGAATGCCAAGGCGGTCGAGTTTGATGGCTGTGTTCAGCGCAGTCTGCCCACCAAGCGTCGGCAGAATCGCATCAACCGGGTGGCCTTGCTCTGCCTCGCGGGCGAGGATGCGGTCGATGTACTCCGGCTGGATCGGCTCTACGTACGTGTGGTCGGCGAACTCAGGGTCGGTCATGATCGTTGCCGGGTTCGAGTTCACCAGGGTGACGCGCAGGCCTTCTTCTTTGAGCACGCGGCACGCCTGGGTGCCGGAATAGTCAAACTCGCACGCCTGTCCGATGACGATCGGCCCGGAGCCGATGACCAGGACGTGGTTGAGATCTTCTCGCTTCATAATGTTTCTCCTGGTCTTTCTTTTAAGCTTCTTGCTTTTCGACGATTACCTGCACGCGCACCGACTTACCCTCGTGCTGCGCCTGAGAGACGTGGCGGACCAGCCTGCGGGTGTCTACACCCCAGATGCCGGTAATGCCCTGCGCCTTCATTTCTTCTTCCAGGCTGTGCTTTGCTTCCTGGTTCGATGCGATGCGAGCGAGATCGCGGATCACCACGGCTTTTGCCGTGATTGCTGTACGTTCCTCCCCTGCTCCTTCACCTGTCCAGCCAACATTGCCGATGTGCGGTGTAGCGAACACCAGGATCTTGCCGTCGTTATCGGCAGAGCACATTTCGCGCTCGTAACCGAACATATCGATGATGCTCTTGAGATCGCCTTCAATGTCACCTTCCGGTGCTGCGCCGAAGACGAAGCCGGTGAATTTCTCGCCTGTGTCGAGGACGAGTTGTGCGCGGGTGCGCTGCTGCTGTGTTTTTGTCATGGGTTTAGGCCTTCTTTGCAGAGTAGGTTTGGGTGCCGCGCAGCCAGGTGCCAACTACGCGTGCGTTAAATTCGATGCCTTCGTAGGGAGTGTTCGACGCCTTCGACGCCATATCCTTGCCCTTTGCGGTCCAGGTGTCCTGTGGATCAATCAAGGTGAGGTTTGCTGGCTCGCCAACCGCGATCGGACGGCCCTGGTCCTCAAGCCGCAGAATTTCGGCAGGGCGCTCGCTCATGACCTTGGCCACGAAGCGCCAGTCAGCAAGACCCGATTCGACGAAGACTCGGTGCACGATCGCCATGGACGTTTCTAGGCCGAGCATGCCTGGCTTGGCGTGCTCGAACTCCACGCACTTGTCTTCAGATCCGTGAGGAGCGTGGTCGGTGGCGATGACGTCCACGGTGCCGTCGAGAAGCGCTTGCTTGAGCGCTTCAGCGTCGCGCTTTTCGCGCAGTGGAGGGTTGACGCGGAACAGGCCGTCGTAGGTGGACAGCATTTCGTCGGTAAGCAGCAGGTGGTGCGGGGTGACCTCTGCCGTAACGTTGATGCCCTGTGCTTTGGCGAAGCGAAGCAGCTCGACCGTGCCTTCGGTCGACGCGTGGCAGAGGTGGTAACGACCACCGTAGTCACGAGTCATGATGGCGTCGCGTGCGACGATGGATTCCTCCGCGACACGTGGCCAACCGCGAAGCCCCAGGCGCGCTGCCTGCTCGCCTTCGTGGGCGACAGCGCCCTCGGTCATGCGGTGATCTTCCGCATGCTGGGCGAGAATCACGTCGTGTGCCTTGGCGTATTCGATAGCGCGGCGCATGAGCTGCGGGTCGTTGACGCACTTGCCATCGTCGGAAAACATGCGCACACCGCTGCGGGCCATCAGACCGATCTCGGTGAGCGTCTTGCCCTCGAGTCCCTTGGTAATCGAGCCCACCGGGTAGACATCGCACTTACCGTACGTCTGGCCCTTCTCCCAGACCGCCTCGGCGAGGAACGGCTGGTCGATCACCGGGTTGGTATTCGCCATGGTGAATACAGCGGTGAAGCCTCCCTTGGCGGCAGCATCCGAGCCGGTAGCGATGGTTTCGGTGTCCTCGCGGCCCGGCTCACGCAGGTGCACGTGCATATCGACGAGACCAGGAAGCAACACGTTGCCACCACAGTCGATGGTTTCATCAGCATCGTCAAACGGGTTGTCCCCAATGGAGTCGATGACACCGTCTTCCACGTCAATGAGAATGCTGGTCACGTCCTCGCCATATGGACGAACGTTGTTGAGTGCAAGCTTGGTCACTTGATCGCTCCTTCTTCGCCGCCAGTGCCGGCGAGCAGTGTGAACAACACGGCCATGCGGGTGTACACGCCGTTAGAGACCTGGCCGAGAACGACAGCATTGTCGCGATCGGCCACGTCGTAGTTAATTTCCATGCCACGCAGCATCGGACCCGGGTGCATGATCAACGCCGAATCCTTCATGCGGTCGGCTCGGTCAACGCTCAAGCCGTACAAGGTGGCGTACTCGCGGTGCGACGGGAAGAACCCGCCGTTCATGCGCTCGGCCTGCACGCGCAGCATCATCACGACATCTGCGTGCTCAATCTCGGCATCGAAGTCATACGAGACACGTGCCGGCCAGAACTCCACACCGGTAGGCAGCAGCGTCGGCGGCGCAACCAACACAACCTCTGCGCCCAAGATGTGCAGTAGATCCACGTTGGAGCGAGCAACACGGGAGTGCAAAATATCGCCGACGATCAGGACGCGCTTTCCAGCGACATCGCCAATGTGCTGGCGCATGGTCACCGCATCCAGCAAAGCCTGTGTCGGGTGCTGGTGCTGGCCGTCACCTGCGTTCACGATGCTTGTATTCGGCAACCACTTGGCCAGAAGCTGTGCAGCACCCGAAGCAGGGTGGCGCATGATGATCGCGTCTGCACCGATTGCCTCCAAAGTTGCAGCGGTGTCTTTGAGCGATTCACCCTTCTTCACCGAAGATGAAGACGCAGACAGATTGATCACATCGGCGCTCATCCACTTGCCCGCTGTCTCAAACGACGAGCGGGTACGCGTCGAGTTCTCGTAGAACAACGTCATCACAGTGCGGCCACGCAGGGTCGGAAGCTTCTTGATCTCACGACCATCCAGAGCTTCCCGGAAGCGGTCCGCTTCATCCATCAGCTCGATGATCTCTTCGCGGCTGAGATCTGCAATATCGATGAGGTGCCTCATTTACGCCTCCCGTTCCAGGGTCACGCGATCTTCACCGTCGAGCTGGGCGATCGCGACAGTGACATCTTCGTCCTTCGATGTGGGGATGTTCTTGCCTACGTAATCCGCGCGGATTGGCAGCTCCCGGTGGCCACGATCGACCAGCACTGCGAGCTGGATCGCGGCTGGCCTACCGATGTCGCGCAGCGAATCAAGGGCGGCGCGAATGGTTCGGCCGGAGTACAAGACATCGTCGACAAGCACGACAATTGCCCCGTCGATGTCGACCGGAATGTGGGTTGGGCGCAGTGCCCGATGTGGCTTGTCGCGGAGATCGTCGCGGTACAAAGTGACGTCGAGACTGCCTACTGGCACGCTCACGCCTGAAAATTCTTCAACCGCTTCCGCAATACGCTGCGCTAACGGAACACCACCGGACGGGATCCCCAGCAGAATGACCTGCGGTCCGTCTCTGTCGTCCAGCGTTGTCTTCTCGATGATCTGGTGCGCGATGCGTGCAACAGTGCGACCGACGTCCTGAGCGTTCAGCAGCTCAACCGTCGACCGTTCGTTTCCACTCATCGAACCTCCTTCCCCGCCTCTCTGTGCGGCATTTAAAGGAAATATCGACGCGGTCCCGCCTATCGGGGCCGTGTGAAGTCTCGGAGACTGCGCTTCACATTAGCACCAGCACCGCGCCATCGCGAGGAGTTTCACCCAGATGGGTATTCTCGCAAGTGTGACTACAGAAGAGACTGAAGCCATCCAGCCCAACGAGCACCCAGAACGCAACGTTCCGGAACCGGTGACTACCGAAGCAATCGCCGCGATTTTTGAGGAAGAAAACCTTGAATACCGCGTCGAAGATCAAGCCGTGCGCTCTGGTTTTATCAACGCAGCAATCGTCATTGCCCTCGACGGCGATCACCTCATCTTCGAGGCCCTGTGGCGTGGCGAGTTTCCCCGCGATAGCGCATCGCAGGTGCTGTTTGCCTGCAACGAGCACAACCAGACGCATTTTGCACCGACCCTGCGTTTCTTCGAACGCGGTGAGGACAACCTGGCTGTGAGCGCCATTCGCTCGATGAACATCGCCGATGGAGCCTCATTCAACCAGCTCGGCTCTTTCATTGTGACGTCTATCGACGCCACGCTTCAGGCATTCGACTACCTCAAAACCACTTTCCCGACCGTCGTGAACTGGGAGGAACCGCAGCAGTGAGCACCGCAACTCAAGTAACCATCGACCGCGTCATCGAAACGATGGCGAAGCAGGGCATCGAAGTTTCCGACGACCCGTCTGGCCGCGCAGGCCACGCCCATTACAAGGGATTCAACCTGCTGTTTGTCCTGTTGGACTCAGTGTTGATCCTGCGTGCGGACTCGGTTACCGACACCCCGTCCGACACGCCCGATGCCACCTTGTACCTGGCCGCAAACCAGGTCAACAGCTCGTACCTCGACGCGCGTGCGCTCGTGGTCAACCGCACCGAGACGATCGTTGTGCGCACCGAATCGGAAATCGCGATCGGCGCAGGGCTAAGCGACGAGCAACTCGCGTCCTCGCTCAAGGCCGCTGTTGCTGGTGTGTTGGAAACCCAAGATGCCATGCAGGTGCTGGTGGGCGAGATCAAGCGCACCGCTGAGGAAGCAAGCGCAGCGCAGTCTAAATCTGCGCCTGCCCCCGACGAGGACTAGGAGTTCTCCAATCGCTCAAGCTCGACTTCAGCGTCGAAGTCGGGCTCGGGCCACGTCGGGTTGAGCGACTCTAAAGCGTCGTAAAGCAACGCTTTCACCACACTGCGGCAGTACTTCTTATCGTCCGAAGGAATGCAATACCACGGCGCAGATTCCGTCGACGTGCGCGTCATTGCGATCTGATACGCCGCCATGTACTGGCTCCAGAGCCGACGATCATCGATATCACCCGGGTTGTACTTCCAGTGCTTGTCTTCCCGCAGAATGCGCTTCTTCAGGTTCTCTGCCTGAAACTCCCGTGAGATGTGTGGCATCACCTTGATGATCTTGGTGCCACGGGCGGCAATCTCCTGTTCAAACTCAACGATTGCTCCGTAGCGGCGCTCAATCTCCTCCGGTGAAGCCATCTGTTTCACGCGCTGCACAAGTACATCTTCGTAATGGGAACGGTCGAAGACACTGATCTGCCCAGGTTTTGGGAGGTGGTCGTAGAACCGCCAGAGGAAATCATGAGATGCCTCCTCCTCCGTTGGACGCCCGAACGCCTGGACGTGTACGCCTTGAAGGTCCATGGTCGCACCGACGACGTGGCGGACGATCCCGCCTTTGCCTGACGTATCCATCCCCTGCAGCACCAACAGCACCGAGCCCGCATCCTCGTTGCCTACGCGACCGTTGGCGTACAGCCGCCTTTGCAGGTCATCGAGTTCATCGTCGTAGTCATTAAACACCTCAGCGGCATCCTTCACCCCGGGTGTCGCTGTTGGATCTACATCCGCAAGTTGAAAGTCGGGACCGACCCGAAATTGCTTCGCTTCTTCAACAGTGAGTTTCGACATGGCATCCTTTCTTGAAGATCGTTCGCATAACAAAAGCCGCTACTGATGTCTGCCTCTTCCGCACAAAATACGGCAAGTGCGAACAACAATCAGTAACGGCTCCAATGCGCTTCGCAAATACTGAGGAAGCTACTCCTCGTCGCTCTCGGTGTCGCCGAGGCCGTCAGGTTGACCCTCCTCCTCGTCGGCATGTTCACCATCAGGTACAACGAAAAACGGAGAATTCGGATCAACGGACGAGGCAATCCGATCCAACACCGCGTTGATGTAGGGCGCAGCCTTGGCACCTGAGTACTCAGACGCCATCTCGACCGCTTCCTTGATCGAGATCGGCGCATCGACCTCGTCGTTAAACAAGATCTCCCAGGCGGCCACGCGCAGGATCTGACGGTCGACGGCTGGCAGACGAAACAGCTCCCAGTCCTCGCTGAGTGAGCGCTCAATCGCATCGTCCAAGTCGTCGAGCTTCTCCGCAGCGCCTGCGACAATCTCGCGAGTGTAGTCAGCAACCGGCGCAACTGCGTTCAACGGATTGCGCGAAAGCTCCGTGCGGTCCTCAACAATCGCAACCGGGTCGATGTCCCGTGTCTCAGCCTCGAACAGCATGTCTACTGCACGACGGCGCGCCCGATACCGAGCGCCATGACGTTTGTAGTCGGGCATTAGTTGTTCACGCGAGAGAGGTACTCGCCAGTACGTGTATCAACCTTGACCACGTTGCCGGTTTCCAGGAACAGCGGAACCTGGATCTCAGCACCGGTCTCCAGCGTTGCCGGCTTGGTACCACCGGTGGAACGGTCGCCCTGCAGACCCGGCTCGGTGTGCTCGATCTTGAGGTCCACAGAGATCGGAAGCTCAGCGAAAAGTGCTTCACCCTCGTGGAAAGAAACCTGAACATGCATGTTCTCCAGCAGGAAGCGTGCTGCATCGCCGAACTTGTCGGCCGGCAGCTCGAACTGCTCGAAGGTCTTGTCGTCCATGACAACGTAGCTCGTGCCGTCGTTGTACAGGTAGGTCATATCGCGACGATCAACCGTCGCGGTCTCCACCTTCACACCTGCGTTCCACGTCTTCTCAACGGTCTTTCCGGAGACGACATCCTTAAGCTTGGTGCGCACGAATGCCGGTCCCTTACCGGGCTTGACATGCTGGAACTCAACGATCTGCTGCAGTTTGCCATCGACCTTCAGCACAAGACCGTTCTTAAAATCGGCGGTAGTTGCCATGGGTGGTACCTTCCTCGTAATTGTTTCGGAACGTGTACAAACACAGCAATGCTACAGCACCGTCAATTCCTTCGGGTACTTGGTGATAATCCGTGGCTTCCCTGATGTGATGATCAACGTGTCCTCGATACGCACACCGGTCTTGCCCGGAATGTAGATCCCCGGCTCAATGGTCAGGGTCATACCTTCCTTTAGGTCTCCCTTGCCGGTCTGTGCGGCAGACGGGGCTTCATGCACGTCCAGGCCGACACCGTGGCCAGTGGAGTGAACGAAGTACTCGCCGAAGCCTGCCTCTTCAATAACGTCGCGGCAGGCCTTGTCTACATCCACAAGTGCCGTTCCCGCCGTGGCTGCCTTCACGCCAGCAAGCTGGGATGCAAGCGTCACTTCGTAAATCTCGCGCTCCAACTGACCGATTTCCCCGATAGCAAACGTACGGGTCATATCGGAGTTGAACCCGAGGCGGTGCATACCGTAATCAATGGTCACCAAATCGCCTTCGGCGATAAGACGGTCGCCGGCCTGATGGTGTGGCTTCGAGGCGTTCGGGCCGGAGGCGACAATCGTGTCAAAACTTGGGCGTTCTGCACCAAGTCGACGCATGCGGTACTCAAGGTCAGCGGCAATGTCACGCTCAGAACGGCCTGCTCGCAATTCTCCTGCGGCGACGAGTTCCTCCAACGCCTGTGTGGCCAGCTCGGCAGCCTCAGTCAGACGGGTGAGTTCAAGGTTGTCCTTAAACAAGCGGATCCCTTCAATCACGCCAGAAACCGGCACAAGGGTTACGCCCTCCGGGCATGCATCCTCGAGGCGCTTGAGCTCCGCAACGGAAACGAAATCGGCCTCATAGCCCACACGGTGGCCTTCGGTAACCTGCGACAACAACTCGGTTGCTGTCGCGCGAGCAATCGTCGCCTTGATATCCGGGACCTCTTCAGCAATCTGGGTGGTGTAACGACCGTCGGTTGCGATCTTCGCAGTACGGTCTTTCGACACCAGAAGCGCGCCGTTCGAGCCGGAGAAACCAGACAGGTAACGCACGTGGGTCAAATGGGTGACCAGCATGTCGTCGATACGCTGTGCCGCAAGTTGCGACGAGAGTTTCCTCCGACGAGTTTCAAAACGAGTATCGGCCAATGCCATCATTTCCTCCTTGCGAAGTAGTCCAACGCGAGCCGGTAGCCTTCCGTACCCAACCCCGCGATCACGCCTACGGCGATTGGCGAGAGGTACGAATGGTGCCTGAACGACTCGCGCGCGTGCACGTTCGAAATATGCACCTCAATAAAACCTTGGTGATCATTTAGTTCTACCAGTGCATCACGAAGCGCAACCGAGGTATGGGTAAAACCACCCGGGTTAATGATCACCGGCCAAGTGTTATCGGCTGCTTCATGCACCCAGTCAATGAGTTGGCCCTCGTAGTTGGACTGGCGGCACTCCACTTCAACCCCAAGATCGGCTGCGTGATCGTGCAATTGCTTTTCGACGTCCGCCAGCGTGACCGTCCCATACACCTCCGGTTGGCGTTTGCCGAGTCGATTGAGGTTCGGACCATTGAGTACCAAGATTTTCATGTTCTACTCCGAAATCTTTGCGTACGCCGCGCGCATCTCTTCCACAGTTGCGTCCTCCAGGCGAGTGCAGGACCCAAGGCCGTCCAGGACGACAAATCGGATCTTGCCGTCGCGGTTCTTCTTGTCCAGAAGCATCGCCTCATGCAACTCTTCAAACGCACCGGCCTCGTAGCGCGTGGGAAGTCCCGCACCACTGATGACGGTCTCGTGGAGGGCGACCAGGTCATCGTCGATAAGCCCGCGCGCATGAGCAAGGTGTGCCACAAACATCATGCCCACCCCGACGGCATTGCCGTGGCGCCACATGTAATGCTCGCGACGTTCGATCGCATGGCCCAGAGTGTGGCCATAGTTAAGAATCTCGCGCAGCCCAGCTTCCTTGAGGTCCTCCCCCACGACCTTGGCTTTTACGCTGACAGAGCGCTCGACAAGCTCCGCCCAGTGATGCTCTGGGCCCTCCTGATAGAGCTCCAAAATCCGCGGGTCCGCAATAAAGCCCGTCTTTACCAACTCAGCAGAACCTGAAACAACCTCTTGCTCAGGCAGCGTTGCAATACGAGCGAGATCAATAAACACCGCATTCGGCTCGTGGAACGCACCGACGAGATTTTTACCTGCGGTCGTGTTGATGCCAGTCTTGCCGCCGACTGCCGCATCAACCATGGCGAGCAATGTCGTCGGCACATGCACAACCTTGATGCCGCGCATCCACGTGGCCGCGGCGAAACCGGCAAGATCTGTCACAGCGCCGCCACCCAAACCGACAACGGCGTCCTGGCGCGAGAACCCGTGCTCCCCCAACACGTCCCACAAGTGGGAAAGCACCGGAAGATCCTTTCCAGCCTCCGCATCGGGAACACATGCCAAGACCGGCGCCAGGCCCGCTTGCTCAAGCATGTGCTCAAGGTCCTCAGCAACGGCACGCAACGGTTCCTGGTGGACCACCAGCACACGGCGTGCGCCGGAATCCGCAAGGTGACCTGCTACGGCGTCAAGGTTATTGCTGCCAATATGAATGTCGTACGGACTTGGGCCCGTGACGGATACCACTGCCATTGTTTGCTCCTTCGCTTGACAGAACTGAAGCCTGACGGAAACTACTCGCCGTCGATGAAACCCAAAATCTCTGCGACAACACGCTGCGGTGGCCGCGCGTCCGTGCGGACGCGGAACGTGGCCACTTCGCGGTACAGCGGTTCACGTTGATCCATGAGGTCGCGGTAACGCTGCTCGCGATCATCACTGTCAAGCACTGGTCGAGTGGAATCCTGTGCTGTGCGGCGAATACCCTCTTCCGCGCTGACATCGATCCAAACAACAGTGTGGCGCTGCAGCAGCTGTCGCACTTCCTCGGTCACGATCGCACCGCCGCCGAGGCTGACTACCCCACCGGTGGCCAGAGCACGTGCCACAAACCCGACTTCGAGCTCACGGAAGGCATCCTCACCCAACTCGGCGTACACCTCGCCACACGCTTTGCCTTCAGCCTGTTCGATGAGCAGATCCGAATCCATGATCGGCAGGTTCAGCGCGCTAGCTATTCGACGACCAATCGTTGACTTACCCGACCCCGGCATACCGACGAGCACCACGCGAGGAGCCGTATGAACCGTCGCCGGACTTGTATTTGTTGACTCCTCGTTGCATGCCTCTACTGCCTGCAAATCAGTGAGCTCAGTCATCGGCATCCCTAACTTGATCAAACGCAAGACGTTGTGCGACGTACTCCTTGTACGACTCTACGTTGCGCTTCACCTCCTCAATCGTGTCTCCCCCGAATTTCTCAGAGACAGCCTGTGCCAGAACAAGCGCAACCATTGCCTCTGCAACGACACCACCAGCGGGCACGGCACAGACATCGGAGCGTTGGTGAATCCCCGTGGCAGCGTCGCCGGTGCTCATATCAACCGTCTTCAAGGCACGAGGGACAGTCGAGATGGGCTTCATCGCAGCGCGAACGCGCAACTGCTCCCCATTCGTCATGCCACCTTCGATACCGCCTGCACGGTTGGTCAGCCTCCGCACACCATCTTCGGTGCGCTCGATTTCGTCGTGTGCCTGCGATCCACGGCGACGCGCCTCCTCGAAACCGTCGCCGATTTCGACGCCTTTCACCGACTGGATACCCATCAGCGCGCCTGCCAACTGCGCATCCAAGCGTCGTTCGCCAGAAATGTGGGAGCCAAGGCCGATCGGCAGCCCATCCACAATGACCTCAACGATCCCGCCGAGCGTGTCGCCCGATTTCTTCGCAGCCTCAATGCACGCGACCATGTCCGCCTCGGCGTCCTTGTTAAACGCACGAACAGGGGAAGCATCAATTGCCTCAATATCGGCGAAGCTTGGCGATTCTCCTGCGTACGGCACCGACTCCCCAATCGACACCACATGGGAAAACACCTCAACCCCGAGAACCTCACGCAGGTAGCTACGGGCAACCGTACCGGCTGCTACGCGGGCAGCAGTCTCTCGTGCAGAGGAACGCTCAAGCACAGGACGTGCAGAACCGAAACCGTATTTGATCATGCCGGCGAAATCGGCGTGCCCCGGACGCGGACGGGTCAACGACGCACCGCGACCAGAGCTCAACTCTTTTGCCACCTCAGGGTCAGAGGCATCAACCGGCTCAGCAGACATGATCGTGGTCCACTTCGGCCACTCGGTGTTGCCAATCTGGATAGCCACCGGGCTACCGATAGATGAGCCGTGCACGACGCCCGTCAGCAAAGTGAGCTCATCTGCCTCAAACTTCATTCGCGCGCCACGGCCATAACCGAGACGGCGACGAGCGAGCTGATGAGCAATTTCTTCTTTCAATACCGGCACCCCAGAAGGCATGCCCTCAACGAGGGCTACGAGGGCCTGGCCGTGCGATTCACCGGCTGTAGTCCAACGAAGCATGGCGACATTCTCGCACAAGCAGCTGCGATAGATGTGCTTATACCCCGAAATACATTACGACGAGCCACGTTGTGGCAAGCATCGATGGACCATGTGCGACGGTTCGGCTGCGACTTAACCACGCCATTAAGACTGTGAGCAGGCCGGACACACCAATCGCAACGAGTACCGCCGGCAGTTTTCCGGAGATCACACACACCATCGCCAGCGGCAGCGCCAACTTAACGTCCCCACCACCGACCCCCTGAGGCGAAAACAGATACAGCCCCGGCCACAGCAGTGCCCACAGCAACGTCGCCTCGCCAAGAAATGGCGCGAGAAGGCAAGCAATCAGCGCCACAATGGCCGGCGGCACTGTCAGCGCATTCGGCAGACGCCGAAACGCAACATCAAACACCATCAGGGCCGCTGTCCAGCAGGCAGCAACAGTGGCCCCCAAAACTCCCCCGAATTCCATATGGACAGCGTACCGAAGTTGAGTACTTCGAACCGCTCTGGCAAGCGAGCTGCTTCTTACGAGTTCGCGTGCCGCATCAGCGCGTCGCGCATCGCCTGTCGCGGTGCGTCCACACCGGTGAATTGCTCGAACTGAGCGTACGCCTGTCCGGCAAGCATCGACAGTCCACCAACGGTGCGGTAGCCGTTCGCTGCAGCCTCTACGGCGAGCCGCGTGGGCCACGGGTCGTAGATCACGTCAAACACCGGGGCGTGTGCAAGATCGGATGCCACGTAGTCAGCTGCCCCGGCGGGGACAGTCGAAATGACGAGGTCCGATGCGGACGTAATGTCCGCTAGAGGTGCCTCGAAATCCACGAAGTTAAGCACCATCCCCGCAGCAAGGTCTGTGTACTCCCCGCTGCGGTCAGTGCGGTTGACCACGGTTACCTCACGGACTCCGATATGCCGCAAGGCCCACATGACTGCGCGCGCTGTACCGCCCGCGCCAACGATAACGGCGTGAACCGGGGAATCGGGACCAAGTAGCTCCCCAATGGCAGCAATCACGCCCTCGCAGTCAGTGTTGTCGGCGCGCCAACGGTTGTCGTCGATACGCGTCAGCGTGTTTGCGGAGCCGATCTCACGTGCCCTGTCAGTGACTTCATCCGCCACCGCGAGAGCGGCAAACTTGCACGGCATGGTTACAGAAAAGCCCCGGAAACTCGGATCGGCGTTGCGGACGAGATCAGCCAAATCATCCGCAACACACTGTTGGCGCGAGTAATGCCACCCAGTGAGGTCCGCCGCCTCGTAACCCGCATTGTGAAGAACCGGCGATAAGGAGTGCTCGATCGGTGAACCGAGGACCGCTGCCCGATTCGTCACAGTCCCCGACACAGGTTTGGCTGAGTTCATGCTGCGCGAGGACTCCATAACTAACGCTGCGAGTCCAGGATGCCCGACTCGATCGCGCGCTGCGTGTCATTGAGGTGCTGCTCGAACGTGTCGTTGAAGATGGTTGTGCCGTCCTTGTCCACGGTGACGAAGAACAGCCAGTTGCCGTCAGCTGGGTGCTCTACTGCATCGATCGCCTCAATGGACGGAGATGCAATCGGCGTTTGCGGCAGGCCATCCATTGCGTACGTGTTCCACGGAGTAACCCGCTTGCGGTCTTCATCTGTGGTTGCAACCTCAACGCTCGGCAGCCCGTAGTTCACCGTGGAGTCGAATTCCAGTCGCATCGGCTCATCGAGACGGTTCAAGATGACGCGAGCGACCTTGTCAAACTCTCCGGCCGGCGCCTCACGCTCAACCAAGGACGCAGCGACAAGCAACTCGTACGGGCTCAAGCCAATCACTTGCGCGCGGTTGACAATGTCGGTTGCGTCATACTGCTTCGCAGAGCGCGTCACCAGATCCGAAAGAATATCCTCGGCGCTCGCGTGCGGGTCGATGATGTACTCACCAGGGGCAATGAGGCCCTCCAAACGCTTCGCGTCGCCAGCACGGGCAGCAACCGTTTCACGAGCCCACTCCGGCACACCGAGCTTCTCAGGATCACTGTTCGCCGCAGCGTTGTTCAGCTTCTCCACGTTGACACAATCCGGTGTTACCTCCTCGCCACAGGTAGCCGACTGGATCATCGAGAAAATACCGAACCGAGTCTGGCCGCCAACGACGTTGATATCCATCAACGTCGCACCCCCGTAAACCTGCAGAGGGGTGATGCGCTGCGCGGGATCAAGGAGTGCCTCAACCGCTGACTTCGCGCTCATTTTGCCCTGCAATCTGTAGAAGCCAGGCTGAATGTTTCCCGCATCAGGGTTATTCGCTGCCGCTGTTTGGAAAGCACCGTCGCTGGCAACAATGCCGCGCTCTTCAAGCTCTGGGCCAAGCGCTGACAGGCTCGATCCCTCCTTGATTTGAACGACCTGTTCCTCACCGTTGCCTGCACCCTCAAAGTCTGCCGAACCCGAAAGGTTGCGCAAGACGGCAATCCAAGCGACAAGGCCAATGATGAGCAAAATGGATGCGACTAGCACCGCGGTGCCTCGGGTACGCCGGCGTGCGGCTTCACGGGTAGACACGGTTAGTTCTCCTTGAGGTAGTTCAGTCGGCCGTCAAGCCACGATTGCAAAATCTCTACAGCAGCTGCTTGATCAATGACCGCACGGCCTGCTTTCTCATTCACACCAGACATCCGCAATGAATGCGTCGCAGCAACTGTGGTGAGACGCTCATCCGCCATCCGCACCGGCACATCGCTACGCCGGCGAATACGGAATGCGATTTCCTTCGCATGTTTCACGCTTTTTGATCCATTGCCTTGCAGATCACGAGGAAGCCCCACAATGACTTCGACTGCTTCATTCTCAGCGATGAGTTCCAATATCCGCTCGATATCTTGCCCATCGCGGTCCTTGAAGCCGGTCACTCTGTCAATCGTTTCGACCGGTGTTGCCAGGCGGGCATCCCGGTCGGAGCGGGCAACGCCAATGCGCACAGTGCCGACATCAATGCCAAGTCGGCGTCCCGCACCGGGGTCGTCGACCCCAGGGCGATCTGGCTCCACCTTCATCGCTGCTCCTTTCCGTGTCTGCTGGCCTGGTCTCAACCTAGCCGTTAGCTGTGCGTCTCGTCGGACGCGCATTCGGCGTGTCAGCGTCGAGTTTGTCCGCGAACGCGAGGCTTAGTCCCGGCGAAGCCAGTCACGCACAGCGGACAAAGCAGCAGGAATGCCTTCGGGCTTCGCACCAGAGCCCTGCGCAAGGTCAGGCTTTCCGCCACCCTTGCCATCGACGTACTCGCCAAGCACCTTGACCACGTCTCCCGACTTGATGCCGTCTTCCACTGCAGCCTTTGTTGCTGCAACCGCCAGAGAAACCTTGTCGCCAACCTTCGAGGTCAGCACGATCAGCGCATCCTCGGACTGCAACTTGCCACGCAGGTCAGAAACAATCGTGCGCAGATCACCCGTGTTGATCCCGTCGGGCAGCTGCTTTGCGACGAGGCGACGCGCGCCGATGGTCTCTGCTTCCTCCGCAAGGCTTGCAGTGGAAGCCAACAGCTGCTGACGGTGCAGGTTCTCGATTTCCTTTTCAGCCGCACGCAGTCGCTCAGCAAGCTGGGCAATACGGTCCGGAAGATCTTCCGTCGGCGTCTTGAACTCCGCAGCCAGGCCAGAAGCCAGCGCTGCCTCCTTCGACAGGTACTTGAAGGAATCCATACCGGAGTACGCCTCGATACGGCGGGCTCCGGAACCGACCGAGGACTCGCCAAGCACGGCGACCGGGCCGATCTGGGAGGCGTGCTCCACGTGGGTACCGCCACAAAGCTCGACGGAAAACGGTCCGCCGATCTCGACGACGCGGACAACGTCGCCGTAGCTTTCGCCGAACAGCGCCATCGCACCCATGGCCTTCGCCTTGTCCAGCGTGGTCTCAATGGTGTTGACAGCAAAGTCTGCGTCGACAGCCTGGTTCGTGATCGTCGCAATCTCCTGCAGTTGTGCCTCGGTCAGCGCCTCGGTGTAGTTGAAGTCGAAGCGCAGGTAACCCGGCTTGTTCAAGGAACCAGCCTGGACTGCTGTGGGGCCGAGCACCTCACGCAGCGCAGCGTGAATGAGGTGCGTTGCGGAGTGCGCCTGGCGGGCACCGTGGCGCCACGCACCGTCAACCTCAGCCGTGACCGTCGAGCCGAGATCCAGTCCACCGTTTTGGACCGTCGCCTTGTGCAGCCACAGTTTCTTGCCCACGCGCTGCACGTCGTTGACGTTGAGGATCGTGTCCCCCATGATCAAGCGGCCACGGTCGGCCATCTGACCACCAGATTCGGCATACATCGGGGTGACGTCGAGGATGACCTCGACCTCGTCGCCCTGGGAAACCTCGCCAACTTTCTCACCGTCGCGCACGAGGCCAATGACCGTGCCGTCGTGGACCAACTGCTCGTAGCCGACGAATTCCGTCGGGTTGTTGTCAACCCATTCGCGGTACAGCGACTCGTCAACGTTGCGGTGCTTCTTCGCCTTGTTGTCGGCCTTCGCGCGCTCTCGCTGTTCCTGCATCGCAGCGTTAAAGGCATCCATATCGACGTCCAGGCCGGCCTCGCGCGCCATCTCGACCGTCAGGTCGATCGGGAAGCCGTAGGTGTCATGCAGCTCAAAGGCCTGATCACCCGGCAGGACAGCAGCACCCGAAGCCTTCACTGCGGTTGCGGCTTCGTCGAAACGCGACGTGCCGGATTCCAGTGTCTTGGAAAACGCCTTTTCTTCCGCAACAGCAACACGCAAAATGCGCTCGCGGTTGTCCGCGATCTCCGGGAAGGACGGCGTCATGGTGTCCATGATCGTGTTCATGAACGTCTCCATAACCGGCTTCGTCGCACCCAACAGACGCGCGGAGCGGATGATGCGACGCAGCAGACGGCGCAGGATGTAGCCGCGGCCCTCATTCGACGGGGTAACACCGTCGAGGATGATCATCATGCCGGTACGGGCATGGTCAGCGATCACGCGGAAGCGGACATCGTCTTCCTTGTTGCCGTCGTCGTACTTCGAACCGCTCAGTTCTACCGCTGCATCGATGACTGGGCGCAGAAGGTCCGTCTCGTAGACGTTGTCTACTTCCTGCAGGATGCAGGCCACACGCTCAATGCCAAGACCGGTATCGATGTTCTTCTGTGGCAGCTCGCCGACAATCTCGAAGTTGCCCTTCTTATCACCTTCGCCGCGAATGGACTCCATGAACACGAGGTTCCAGATCTCCATGTAACGGTTGTCGTCGGCGATTGGGCCGCCTTCCTTGCCGTACTCCGGGCCCCGGTCGTAGTAGATCTCAGAACAAGGGCCACACGGACCGGGGATACCCATGGACCAGAAGTTATCCTCCATGCCCATGCGCTGAATACGCTCTTCCGGAACGCCAATCTTGTCGCGCCAGATTGCGGCCGCCTCGTCGTCGTCAAGGAAGACCGTAACCCAGAGACGCTCCGGATCAAGGCCATAGCCACCGTCAGCAACAGCACCCGTCAACAGGTTCCACGCGTGAGTAATGGCGCCTTCCTTGAAGTACTGACCAAACGAAAAGTTGCCAGCCATCTGGAAGAACGTGTTGTGGCGGGTGGTGATACCCACTTCCTCGATATCGAGGGTACGCACGCACTTCTGAATCGATGTCGCCGTGCCATTGGCAAAGTCTGGGGTCTGATCGCCCAAGAAGTACGGCTTGAACGGCACCATTCCTGCGTTGACGAACAGCAGCGTCGGATCGTCGAGAATCAGCGAGGCGCTCGGTACCGGGGTGTGCCCGGCCTCAACGAAATGGTTGGTAAACCGCTCTCGGATCTCATGGGTTTGCACGCTTCGGTGTCCTTTCAACTGCTCCGGAGTTTTTCCGCGCTTACTTTACCCGCGACTCCTCTACAGTTGGGCTACCGCCCGCGAACAAGTCGGCGTAACCGACCAATAAACTCGCTAATTCGGCGCTCCGCGCCGTGTTCCGTCGGCTCGTAATACACCGCTTCTTCCAGCCCATCCGGGATATATTGCTGCTCGACCACTCCCCGCGGGTCGTCATGCGGGTAGACATATCCAACCGCATTGCCCATCTGTTTTGCGCCCTCATAGTGGCCATCGCGCAAATGGGCCGGCACTGGAGGCACATGCCCCTCACGCACGTCCGCTAAAGCACGATCGATGGCCTTAATGACGGCAGGCGACTTCGGCGCCGTAGCCAGGTGAATTGTCGCCTGTGCTAGCGCAAGACGCCCTTCTGGCAGGCCGACAAACTGCACTGCATTCGCCGCAGCGGTAGCAGTCTGCAACGCAGTCGGATCTGCCATACCAATATCTTCCGAAGCGTGAATGACCAGACGTCGTGCGATAAACCTGGGGTCCTCCCCGGCCTCGATCATTCGCGCCAGATAATGCAGCGCTGCATCGACATCAGACCCGCGGATCGACTTGATAAAGGCGCTGACCACGTCGTAATGCTGATCGCCATCGCGGTCGTAGCGAACAATCGCACGATTGACGTTTTCACGCACAATCTCCAGCGTGATCGTGCCACCGCCAGAAACAGCTTCAGCGGCAGCTTCGAGGTACGTCAGCGCCCGACGCGCATCGCCTCCTGCGAGCAGAATGAGTTGTGCGCGGGCTTCGTCGTCAAGCAAAACCTGCCCCTGCAACCCCCGCTCATCTGCCAATGCGCGGTCGATGACTCCGCCAAGGTCTTCGTCGCTAAGCGACTCGAGCTTGAGCAGCAGCGAGCGCGACAACAACGGAGCAACAACGCTAAAACTCGGGTTCTCCGTCGTGGCGGCAACCAGCAACACTGTGCGATTTTCGACGGCCGCAAGCAGCGCATCCTGCTGCGTTTTAGAAAACCTGTGGACCTCGTCGATAAAGAGCACGGTTTTCTCACCGCGGATGAGGTCACGCCGCGCCTCGTCGATAACCGCGCGGACTTCTTTCACGCCGGAAGACAGCGCGGACAACGCCACAAAGTTCTGCCCCATCGTTTTTGCGATTAACGATGCAATCGTGGTCTTACCTGTCCCAGGCGGACCATACAAAATCACCGATGCTGCACCAGAGCCTTCGATGAGCCGACGCAGCGGCTTTCCCTCGCTGAGCAAATGCTTCTGCCCCGCTACCTCATCTAGGGACTGGGGGCGCATCCGTGCGGCCAGCGGTGCTGTCGAGCCAGCTTCAAAAAATGAGGTACCCCTATTCCCCGATGCTGCACCGGGAACGTCGTTGCTAGAAGCAGCCGCGAAAAGTTCTTCTTGGCCCATTGCCTTAACGCAACCGCCTTGCGACCTCGGACGCGAACTCAGCAACGACAACGTATGCGGGGTCTTTACCGCTACCCGCATAAGCTGCCAACGACTCGAACGTCTCGCGCAAATCACGTCGCACGAGAAGCTCATCTTCGGTCAATGGTTCTCCACCTCGCGGTCGAAGCACAACGCCAGCATTCTCTTCGGCGTCGTCGCCAATGGCTTCGGCTACCCCATCTACAAGATCAAAATCCTGAATATCACCTGCCGAAAGACCAGCAGCTTCAAGCTCTTTCTCAAATGTCGGATCATCCTGCAACAACGCGGCCATAGGCTTCGGTTCCAACATGGCGACGCTACTAAGCGCCCACCCCACCAGTGCACCCGTGATGCGCGCCTGCAACGTATCCGGATGCTGCACTCCTGGCCAAAGGTCAGAGACCTGTATCCGCCACGCATCGACGAACGCCTTGGTCGCTTCCTCGTTAAACGGCTGCGAAGCCAAATACACCGGGAACCGCGCAACTACGTAGGCAACATCGAATGAAACATCCCGAAAGCCCGCAGATTCATAATCAAGAAAGTGAAACGAGTTCCCAGACCGAATGACGTTATCTGGTGCCAGGTCAAACGGCGTAAAAGCACGCATACCGCCACGCAGCAGCCGGCGCTCGATGTTACGAGCCGTGAGAACGACCTCTTGAGGAATCTCAATTCCGGCCTCACGCATGATCCGCAACCCAACTCTGATCCGATGGGACAGCAACCGGTCCCTCAAACGTTGCAGCGGTGCAGCGTTGGGCCGTGAACGCGTCATCCGATGCAGTAAGACGTTAAACGCTTCCTCTTCATCGGCAGTACCTGCATGCATTCTGCCAAGTGCAGTGCCCAAGCTGCGCAACAGTGCGATGTGGTCCTCTTCGCTTGCAGTCTCAAGCGCTTCTGCGAGAGTTTCCCCATCACCGGAGTCGGTGATGATAATGATGCGTTGCTGCGTGTCGTAGCCCAACAACGCAGGGCCAGGCCTGGTCTTTTCACTTAAGGAAGTGGCGAATTGGTACGCGACAACCTCTCGAAGGTACGCCGCCTCTTCGAAGACAGACTCCGTTGGCGGCGCCTGCTTAATGATGACTGAGCGCTGCTGGAAAAACGGGTTCGTTTTAACACGGGCCCTCAACACGATCGAGGGACCGGAGCCATTAAGGCGTTCAACCTCAAACAACGACTGCTCACCGCCGTAACGGCGAGTGAGAATGTCTGTAGCGCTTGCAACGACTTGCTCGTCACTTACTTGCTCGGGCTGCATCCGGTCCCCTTTGTCGTGCGCCACCGCAGGAGCAGGTTCCTGCGGTGGCTGCATTCAATCGGCTACTTCGTGTCCGTTTCGCCGTCTGCCTTGTCTTCAACCTTCTTCGGCTTGAAGTCCACTCCAGTTTCCTTGCGCTGCTCAGCCGGAATTGGAGCAGGCGCGTCGGTAAGCGGGTCGACACCGCCGCCGGACTTCGGGAAAGCGATCACATCGCGGATCGATTCAAACCCGCCGAGCAACGACACGATGCGGTCCCAGCCAAAGGCAATACCACCGTGCGGAGGAGCACCGAACTTGAACGCTTCGAGCAGGAAGCCGAACTTCTCTTCGGCCTCCTCATCGGTGATGCCCATGACCTCGAACACGCGCTTTTGGACATCGTGCTCATGAATACGGATGGAGCCGCCACCGATCTCGTTACCGTTGCACACAATGTCGTATGCGTAGGCGAGAGCCTCGCCCGGGTTCTGCTCGAAGTTGTCCAGGAACTCCGGCTTCGGAGAGGTAAACGCGTGGTGGACTGCGGTCCACTTAGAGTGGCCCAACGCGACATCACCGGATGCGGTTGCGTCTGCAGCAGGCTCGAACAGCGGTGCATCCACAACCCACGTGAACGCCCAATCGCCTTCCTTGATCAGGTCAAGCTTGCGCGCAATCTCACCGCGGGCTGCGCCAAGCAGTGCACGAGACGCCTTGGTTTCGCCTGCTGCGAAGAAGATGCAGTCACCCGGCTTCGCACCGACGTGCGCAGCGATGCCAGCCTTTTCCTCGTCAGTGATGTTCTTCGCCACCGGACCGGTGAGCTCGCCGTCTTCCTGAATGAGAATGTAGGCCAGGCCCTTCGCACCGCGCTGCTTTGCCCACTCCTGCCATGCGTCAAGCTGACGACGAGGCTGGGATGCGCCACCTTCCATCACAACAGCACCCACGTACTCGGCCTTGAATACGCGGAAGGTGGTGTCCTTGAAGAAGTCGGTGCACTCGACCAATGGAATGTCGAAGCGCAGGTCCGGCTTGTCGGAGCCGTACTTCTCCATCGCTTCCTTGTAGGTCATGCGCGGAATCGGCGTCTGAATGTCGTAGCCGATCAGCTTCCAAAGCTCGACGAGGATTTCCTCGGCCAGCTCGATGATGTCGTCCTGATCAACGAAGGATGCCTCGACATCGAGCTGGGTGAACTCAGGCTGGCGGTCTGCGCGGAAGTCTTCATCGCGGTAGCAGCGTGCCAACTGGTAGTAGCGTTCCATGCCCGCGACCATCAGCAGCTGCTTAAAGAGCTGCGGCGACTGCGGCAGCGCATACCAAGAACCTGGCTTCAAACGAGCAGGAACAAGGAAGTCACGTGCACCTTCCGGGGTCGAACGCGTCAGCGTAGGCGTTTCGATCTCGGTGAAGTCGTGGTTGTCCAAGACGCGACGGGCGGCTTGATTGGCCTTAGCGCGGAGGCGAATTGCCTTAGCCTGACGCTCGCGGCGCAGGTCCAGGTAGCGGTACTTCAGACGTGCTTCCTCGCCAACTTCATTGGAGGATGCATCCTCGATCTGGAATGGCAGGGCTGCAGCCTTGTTCAGCACCTTCAGGTCAGTGACGTTGACCTCGATTTCACCGGATGCAAGGTTCGGGTTCGCAGAGCCTTCCGGGCGTGGCTCAACCACACCGGTGACCTGGATGACGAACTCGCTGCGCAGGTCGTGTGCAGCCTCCGCTACTTCGGACTCACGGAATACAACCTGAGCGAGACCAGAGCGGTCTCGCAGATCGATAAAGATGACCCCGCCATGGTCACGGCGGCGGGCCACCCAACCTGTGAGCGTGACGGTCTGACCGTCGAGTTCTTTGTTCAAGTTCCCCGCAAGGTGAGTGCGCAGCACGGTTTCTTCCACGTCCTTCCACGTGATGGCGAATCTAACCTGACAAAGTCTACCTACCCCGGCTGAGTGGTGCCTCGGCGAGGTCCGCCCCACACCACCCCAGTCGCTCGAGACACGATGTTTTGGCCCAACCGCGACACTCGGTAGGGATCTTTGGCACAATTCAGCCATGACATTTCGTGGTGATTACGCGCAGGGTCAGGGCGGCAACGTCAGGACAAGCTCCGGCTCCGGTCGCGGAGGCGGCGGGGTCAGCCCCGGCGCAATGGCAATTCTTCCGATGCTGCTTCGCGGCGGTGGCGGAGGGACTGTCATCTTGATATTGCTCGCGGTGCTGTACTTCAGCGGTGCGTTAGATGGACTCCTTGGCGGCGGGAGCAATTCTCAATCCCAGTCTGAGTCGCAGGGTGACTACTCACTCGAGCATTGCAACGAACAAGGATCCTCGAACACCTACGACGATTGCCGCGCGGCGGCAACCTTCGGGTCTGCCCAACAGATTTGGAGCGAAGTACTCCCCGCGCAGGCGAATGTCGAATTTGAGCCGGCAGATATGGTGCTTTTCCGCAACGATGTCACCACTGGCTGCGGCTACGCTACCTCCGATACCGGCCCGTTCTACTGCCCTCGCGATACCACCGCTTACCTTGACGTGAGCTTCTTTGAGCAGCTGGGCCAACTCGGCGGCGCGAACGGTCCGCTTACTCAGGAGTACGTAACTGCCCACGAGTACGGCCACCACATCCAGCATCTGGAAGGAACGTTGGGGCTGAGCGACTATAAGAACCCAGGCCAGGATTCTGCGGCTGTCGCAATTGAGCTGCAGGCGGACTGCTACGCCGGAATCTGGGCAAAACATGCTGCCGAGCAGGGCGTTTTGGAACCGATCACCGACGAACAGCTCGAGCAGGCACTGCAGACCGCCCGTTCGATTGGCGACGACAACATTCAACGACGCTCAGGCGGCGACGTCGACCCGGATGCGTGGACGCATGGCTCCTCTGAGCAGCGTATGGAAGCGTTTAATTCCGGATACAACTCTGGACAGATGGCCGCCTGCGACACGCTCAACCGCGGTGTCTACAACTAAAAGGCACCGTTCGCTTATGACCAAGTCCGCACCAAACCGCGCTATCCCGTTCCTCGCCGCCTTCAATTCGATCGAGTCGCATTTGCGCAGCGAATTGGATGCCAAACGATCCGATTCGTTTACGTGGATGGTGGGCCTCGCCGCAAAGAAAGGGATTCTTGCTCGCGACCAGGCCGAGACCTTGCGTGAGTTTGCGGATCTGCGCAACGCGATTAGCCATGGGGAGTACGACAATCTCCGCCCGATTGCAGAGCCGCTCCCCGAGACGGTTCAAACAATCGAGCATTTGCGCGACGCGATACTCTCCCCGCCGTTGGCCCTTGAGGTGGTCCCACACCAGAAGGTGGTGACGTTTACGCCGGAGACGGACATTCATGAGCCATTGAAGACAATCGCGACACAGGGACTAACGCAATTCCCGATCTACGACGAAGGCAAGTGCGTCGGGCTGCTCACCACGAATGCAATCGCGCGCTGGGTGGCGGCGGAACTGACAGATGATGACCGCATTCCCGCTACCACCGTTCGCGATGTGCTCACCCACAGTGGCAAACTCGACCACCCGGTGTTTCTTCCACGGACCGTAACCGCCGCACGTGCTGTTGATGCGTTGAGTACTCCATTGGAAACCGGCGCGGTGCCTCGCCTGGCCATCATTACCGAGCACGGCAAGGCAAACCAGCGGCCGATCTCGGTTTTGGGGGCAACCGACATCCCTGCACTATCTCAAGCGCAGTAGCGCATCCCGCTTATCGACGAGCCACAACCGGTTTCTGCGGTAGGATTCGCCGCATGTCAGCAAACTTTGTCAGTGTTGTCGACCTGTTCAGTATCGGCATCGGTCCATCCTCGTCTCACACCGTTGGCCCGATGCGGGCTGCAATGACGTTTGTGGAGAACCTCGGGAAGGTACCGGCGAAGGTTGTCGTAGAGTTGCGTGGTTCCCTCGCCGCCACGGGAGTCGGCCACGGCACCGACCGTGCTGCGTTGCTCGGGCTGGTTGGGTACACCCCCACCACCACTTCTGCAGACATTGCTCCAAAACCTGGGGAGCCGATCCCTTCCACAGGCGTGATCGAAGGCCCGACAGGGCGCGTGGAGTACGAGCTTCGCTTCGACCCGGCACCGGTGGCCGAGCACCCGAACTGTCTCATCTTCGATGCGTGGGACACAGACGGCACCATGATCGCCGAACGCGAGGACTATTACTCTGTCGGCGGCGGCTTCATTCTGGATCGCTGGGAGATGGAAGCTCACCGACAAGAATCCGGTGTTGCATCCGCTCGTGAAATTGCGACGGTCCCCTACCCGTTTAACAATGGCGCCGAGCTCATGGAGCAGTGCCGAACACATGGGATGACAATCGCAGAAATCATGCGCGCGAACGAGGAGTCGATCCACGGGGCGCAGCGACTCAACTCCCATTTGGATGCGGTGTGGGACGTCATGCAGGAATGCGTCGCGCATGGCCTGAAGACCGAAGGAATCCTCCCAGGTGGGTTGAACGTAAGGCGTCGCGCGAACCGTCTTCACCGTCTACTGACAGCAGAGTACGAAGCATCCACTGCCCGTGGGCTTGACGCTATGGAATGGGTGAACCTGTACGCGCTTGCCGTGAACGAAGAAAACGCGGCTCACGGCCAGGTGGTTACCGCGCCAACAAACGGTGCAGCCGGCATTATCCCCGCGGTTATGCATTACTGCCGCGACTTCACCGACGACTTCACTGCTGAGCGCGCCCGCGAATTTCTGCTTACGGCGGGTGCGATCGGATCGATCATCAAGACCAACGCCTCGATTTCAGGCGCAGAAGTTGGCTGTCAGGGTGAGGTCGGTTCGGCTTCTTCGATGGCCGCTGCTGGCATGTGCGCAATCCTTGGCGGCACCCCTGAGCAGGTTGAAAACGCCGCAGAAATCGCGCTCGAGCACAACCTTGGCCTGACCTGCGATCCTGTGGGCGGTCTGGTCCAGGTTCCGTGCATCGAGCGCAACGCAATTGGTGGCGTAAAGGCCATCAACGCGGCACGGTTGGCAAAGCTTGGAGATGGCACCAACATCGTCACCCTCGACGACGTGGTGGAGACCATGGCAGCCACCGGCCGCGACATGATGACTCAGTACAAGGAAACGTCCATGGGTGGCCTCGCAGTCCAGCTCGGCCTGCCCGTGAACATTACTGAGTGCTGATTGCCTGCGCGACCGCTTCAGCGGAAAGCGCAACGGCCTCCTGTGAGTGCTCGGCGAGGTTCTTGACTGCAACCTCGCCTGCCTCCAGCTCACGCTCGCCGAGCACCAGCGCGAAGCGTGCGCCCGCGCGGTCAGCACCCTTCATTGAGCCCTTGAGCCCGCGGTGGCCGTAAGCCATGTCGGCGCTGATACCGGCCGCGCGGAGTTCGTCGACAAGCTTGCTCATCTTCACTCGTGCTTCGTCGCCAATCGCGATACCGAACACATCGACACGGTGGGCTGCTGCTTCAAGCTCGACGCGTTCAGCTTCGAGGGCGAGTACCGCGCGATCAACGCCGAGACCGTAGCCGATGCCGGAGAGGTCCGGGCCGCCAATCTGGGCCATCAGGCCGTCGTATCGTCCACCGCCACCGATGCCGGACTGTGCGCCGAGGCCATCGTGGACGAACTCGAAGGTGGTCTTGGTGTAGTAGTCCAAACCACGAACCATGCGTGGGTTAATGACGTACGGCACGCCGAAGTCATCCAACGCCGCGGTGACGGCGTCGAAGTGGGCACGGCATTCGTCGCAAAGGTGATCCAGCATCAACGGCGCATCGGCGGTCATCTCTCGGACCGCCTCACGCTTGTCGTCGAGCACTCGAAGTGGGTTGATCTCAGCACGGTGGCGAGTTTCCTCGTCGAGTGGGAGATCAAACAGGAACTTCTGCAGCTTCTCGCGGTAGGCCGGGCGGCAATTCTTGTCGCCGAGGCTGGTGATCTCCAGACGGAAACCGCTCAGGCCGATCGCACGGTAGCTGCGGTCTGCCAAGGCGATCACCTCGGCGTCGAGCAGCGGATCGTCGACACCAATGGCTTCCACGCCCACCTGCTGCAGCTGACGGTAGCGTCCGGCCTGCGGGCGCTCATAGCGGAAGAACGGTCCGTAGTAGTTGAGCTTCACGGGCAGGTAACCGCGGTCCATGTTGTGCTCGATGAAGGAGCGCATGACGCCGGCGGTGCCCTCGGGACGCAGCGTTACCGAACGGCCACCGCGGTCCTCGAAGGTGTACATCTCCTTGCTCACTACGTCAGTAGATTCACCGACGCCGCGGGCAAACAAGGTGGTGTCTTCGAACACCGGCAGCTCAATGTGTTGGTAGCCAGCGATCCGTGCCTGGCGCGCGAACTCGTCGCGGACATGGATGAACGCACTCGAGGCGGGCGGCACATAATCGGGCACGCCTTTCGGTGCGGAAAGTTTTTGGAACTGCTCGGCTTGATTCTCACTCACGAGGCCTTAGTCTAACCAACCTCTCCCCTGTGCGGGCGCACTTGTCGCTGTGGTCTTTCCACCGCTGTTGCGATTAGCCCTGCTAGGCTTTTGCACCGTTCAATGCGCGCGTGCTTTTCGACGACATCACGCACGCGCTTTCCCCGATACTCGAAGAGGTGCATCGCCAGTGGCTAGCAACGAACAGCGTGGCAAAGAGGCCCTGTCCAATCTGGAACGGGAACTCGATTCCCGCGACCGCAAGGAAAAGTCCCGCCCGTGGTCTGTCGCAGCGCTTTCCGCCGTTGCCATCGCGCTGATTGGTGGCGGAATCTACGTCGCAGCCAACCAGGGCGACGAGGACAACCTTGCAGCCGATGACACCTCCGCAACTACGGATGCTGACAACGCAGAACAGGAAGAATTCGACGCTTCCACCTTCGCGCCGATTGCTACGAAGCGCGAGAAGGCCTTGCCGGCTACCGTCTCGTGCACCTATGAAGACGAGGACGGCGCCGAGCTGCGCGCTGGCACCCCGCCGACCGAGAACGTGTCCACCGAAGGCACCGTCACCGTCGAGCTCGAGACCAACCAGGGTCCGATCGGCATGACGCTCGATCGCGCAGCTTCCCCATGCACGGTCAACACCATCGAGTACCTGACCTCCGAGGGATACTTCAACGACACGGTCTGCCACCGTCTGACCACTGCCGACGGGCTGAAGGTGCTGCAGTGTGGCGACCCGGATGGCACAGGTGCGGGTGGCCCTGGCTTCCAGTTCGCCAACGAGCTTCCCACTGACGAGGCACTCGACGGCATCGACACCGAAGGTCTCGACCTACCAGCCGATATGGATGAGGCAACCAAGAACCAAACCCTGCAGATGATGCTGCAAAACGAGCCTAAGCGCTATGACCGTGGCACGATCGCCATGGCTAACGCTGGCGCGGACACCAACGGCTCCCAGTTCTTCCTTAACTACGGCGACTCGGTCCTGCCGCCGCTGTACACCTACTTCGGCACGATTGACGACGAGGGCCTTGCCACCCTGGACAAGATCGCCGAAAAGGGCGTTGAAGGCGGCGGGACTGACGGCGCACCGGCCGAGGAAGTGCGTATCACCGCAGCAAGCGTGAAGTAGCACTCACATACATATCGCTATTGCACGCAACCCTCGCAGGCGATAGCATCCTGCAGAGATTCCGTTTCAAACCTTTTCAGTGAGGACCCTCATGAAGACCCGCACCAGCCTTATCGCCGCCGCTACCGTCACCGCAGTCGCCTTCACCGGTGCAGGTGTTGCTCAGGCTGCGCCGACTGTCGTCGGCGATAACACCACGAACACCACCAACAATGGTGGATCGTCCTCCAACGAAGAGGGCTCCTCCTCCCGCGATATGAGCCCCTCTGAGATCCAGGATTGGCTCGCCGTTGTCACCGCGATCATTGGCATCCTGAGCCAGGTGGCTACGGTTGCCATGAAGTTCATGCGCTAAAACACGGCACTGCGAAAAGCGTCTCCGGTTTCTCGCCGGAGACGCTCTTCTGTTTCGTGGTCATTTCTCTCGCGCTGGGTCATGCAGGCCTATGAGTTCAAACGCAATCCATTCAATGTCTGCATACGAATCCGTCGTGACAAACGATGCACGCTGAGTGCTTAAGTCCAGCAGCAGCATCGAGGAGAATCCCCGCGTTGCACCGTTATGCCAGTACAGTTCGGTGCCTTTAATGTTCGCCCACGTAAATCGCGTACTGCGACGCTCAAGGATATGCATGGCGTACTTCGCCATGTCCGAGGTGGTCGAACGCAGGCCGCCGGATGGAGCTGTGCCGTCCATCTCCCAAGCTTGCACAGGTAGACCGAGTGCGGAGACTCCCCTGGGTCTATCCGGTCCGACTGTTCCAGGCAAAGCGACGTAAGTCTCCGTCATCCCCAACGGGTCGAGCACCCACATTTTGATCAACGTCGGGTAGGTCGTGGTGGAAACTCTGGCCAGTAGAAACCCGAGCAAGTCGTGGCCAAGATTAGAGTATTCCTCCACGCCACGCTCTCGCAGTGTCGCTGACAGTGCCTGCTCGATGACATCCTCGGATGTGACTCCTACATCAGGATTCAAGCCGAGAAGTGCTCGTGCAATGTTTCGCGGTCGTTGCTTGCCGGTTCGTGGCAAGCCCGAGGTGTGGTTCGCCAATTCAGCCAGCGTCACATCTGCTAATGCGTTACCTCGCACACGCTGCCCAAGCACATCTCCGACCGTTGTATCGGTGTCAACCAACCCCTTGGTAATGGCTTGCTCGAGCAGCTCGGCATTGAACGTCTTGGTTATCGAGGCAATTTCGAACTCGGTGTGCTCATCCGCCCCGAGCCCAGCAAAGTTGGCCTTTCCGTCTTCAACAACGCAAGCCGCAACATTACGAAGCGGATACGTATCCGCACTCGCTCGCATTGCCAATGAGGAAAGCAGTCGCACAAGAGACGCATCCCCTGTCAACTTTTGTGCAAGGGTGACCCGTTTGAACCGCATCGCAACCTTCCTATCAACGCAACGTTGAACAGGTCTCGAACGAGCTTAGGTTACGCAGTCACTCTGTAGACGTCGAACACACCTTCAATGTTGCGAATCTGGTTCATGATCGAGCCGAGTTGTTTGATGTCTGACACCTCAATGGTCAGTCGGATCGTCGCCACTCGGTCCTCCCCTGCTTGAGACGACATCGCGAGGATTGGGAGTTTCGCCTCGGAGAGCACCCCGGTGGTCTCGGTAAGCAGACCATTGCGGTCGAGTGCTTCCAGCTGAATCGTCGCGCGTGACGCACTCTTGGTGCCACCGGGGGCGGACCATGACACTTCGACGAGACGCTCTGGCTCGTCGTTAAGTTTGGTCGCGTTCGTGCAGTCAGTCCGGTGCACGGAAACTCCCCCACCACGGGTGACAAACCCGAAGATGGCATCGCCGGGGACGGGTTGGCAGCATTTCGCCAACTTCGCCATCACATCCGGGCTGCCCTCAACCAGGATCGCAGGGCCGTCGCCGGTTGTTTGCGGGCGAACAAGTGCAGAAACAGGGGTACGCGCTGTGAGGGCGTCTACGGCGTCATCGTCGCCGCCGAACATGTCCATGAGCAAGTGCGCGACGTGCGCTGCAGACACTGTTCCCGCGCCGATAGCCGTATACAGCGCATCAACGTCCTGGTAGTGCAAACGCGTTGCTACCTGGCGCATCGACTCGTTGGTGAACAGCCTGTGCAACGGCAGCCCGCCACGCTGCACCTCAGCAGCCAGGGCATCGCGACCCGCGTCGAGCTGCTCCTCGCGACGTTCCTTGGCAAACCACTGTCGAATCTTCGCCTTCGCGCGCGGGGAGACAACAAAGTCCTGCCAATCGCGCGTCGGCCCAGCGTTTTGGTCCTTGGAGGTAAAGATCTCTACCCTGTCGCCGGACTTCAGCTCGGTTTCTAGGGTGACCAACTTGCCGTTAACCTTCGCACCAATGCAGCGGTGGCCAACTTCAGTGTGCACGGCGTAGGCGAAATCGACCGGAGTAGAGCCTGCCGGCAAATCCACTACATCGCCCTTCGGAGTGAACGCGAAAATCTGCTGGCTTGTCAGGTCGTAACGCAACGAGTCCAAAAACTCATTCGGGTCCGCGGCTTCCTTCTGCCAGTCAAGCAACTGACGCATCCACGCCATCTGGTCGACCTCGGCCTGATCGCCCTTGTGGGAGCCCTTCGTCTCTTTGTAACGCCAGTGGGCAGCCACACCGTATTCGGCGTTGTAGTGCATCTCGTGTGTACGCACCTGCACTTCAAGGGGGCGACCGGTCGTCGTCATCACCGTCGTATGCAGCGACTGGTAGACACCGAAACGCGGGTTGGAAATGTAGTCCTTGAACCTGCCCGGCATCGGCGAATACAGCGAGTGGACCACACCAACAGCGGCGTAGCAGTCATACACCGTATCCACCAGAACACGGATACCGACCAGATCGAAGATCTCCGCGAAGTCGTGACCGCGCACAGCCATCTTCTGATAGATCGACCAGTAGTGCTTCGGACGGCCCATGACCTCAGCCTGGATGCCATTCGTGCTCAGCTCGCGCTGCAGATCGGTAGTGATCTCGCGCAGGGCACGGTCGCGTGACGGAGCGTGATCCGCCACAAGACGTACGATTTCCTCGTACTTCTTCGGCTGCAAAATAGCGAACGCGAGATCTTCTAGCTCCCACTTCACCGTTGCCATACCCAAGCGGTGCGCCAACGGTGCAATGACGTCGAGCGTCTCCTGCGCCTTCTTCGCCTGCTTCTCCGGCGGCAAGAAACGCATTGTGCGCATGTTGTGCAAGCGGTCCGCGACCTTAATCACCAGTACGCGAGGATCCTCGGACATAGCAACGATCATTTTGCGGATCGTTTCCGCTTCTGCGGCGGCGCCGAGCGCGACCTTGTCCAGTTTGGTCACGCCATTGACAAGTTTGGCCACTTCCGGGCCAAAATCGCGGGTGAGCTCATCAAGTGAGTAGTCGGTGTCCTCTACCGTGTCATGGAGCAGAGCCGCCACCAGCGTGGTGGTATCCATACCAATCTCGGCACAAATCGTTGCGACGGCGAGCGGGTGGGTGATGTAGGGATCACCTGACTTGCGGAATACACCCTCGTGCAACCGTTCTGCCGTTTCGTATGCAAATCCGAGCTGCTCTACGTCAGCCTTCGGGTGATACTTGTGGTGAATCGACAACAGCGGATCGAGCACCGGGTTCGTTCGCGGACGCCCACCTCCCGTAAGAGAGCGGGCCAACCTGGCGGAGACACTGCGCACGGTCGGGCCCGACCGCTTGACTGGTTTATCTGTCATGTCAGGACTCCTCCACTGTCAGCAGGTACTAAGTCTGTGATACTACCCGGCTAGTTTTCTTCTTTCCCCAAAACCACAAGCGGAGCGCCGTCGAGTCGCTCGCGCCCTCCAAGTCCCGGGACTTCCAAGACGACGACGTAGCCGGCAACTCGCCCGCCGGCGCGCTCAATCAAGTCGCGCGCCGCGATCAACGTCCCGCCGGTAGCCAGGACGTCGTCGACAAGCACAATGCTCTTGCCAGAGATATCCACCCCATTCGCGGGGATCTCCAGCGCAGCGGAGCTGTACTCCGTGGTGTACTCCTGGGTAATCACCGGTGGCGGCAACTTGCCCTTCTTGCGAATCGCAAGGATGCCGGTGCCCATCTCGTACGCCACAGCGGAGCCGAGCAAAAACCCTCGGGCATCAAGACCGCCGACGAGATCGGCGCCGAGCTCCTTGCTCGCCTCGGCCATCTCTGCAATGACCACGTTGAGCGCGGCTGGGTCGGCAAGCACCGGAGTCAGGTCCTCGAACAGCACTCCCGGCTCCGGAAAATCCGGAACGCGGCGAATCTTGTCCTGCAGTGCCTCAAGAGCGGAAGCGTAAGGCTGACCGCCATGCGGGCTGATCGACGGGGTGGGCGACATGATTTCGGATCGTCTCCTGGTCAGGTTTATCGGGTTTTTAGGGTCGGGAATTAAGTTTGGTCAGTTGGACCATCTGTCCATGTTCCAGCCAATGCCGGAAAGTCCTGTATACGGCACCACGTTGCGCACTGCATTATCGACGACAAAGGTTCGGGGTTGTGCGGCCAGCGGAATCGATGGCAGCGTCTTCCACAGATGCCCCTCCTGGGCACGCAACGCCCCCAGATCCTGGGAGCGATTGTTGGCCGCTGGGTACTCGCTCATCGGGTCAACGACTCGCAAGATAGCGTCGGCTTCGCCGTCATGCACGGATTCGTTGCGCCACTCGTCGTACTCCACGTGAGGCAGGTCAGCGAGCGTCTTCCCCTCGCCTGTGACGTCGATGATCGTAATTCCTGCTGGCTCGCAGGTGCGGCGCATCGATTCCACCATCGCGGCCCAACGGTCGTCCGGATACACGTAACCGATACGCAACGTGGAACCCCGAAGTGCGGAAGCTTCCTGGATATTCACGTCCAAAAGCGGAGCAGCGATATCTGCCATACGCTGAGCCAACGGGTCGGTGTGCTGAATGACATGCAACGGTGCAACTGGCACTTCAACCCCGGCCTTCTCACTTGAAGCGGCGGCAACAGCGCGAGGATCGATGCAACGTGCAAGTGCCTTCCGGTTCTCCGGATCCGCCCAAAAACCAACCTCCGGCAGGGTCAACATCTCGGTGAGCTCACCGATGGCCGTTTTCACATCCAATCGATTGCCTTCTGCGTCCTCGTCGTACCACTGTGGTTGCAACTGCCGCAGGTCGCCGATCTTCATCGCCTTGGATGCTGCTAGCTCCGCAGAATCTACGGAACCAGGCCACACCACCATTGCTGCTGTCTGCGGAGCGTCCCCGTAGTAATGCTCATTAGCGACGAGCCGAACCTGGCCCTTCTCTCCTACCTCCGCAACCTTGAACGGGCCAAACGAGACTTGGAGTTCAGGATCGAACTCTTTGAGGTCAAACCCGTGGCGCCACACCTGCGCGATTGGTTTGAGTCGCTCCAGATCATCCGAGAGTAGATCAGCGACGAGGTCCTCGACAGATCGATTGGTCTTTGCAGCAACAGCATGTGCGGGAAGGACCGTGCCTGGTTCAAAAAGACCACGCCAGCGTGCACCACGGCCTTCCTTGAAGGTCACAGTGAACTCTTTCGATCCGGGTGTGCATGACAGCGAATCCGTGTCGCCGAACAAAGGCATATTCGAACCGAACGTCGCCGGGTATTGTCCGGCAGCAAACGTCAAAAGATAGTCAGCGCAGGTGACGGGAGTGCCGTCCGAAAACACTGCCGCTTCCGACAAGGTGTAAATCACCTTGCGCTGATCCCCCGGCAGCACCTGGGTTTTTACAAGGTCAGTGTTGGGGATCAACTGTCCGCTTGGACCAGGAACATACACCCCGGGGTACAGGCGACCGGACAACGATTGCGCTAAGTCTGTCGATCCTTCGAGGGATCCAGCGTTTGTGGTGCGCAGATTGCTTGTTACCTGGTAACCGAAAAGTTTCGTGGACTCATCATCGTCGTTGTCTGAAGATGCGCACCCGGAAAGCACCAGCGCCGTTGCGGCCAACACAGCCGCAACCTTGCTGCCAATCACCATTTTCGGTCTCATGAGTCCACGCACCACTAGGTTTCAGCCGCTTTCTTACGCGTTCGGACGCCAGGTGCTTGTCGAAGATGCACCGGTGTCTTCCACAGGTCGAATCGGAGTAGCCACGTGGCGCTTCTTCTCTTCGACCGGTTCCTCTTCAACTTCTTCGACCTGGCCACGGCTACGGAATGCCTCAACCGCAGCATTGTGGTCCTTGTGCTCCTGACGGCGGTTTACCAGGCTGACCAACATCGGGGTGGCCAAGAACAACGAGGAGATCACGCCTTGAATGACGCCAATGAGCTGGATGAGCGCAAGGTCCTTCAAAGTACCCACACCCAGCATCCATACCGCGACAATCATCAGAGCGATGATCGGCAGCGCAGAAATAACCGAGGTGGAAATCGAACGCATTACGGTCTGGTTGACCGCGAGGTTGGCCTCTTCCGCATAGGTGGATCGTCGAGAATCAAGCACTCCCGACGTGTTCTCCTTGACCTTGTCAAACACAATCACCGTGTCGTAAAGCGAGAACGTCAACACAGTCAGGAAACCGATGATCATCGCTGGGGTGATCTCAAGGGCGAACAATGCGTAGATACCCATGATGAGGATGGCATCAACCAACAGCGCCCCCATGGCAGCCAGCGCCATCGCGCGCTGCAAACGCACCGCGACATACACGGACGCTGCCAAAAGGAACACGACCATAGCCAGGAGCATGCGGTTCGTAATCGTGGAACCCCACGACTCCGACACGGTGGAGTCACCGATAGCGTCAGCGCTCGGCTCACCGTTGTGATCCTGTGGGTGGTAAGTATCGAAAATAGCCTGACGCGCGGCATCGATCTGCTCCTGCGAAAGGTGGGCAGAGTTGATCTCCAGCGTGCGGGCGTCGCCAGCGCCAACGATCTGGGTGAGCTCAGGTGTCACACCGGTGGCCTCGACGAAGGTTTCCTCGACCTCGGTCGCGACCAAATCGCCGGCAGGCATCGTCAGCTTGGTGCCGCCCTCAAAGTCGATACCCATGTTGAAGCCACGAATGAACATCGCCAGGATCGCGACCACAATGAGTCCGAGGGTGATGCTGTACCAGGTCTTGCGGTGCCCAACGAAGTCGAGGCCGCCGGAGCCGTCATACAGCGATTCACGGTCGCGACGTGCAAAGCCGCGCTTCGTCGTGGGGGTTTCGGTCGTAGCTACAGTGCTCGACATGATTAGGCCTCCTCATTCGCGGCGGATGCTTCCACGGAAGCTTGTTGCTTGACGACGACGCCGTCGCCCTCCTCAAGATCACCTGCAGCGCGGCGCTCTTCTGCGGTGCGGAATGCGGCACCCATGCCGTTGACAGACGGCTTCGACCAGAAATTGCTGCGAGATGCGAGCACGAGAAGCGGCGCAGTGACCAGGAAGGTGACCAACAGGTCGAAGATGGTTGTCAGACCCATGGTGAAGGCGAAGCCCTTGACATCGCCAACTGCCAGGAAGTAGATGATGACCGCACCAATCAGGGTCACCATGTTGCCTGTGATGACCGTCTCCTTGGCCCGTTCCCAACCGGACGCGGTCGCCGAACGGAATGTCTTGCCGTGGCGTACCTGGTCCTTGATGCGCTCATAAATCACGATGAACGAGTCTGCGGTCGTACCGATACCGATGACCAGACCAGCGATGCCCGACAGGTCGAGCGAGTATCCAATCCAGCGACCGAGCAACACGAGCATGCCGTAGACAAGCAAACCTGCTGCTGCCAGGGTGACCAACGAGATGAAGCCGAAGAGGCGGTAGTAGGCGAAAACGAAGATCGCCACCATGGCAAGACCCACCAGCCCCGCATACAGGCCAGCCTTCAAGGAGGCCTGACCGAGTGAAGGGGGAACCGTCATCGCAGTTCCGCCTGGCTCACCGTTTTCACCGGCGAACGACAGCGGCAGCGCGCCGTATCGCAGGTTGTTCGCGAGACCCTCAGCTTCCTCCTGAGTGAACTGACCCGTGATCGAGGTTGCGGAACCGACTGGGGTTGCGCCCTGGATAACTGGCGCGGAGATCACCTGGGAGTCAAGTGTGATTGCAATCTGCTTCTGCAGCATCTCACTGGTGAGTTTCGCCCAGGTAGCGGAACCGTTGACATCACCAGCCTGGTTGAAGGCGAAGCTGATCTCCATCTGTCCCGACTGCGGGTTGTATCCGCCGGTAATCGCGCGGCTGGTATCAATCTGCTCGCCGGTCAGGCGGGGCCCTTCCGGATCTGTTACACCGCTCAGCAGGGGGACCTCGTCAAGCAACATCGCCTGACCGGTCGACGGGTCACAAGCGACTAGCGGAAGATCTTGCTTATCCGAGCCAGCGAGCGGGTCGGTTGCCTGGCCGAAGCAGCGTGCGGACATCAACGTCAACGCAGCGTACTGCTGAGTCGGGTCAGTCGACTGGCGGGTCTTCCGCAGCATTTCGGTTGTTTCCTGGCGGCGCTCAGCGGCCTCAACCGGACCGTTCGGTTCCGGCAGTGGTTCAGCGGAAATCTGTGGGACGTTCTTCGGCTCTGCTGGCGCTTCTTCCTCGCTTGGCGCGACGTCCTTGCCAACCTCTGGGTTGTTTGCATCGCCTGACTCAGCAGCTTTGGCCTGCTCCTCGGCTTGTTTCTCAGCCTGCTCCTTGCGAGCCGCGAACTGTTTCAGCAGTGACTGGCCCTCTTCGGGCGTGAAGATGCCGTACTTTACCCACTCGTTCGCCATATCCAAGATGGCTTTATCTGCTTCAGCTGGGTTTGCAGCCGGAGGGTCAAGCACAGGTCGGAAGAACAGCTGGGAGGTCTGTCCGATGTTACGGATCTCCGAGGTATCGTCACCGGCTGCTTCGATCACGATGGTGTTGCCATCGACGACGACCGATGCGCCCGAGACGCCCATGCCGTTGACACGGTTCTCCAGAATCCGACGAGCATCCTGGAGCTGTTCTGACGTAGGCTCTTCACCCTGCGGCACCAGTGTCACACGAGTACCGCCCTGCAAGTCAATACCTAGCTTCGGGGTAGCACTCTTCGTGCCGGTAAAAAATACAAGGGCGTAGACGCCGATGACGATGAGAGCGAATAGGGCAAGCGCCTTCGCGGGCCACTGCCGCTTCGACTTCGCCTCGCCGGATCGCCGAGTGCGTGTAGACACTGAGCAGACTCCTCTTTGTTCAGGCTCGGGTTTTCCGCCTTACACCGGCGCACACGCCGATCCAGCAGCATCTTTCAAGGTGCGGTGGACACAAACAATCGCGCGAGCCGGTGATGGCACAACGCAAATATGCTACGCCATCAGGCCAGAAAAACTTAGTTGGGTACCTCATTTGTGTCGACAGGTGCCACAGGCTCAATCTTGCGCATCACACCAGCCGTATCCATCGTCACGGCTACACCCGGGACAAGCTCCACAAGCATGGTCTCGCCATTGTGCTCCACGACCGTGGCGTGGAAGCCTGCAACGTTGACAATCTGATCGCCAGGCTGAATCGACTGACGCAGTTGTTCAATCTGAGCCTGACGCTTCTTCTGGCCACGCATCATGAGGATGGAAGGCAGCAAGAACAAGGCCAGAATGACAATGAGCAAAATTGGTTCCATGAGAAACCATCATTGCACAACACAATCGTGGGCTTAGTAGAGCGGCATCTGCCCAGGCGCTTCGGGAGGTGCCTGCAAACCCAAGTGCTCCCACGCGGCGGCAGTAGCAACCCTGCCCCGGCCTGTTCGCGACATCAGTCCCGCGCGCACCAGATAAGGCTCACAGACCTCTTCGATGGTGCCGGATTCCTCGCCAACCGCGATCGCAAGGGTCCCTACACCTACCGGTCCACCGCCATGTCCCCTAATCAGGGCGCCAAGCACAGCACGGTCGAGGCGATCTAGCCCTAGCTCGTCGACATCGAACACTTCGAGCGCACTTCGTGCGGCATCCAGGTTTACCCTGCCATCGCCATGCACCTCAGCCCAGTCGCGCACACGACGCAGGAGGCGATTCGCAATTCGCGGGGTTCCACGCGAACGCGAGGCGATCTCAACCGCAGCATCAGTATCAATCTGCACCCCAAGGATATTCGCTGCACGACTGACAACCTTGGTGAGGTCGTCGACATCGTAAAACTCCATTTGAGCTGTAAACCCAAAGCGGTCACGCAACGGGCCGGTGAGCATACCTGCCCTCGTGGTTGCCCCGACGAGGGTAAACGGAGGAATCTCTAGCGGAATCGATGTCGCGCCCGGGCCCTTGCCAACAATGACGTCGATACGGAAATCCTCCATGGCCATATAGAGCATTTCCTCAGCCGGCCGTGCGATGCGGTGAATCTCGTCGATGAAGAGCACATCGCCCTCCATCAAGTTAGACAACATCGCCGCCAAGTCGCCTGCCCGTTCAAGAGCAGGCCCTGAGGTCATGCGCAACGACGTGCCTAATTCCTGTGCGACGATCATTGCCATTGTGGTCTTGCCCAGTCCAGGCGGACCAGACAGCAAGATATGATCCGGCGTCACACCACGATTTCGGGCGCCCGTAAGCACAAGACTGAGTTGTTCTCGTACCTTGGGTTGGCCGATGAATTCCTGAATGGACTTCGGACGCAACGAACGCTCAATATCGTGTTCGTCGGCCTGCACGTTGGCGTCGACAGGCGACGGTGCTTTCGCTGAAAAACCTTCAGGGAGCTGGAACTCGGTCTTTTCCACATCAGACATTGCGCATTAGCCTACTTCTTGCCCAAATGCGTCAGCGCTTGACGCAACAACGCAGAAGCGTCGAGATCCGGCTGGTCTGTTGTCAGCTGATCTACGACCGACTGTGCCGTACGCTCTGGGAATCCGAGTCCGACCAGCGCTTCCACAACCTGTTCCGAGGCATAGGTGGTGGCTGGTTTTACTCCTGTACCAGCCGCCGCACCGCTTGGTGACTGCGCCGGCAACATCGCTTCGACTTTGTCCTTGAGCTCGAGGATCATGCGCTCGGCCATTTTCTTGCCCACGCCGGGGATCGTTTGAACCTTCTTCGCGTCACCGTTTGCAATATGCGTCGAAAGCTCGCCAGGCTCAAAAACAGACAACGCGGCAATAGCCAACTTCGGACCCAAGCCAGTCACGGTCTGCAACTTATGGAACATCTCGCGCGATTCATTGTCGCCAAAGCCATACAAGGTGACGCCGTCATCTTTGACCACCATCGAGGTCATCACTCGATGCGTTTCACCACGCACAAGACCGCCAAGCGTTTGCGGTGTAGCAAGAAACCTATAGCCCACCCCAGAACACTCAATGACCGCATGGTCGAGACCAATAGCGAGCACCTCACCGTTGAGAGAATCAATCATTGCACTGCCGCCTTCGTATTGGAGTATTGAAGTTGTTGGAGATGTTGCGTTCGAGCGATAAGTGGCGCGCGCCAGCAGTGACAGACTGCAATGGCCAGCGCATCAGCAGCATCTGCTGGTTTCGGCGCCTCACTCAAACCAAGAATGCGCGTGACCATAGTGGTCATTTGCTTCTTGTCCGCACGTCCATTGCCAGATATTGCTTTCTTTACCTCTGAAGGGGTGTACATGTGCACCGGGATGTCACGCTCCGCAGCGGCTAAGACCATGACACCGACAGCGTGCGCTGTGTGCATCACCGTGGAGACGTTGCCACGTTCAAAGATACGTTCCATAGCAACAACATCGGGCTGGTAATCATCCATCCACTCGCCCACCGCCCGAGAGATTCTGAGCAGGCGCTCCGCAAGCTCCGCTGTTGAGGGAGTTCGCACGACGCCAACTGCTACGGGAATGATCTGGCGGCCACGACCTGCCTGCACAACAGACAAGCCACAACGCGTCAGACCGGGATCAATTCCCATCACCCGTAGTCCTTCGAGGTTCACGCAACCACTCCTTCGCTCATGACACATATGTTCTACCACAACGTGCGAAAAAGGCGCGCCTCTCAAAGAGGGCGCGCCGGTTCACGACGAAGTGTTACGCGTCGAGCTGCGCTGCAACCTCGTCAGAGATCGTCATATTGGTGTAGACATTCTGGACGTCGTCGGAATCTTCCAACGCGTCGATCAGGCGCATCATCTTCTGTGCGCCCTCGAGATCCAGATCGACCTGAACGTCGGCACGGAATTCCTGGCCAGCATCTTCAATCTCGATGCTTTCACCGATCAGCGCCTCACGCACTGCAGGCAGGTCAGTCGGCTTGCAGGTAATTTCGAACTCCTCACCGAGGTCGTTGACTTCCTCAGCGCCAGCGTCGAGCACTGCCATCAGCACGTCATCTTCGGAGAGGTCACCCTTCTTGATCGTGACCACACCGGTGCGCTCAAACATGTAACCGACAGAGCCGGACTCGCCCAGGTTGCCACCGTTCTTGGTCATGGCGGTACGTACCTCGGTTGCGGCACGGTTGCGGTTGTCGGTCAAGCACTCAATCAACACAGCAACACCGTTGTTGCCGTAGCCCTCGTACATGACAGTTTCCCAGTCGGATCCGCCGGCTTCCTCGCCGGAGCCACGCTTGCGAGCGCGCTCGATATTGTCGTTGGGGACCGAGGCCTTCTTCGCCTTGCGGATCATGTCATCGAGGGTCGGGTTAGCAGCGGGGTCACCGCCGCCAGTGCGGGCGGCGACCTCGATATCCTTGATCATCTTCGCCCAGAGCTTGGAACGCTTTGCATCGTTCGCCGCTTTTTTGTGCTTGGTCGTTGCCCACTTTGAGTGGCCTGCCATCGAGCACCCCTTCATTCCTCTGTTGACGGTTAACAGAGCGCAAGTATACGCCAGCTGCACAAATACGCTGTTACTGGCCGTCGGTGGCAAACTGCGGCACTACCGCAGTACCGCCAAGACGGAAAAACCGCACCATAGGTCGCAACTGCAGCACCAACGTATCCGCAACCGCATCGTTATAGAACCGCCGGGCGAGTTCTACTCGGGTATGTGCATCACGGAGTTCAGCCGGTACGTCGCCACTGCTTTGCGACGACTCCCTGACCACCTGCATCAGATCCCCCTCAGCGCCAAGACGCAGCCGAAGATCCTTCGAGCTGAACCGAAGCGCCTCCGTTTCGTGAGCCTGCTTCGCGAGCTCCGGAAACAGCGCCGCAACTACAGCGCAGCGGCGGTCAAGAGCAGCCTGCAGCGCATCACGGGACCTATCCAAACGAATATGCAATCGGTGAAGTCGCTGCGCAGTGTGAAACGCCCAGGCAGCCACGATGACAACGCAGATCAGCGCGACGACGAGAAGCACGACACCAAATGTCACCGCTCAATCCTCACCTTCTCGTTGTAGGAAACAGCCTCATACACAGCGCAAACACGGTTCGCCACCACTGACCAGTCGAATTCCCTGGCCCGACGTGCGCCTCGGTTAATCAAGTCATTGCGGTAAGTGGCGTCGTCGATAAGCAGCTGCAACTGCTGCGCCAAAGCATCGGGATCCCCCGGCGGAAAGAAGGCCGCAGCGTCAGAGCCAACGGCGGCAAAAGCAGGGATATCGCTGGCTACCACGGCACACCCCGCCGCCATTGCTTCGACCAGAATGATGCCAAACGACTCGCCGCCGAGGTTCGGGGCAACAAAAATGTCGGCGCGGCCGAGAATCTCGACCTTTTCATCCTCCATAACCTTCCCAGCGAAACGCACCCCGTCCATTTCGCGTGCAGCACCTCCGCCCATCACCGTCACCTGAGGAAGGCGCGGAAGACGCTCCAGGGCAGCCAAGAACACATCGAGGCCTTTACGTGGCTCGTCGAGTCGCCCAAGGAACACAACCTCCACGTCTGAAGAGTCATTGCGCACACCACGAGCCCGCGCGAAGCGTCGCGTGTCAACTCCGTTCGGAATGATCACAGGGTCAGTGCCAATCTGCTCTGCCTGCCACTGCCATGCCAACTCGCTCACTGCGATTCCGGCACGAATCTTCTCCAAGTTCGCTCGCAACGCAGGCAGTGCTACTTTCAGCGCGTAGGAGCTCTCCGCAGAGGTGTGATAGGTAGCCACGATCGGACCCGCGGCTATTCGGTTCGCAACCATGGCGTAGCCCGGCGAATTTGGCTCGTGGATATGCAGCACGTCGAAATCGCCGAGTTCGATGAATCGCTTGGTCGTCCTCACTACTCGCGGGCCAAACGACAAGCGCGCAACAGAACCGTTGTAAGGAATCGGAACCGCTGGCCCGCCCCGAGTTACCCACTCAGGCAACGGCGTATCGGCAGATGCAGGGCCAAGGACTTCACTGTGATGTCCCATTTCCCGCAACCGCTCCGCCAAGTCAAGGACATGCGCTTGAACCCCACCAGGTTCATCAAAAGAATAGGAGCAGACTAGCCCAACCCGCATCGGCTAGGTCTCCCTTGAGATGTCTGAACGGTTGTCGAGCGCCCAGCGCCTCCCGCGAACCGGGACATCGACAGGCCACAACGGCTGCAGCATGTGCCAATCCTGCGGGTGGTGGGCAATCGCGACAGCGAACTCGTCTGCAATTGCCTGCACCGTTCGCTCAAGCGTGGTTACTTTCAGCGCAGGTGCAACGCTCATCCCCCAGCGAGGATCCGTCTGCGAACCTGCAAACCACGTATGCACTGTGTGAAGGCTCGCGCCTGTCTCCAATGCCAACTTTGCTGGCCCTACAGGAAAAGTCGTATCCTCGCCGAAAAATGTCACTGGCACGCCTCGACGCCCAAGGTCGCGCTCGCCCATCAAACACACGATGCCCCCGCCTTGGAGGACCTCTTTGAGCCTTGCATAGGGAGGAGTTTTCTCCCCGGTGAGGGCAAGTACTTCGAAACCCAGGCTTTCGCGATACTCCACGAACGCATCAAACAGCTTCTCAGGCCTGAGCCGCTCAGCAACCGTTGTAAACGTTCCATAGTGCTTTGCAAGCCACATTCCCGCCATATCCCAATTCCCGGAATGCGGCAGAGTCAGTACGACCCCGTTGCCAGCATCGATCGACTCCTGCAAATACTCCCTACCAACCAGACCTGCAGTGAGTCGCTCATCCAAGTTTGGATCATCCGCAATGCGAGGCAGTTGGAAAGCTTCGAGCCAATACCTTGCGTAGGAACGCACGCTGTCACGCACCAGCTCCTTGGTGACGTTTTCTGCACCGACGACGCGTGTGAGATTGCGGCGCAGCATGTCCATTCCGGCGCCGTCGTTTGATACCCAATCCGCACCAGCAGCAGCTAACGGACGCGTGAGGCACTCCGGAAGCGCCCCGACGATCTTCCACCCGGCGATGTAACCCGCCGAAGACACACGCTTTCCAATGCCGCTCATCTACGCCCCTGCTGGTGGCGCCATCTTCGCGTTCGCCTGATCGTCTCGCGCGGCGAAGACCAGCCGCTGCACCACGGTAAACAACGACCCTGCTAACAGAATCCAAATTGACACCACGACAGCGTTGGGCACCCCAAACCCCTCGAGCGCTAGCCCGCCCAAAGCAAGGATCAAACGCTCTGGCCGTTCAATGAGGCCGCCGACGACGCTGATGCCGCCGGCTTCAGCGCGCGCCTTGATGTAGCTGATCGCCTGCGAGAGGACCAACACAGCTAGGCAGGCTGCAACATGGGCCGCAGACAAGTCCGCAACGTAGACCATCCACATAGCGATCGACCCAAACAGGGCGCCGTCCGTGAGACGGTCACAACTGGCGTCTAGTGTTGCGCCGAAAGCCGTCCCACCACCACGTAATCGCGCCATGGTGCCGTCCACCATGTCACACGCTGCAAAAATCGTGCTCAACACCGCTGCCCACACGAGATGATCCGTCGGAATGAGAACCATCATCGCCAGCATCGTGGCAATCGTGCCGGCAAGGGTGATCATGTTCGGCGTGACGCCGGCTTTCAACAAGCCCTTCGCCACCGGTTCCACGACAACAGCTGCCGGTTTACGCCCATGCACACTAAGCATCGTGGCTTCTCCCCTCGCCCTGTTCAACCTCGCGCCACCCCTGCGCCAGCAGCTCGCGAGTCTCCCGCAGGAGCTGCGGCAGAACCTTGGTTCCGGAAAGCACAGTCATAAAATTCGAGTCACCGGACCAGCGCGGAACCACATGCAGATGCAGGTGATCTCCAACCGACCCCCCGGACGCCTTGCCCAGGTTCAAGCCGACGTTAATTGCCTCTGGGCTCGACACGTGCTTCAGCGTCTTTACCGCATGCTTGGCAAATGCCATCAGTTCGGTTGTTTCTTCGTCGTCAAGCGCTTCAAGCTCCGCGACCTTCCGATACGGCACAACCATGAGATGTCCCGCGTTGTACGGATACAGGTTCAACACCGCGTACACACGCGTGCCACGGGCAATAATCAATCCGTCTTCGTCGCTGAGTTTCGGTATCTCTAGAAACGGGTCATTGCTTTTCGACGATCTCGGCGCCGACGCAATGTAACTCGACCGGTAGGGCGCCCACAGACGTACAAGACGGTCAGGAGCCCCTACACCGGTATCGATGTAGGGGTCCTCGCCATGATTACTGCCGCTGGGCTGCAACGTTTGCCTCACTCGGCTGATCGTTACGTTTCGCCGCGATCCAGTCCGCGATAATCTCCACTGCCTCATCGACATTCACGCCGTTGATCTGCGTGCCATCAAGGAAGCGGAAGCTCACAGCGTTGGCATCAACGTCACGCTCACCCGCAAGCAGCATGAACGGAATCTTGTTCGTGGTGTGCGTACGGATCTTCTTCTGCATGCGGTCGTCCGAGTGGTCAACCTCTGCACGAATACCGCGCTCGCGCAGCTTTGCGACGACCCCATCAAGGTGGTCGGCAAACGCATCAGCAACCGGAATACCCACAACCTGGTGCGGCGCCAGCCATGCCGGGAACGCACCCGCGTAGTGCTCGAGCAGCACGCCGAAGAAACGCTCGATCGAGCCAAAGAGTGCACGGTGGATCATCACCGGACGCTTCTTCGAACCGTCAGAGGCGGTGTAGGTCAGGTCAAAGCGCTCAGGAAGGTTGAAGTCCAACTGGACGGTCGACATCTGCCAGGTGCGACCGATGGCGTCGCGTGCCTGCACCGAAATCTTCGGGCCATAGAAAGCGGCGCCGGCAGGGTCCGGAACCAGCTCAAGGCCAGACTTCTTCGCCACCGACTCGAGAATGCTCGTGGAACGCTCCCAGATGTCGTCGTCGCCAATGTATTTCTTCGGGTCCTTCGTGGACAGTTCGAGGTAGAAGTCATCCAGACCGTAGTCCTGCAGCAGCGAGATGATGAACTCCAGAACGCTGGTGAGCTCTTCTTCCAGCTGCTCCTCAGTGCAGTAGATGTGAGCATCATCCTGGGTAAAGCCACGAGCACGAGTCAGACCGTGCACCACACCAGACTTTTCGTAGCGGTACACCGTGCCGAACTCGAACAAACGCAGCGGAAGTTCGCGGTAGGAACGACCACGAGAGTCGAAGATCAGGTTGTGCATCGGGCAGTTCATCGGCTTGGCGTAGTAGTCCACCGGCTGCTTAGTCACGTTGCCGTCAGCGTCAACCTCACCGTCGAGCTTCATCGGCGGGAACATGCCGTCCGCGTACCAATCCAGGTGACCAGACTTCTTGAAAAGGTCACCCTTGGTCACGTGCGGGGTGTTGACGAAGGAGTAGCCGGCTGCCACGTGACGCTCACGCGAGTGCTGCTCCATGGTCATACGCACGATGCCACCGTCCGGGTGGAATACCGGAAGACCAGAACCGACCTCGTCTGGGAAGGAGAACAAATCCAGCTCATTGCCAAGACGGCGGTGATCGCGCTTCTCAGCCTCCTCGAGCATGGTCATGTACTCGTCGAGCTTTTCCTTCGACTCCCACGCAGTGCCGTAGACACGCTGCAGACCAGCATTGTCCTGGTCGCCTCGCCAGTAGGCAGCGGACGAACGGGTCAGTGCGAATGCCGGGATGTACTTCGTCGTTGGCACGTGCGGGCCACGGCACAGGTCATGCCACTCCACCTCGCCCGTGCGGGGATTGACGTTGTCGTAGTGGGTCAGCTCGCCTGCACCGATTTCAGTAGCTTCGTCAGAATCTGGGTCGACGTTGCCCTTGTCGTTGATCAGTTCGAGCTTGTACGGCTCATCCTTGAGATCCTCGGCTGCTTCCTCCACGGATGCGTAGACACCGCGGACAAACTTCTGGCCTTGCTTGATGATCTTCTTCATACGCCGTTCAAGCGTTTTCAGATCTTCAGGCGTAAACGGCTCGGCGACATCAAAGTCGTAGTAAAAGCCATCTTCAATCGCAGGGCCAATGCCCAGCTTGGTTCCCGGGAACTCCGTCTGAACAGCCTGTGCAAGTACGTGCGCACAGGAGTGGCGGATAACCGAGCGACCAAGCTCAGTGTTTGCCGGGACAGGAGTGAACGTGGCGGTTTGCTCCGGCACGTGGGAAAGATCTTTGAGTTCGCCCTCTGCATCCAAGACGCAAACGACGGCGTCGTCGCCCTTGTTCGGCAAGTTCAACTCCCGCATCGCTGCACCCACGGCGGTGCCTGCGGGGACCTCGAACGTTGCAAACTCGACTACTGCTTCGTTTGACATAGGTGTCGTGCGCTCCTTTGCGCGTCATTGGGCTGCGTCATACCTGGACGCAACCCCATCGTGCTGTTCACTGTCCCGACGGCGCAGACGCACGCCGGTCGATAGGGATTCTACCCCCCGAGTGCCGGAAAGTACGGCTTCGCCCCAGTACGTATCACCGGAGTTACCACTACCCGGCTCCACAGTGCCCGGTGGCACCCAGTACACCGCGGAACCAATGTGAGTCGTCCATTCGTTAAGGCGATCCATCTCCAGCAGGCGGCGAAGCACCGGAGTGAACTGGATATCCGGGTCCTTCTGGAAAGTCAGAAAGACCAAGCCTGCATTTGAGAGACCTTTCGAGTTCGGGTCCGGCGGAAGGTTGTAGTTGTACGGTCTGCGTAAGAAACGCTGCTCCGGATGGTCCTTCGGCGGCATTGCTCGCGCCATGTGCGAGTTCCTGTCAATGACGGGCAGACCGTATTCATCAATTGCATCGAGATCTGGTTTGTCGAATTCGCTGTCGCCAGTGAGCGGGGCACCGTCGCTCAACCTGCGGCCGACAGACTCCTCGCGTGAAGCCCGGTCGAGCCGCTCCCAATCGTCGAGATCCATCGCGATCCGGCGCACTACCAGTGAGGAAGAGCCATCCTCGTGAAACACCTGCTCCGCGAATTCATCGTCCGAATGTGGGTTGACGGTTCCATCGACTTGACCGAAGAGGTTGCGCGGGGTTTGGCCTTTCGGAATATTGCCGTAGGCGTTCATGAACCCTTGCTGCACCCACGCAGTTTTTACGTAGTCCATCCCTGCGCGGGTCATGTGGCGCATTACCCATGCACACACCATCGGGTCATCCGAGCAGATCTGGAGAACGATATCGGTTTGTCCCCACTCTGGAACGAGTTTCTCCCGTGGCATCGACTCAATGTCGTGCAGCCACGCCGGCTTACTTTCGGGGGCGGCGACGTCAAAGATTCGCTCGCCTAGCCCGCATGTGATTGTAAGGTTTGCCGGCTTGTCTACCATTTCTGGCTCAAGGCTTGACAAAGGGTTGCGGCCGGAGACGAGCTCTCGCGCATCTTCCGTCCACAACCGCATAAGACGGCGAAGACCATCAACCTTCACGCCGTCCTTGAGGTTGAACCCAACGAGGTTGAGATTCGCTTGTGTAGTCGTTTGGATGCCTGCCTGATGAGCGCCATCGAATGCGATAGTTGATTCGGTAAGTGCCCGTGATGCAGTTTCGCGATCATCCTCACCGCTACACGCAACGAGCGCCATGCTTGATGACGCAACCCCCGCCACCCCAGCCGCACCGGCCAGAAACACCCGGCGGGAAACTCCGCCACGCTGTGGCTCAACCATTGAATTCGCTCCTCCTAGTGCTTGTGCTCAGCGGTTTCGCTGTGCTCGGCGTGTTCGCCATGCGCTGCATCGTCGCCGTGCTTGTGCTGGCTGTGGTCCATGACCTGGCCATCCTCGCCGTAGTCCTCATCGCCCGGCAGCATGGTACGGACGGCTACTTCCGGAATATCAATGGTGGTGCCACCCTCAGTCAGCAGCGTGACATCAACGGTGTCTCCAGCAGGAATCTCGTCCGGGTAGCCCATCACCATGAAGTGGTCACCGCCCGGCTTCAGCTCGTAAGTGCCACCGGCCGGAATGACGATGCCGCCCTCCTTCTCCTGCATGACGCCATCCACTACCTCGTGGATTTCGTACATGGCTTCACCCAGCGAGGTAGTGAAGCCAATCACGTGGATGTCTTCATCCGTGTCATTCTTCAAGGTGCCAAAGATCGCGGTCATATCACTGCCATTTTCTGCGTCCTTGGCAGCCTTTGCACGCACAGTGCCATCGACGAGTTCAACGTCCGAGGTGGCGGCAGCATCCGTGGCAGTCTCACTTGCCGACGTTGCAGCGGACGAGGTAGCTGTGTCGGTTGCCGCCTCATTAGAGTCGCTAGAGCAGGCGGTCAGCGCCGGGGTCAAAGCGAAAGCAGCGACAACTGCCGTGGCCATCAAACGATTCTTCATCATGTTTCCTTACTGCGCGCCTTTGCGCACGTCATCAGTTATGGTCTTGCTCTTCTTCGAACGATTCGTCACGGCCAACACCGCGATGACCGCAAGCACGATGGTGCCAAGAGCAAGCAGCCAGAGAGCAGAAACGCTTGAGTTTTCATTCGTTTCTGCAGCGTTAGTAGCGGTCGAATCCTGTTGCGATTGCGAGCCAGCGCCATCTGGCTGATAGCTAAACGAGGTCATGCCCTTAGTTGCGTGTCCGTCGGACGAGACGATTTGGAAGCCAACTTTGTAGTCTCCGGCCTCCGGCTGCAGATCTGGCGGAAGGTCGAGTGTGACGTTTCGGCCCTCAATTACCGGTTCGCCGGTGAACAGCACATCCGTGCTTCCATTCTCCGTACGTGAGATGGCGACGGTATTGAAACCTTCCTTGGGCTCGCCAGAAAACTCCAGCTCGATCCGCCCAGGAAAGTCCTGCACCACAGACTTGTTTTCGGGGTTGGATCCGATAACAACGTCATGCGCAACCGCGGGAGCCGAGGTAACCAGAGCAGTTGCCAACGCCGCGGCAGCAATACCGCCCACTCGTGCAACTTGCCTGCAATGTGCAGGTTTGGGCATTTCGTCTCCTTGTTCAAACTATTGAGTGCGTAATTTTCGCACTCGAAATGAGTAGTCGCCTAAAACGGCCGAATAGTTCCCACACTGGCACAAAACCGGGTTAAGCGACAAAACCCCCAATATTGGCAGCTAGGAATCGCAGGCCCCAGCCTGACTGCCTGAAGAAAAAGAAAAACCGTCAGTTTCCTGACGGTTTGCGTTGTGGTCCTAGCTGGGATCGAACCAGCGACCTTTCCGGTGTGAACGGAACGCTCTTCCACTGAGCCATAGGACCGAACGAGTTGCTAGATTACACGGATGGAGCGCCACGGACGAATCCGCAGGCCACAACCACTTTCCCCCCAAGAGAGCCTTCCCCTGCCTAGTTTGACACCTTGAATCGCGTGCGGCTCCCGAGAATTACATCGCTGAAACCTCATTAACCAACCCGCACCAAGTGCCGTGAACTGCCGATTTGGATACAAGCGGTGAATGAGGATAAGGTTTGTTCTCGCAATCAGCGCGGTAAGCGCGGAGAGCATGCGGATGTAGCGCAGTTGGTAGCGCATCACCTTGCCAAGGTGAGGGTCGCGAGTTCGAGTCTCGTCATCCGCTCCAGTTCCATCAAGGAACGTGGGCGCGATTAGCTCAGCGGTAGAGCACTACCTCGACACGGTAGGGGTCACTGGTTCGATCCCAGTATCGCGCACAGAGGGTCTCCCCCTCGTCAACTGAATACAAGATGCGGATGTAGCGCAGTTGGTAGCGCATCACCTTGCCAAGGTGAGGGTCGCGAGTTCGAGTCTCGTCATCCGCTCCAAGTACTTCGGAGTTCCCGAATACTTTGGAGGTAACTCCACGGTGGATTGGTCGAGTGGTTAGGCAACGGTCTGCAAAACCGTGTACACGGGTTCGATTCCCGTATCCACCTCCAAGCTGTCACCAGCCAAGCGCGATTAGCTCAGCGGTAGAGCACTACCTCGACACGGTAGGGGTCACTGGTTCGATCCCAGTATCGCGCACAGAGGGTCTCCCCCTCGTCAACTGAATACAAGATGCGGATGTAGCGCAGTTGGTAGCGCATCACCTTGCCAAGGTGAGGGTCGCGAGTTCGAGTCTCGTCATCCGCTCCAAAAAAGACTGTCTATCGTTTCGGTAGGCAGTTCTTCTTTTATCCCCTTTTCTATAGGCGCTGCAATTGCCAAGCCCCGAAACGTACCGCGCAAATGCTCCAGTGCACAAGAAGCAGAATCAACAGCGCAAAGGATAATTGGGACCACCCCTGGTACCAAGCGCCTAAGCACAGCGTTCCCACCGGGAATGTGGCACCCCACCACCCCGGACCGTAGGGCGAAATTGCCACTACCGCCTGGTAGAAGCAATACATTGCAAACAAGGAACACGGCACTCCGATCACGAACATGACAATGCCGTAGAGGTGGGCGTCGAAAAGCACTGTTGAAGCGGCAGTCGATTGCCCGACGACGCCTAGTGGGATCCAGGCTGTACCAGCGGCCGCGCCACTTGGGTGGTAACGGTGGCGCATGAATGACCAAAAGCAATAGGCAAACAGCGGAATTGCCGTTGTCAACGTGAGCCAGAAACACACCACACCGACATAGTGGTAGAGCGCTCCATGCTCATCGGATAGCTGCCCTCCAGACGTTGCGGCCACCATTGGCGTGACCAACGCAAGGCCCCAGGGAAACGCAGGTTTTCCATAGAGGCTCGGTCGCTTCCAAAACGCCCAAAGCTGCCACAAACACACTAGTGCGGAAAGCGGTGCACCGATCCACCAACTGGCCAACTGGAATCCATCGTTACCGGTCAGCGCGGTCCACGCTGAGCCGCAAGACAGTAGCCCCATCGTGTACATGCCCCACGCCGCCATATTTTGGTGGCGAGGAGGCTCATGTCGAGCGCCCACCGTAAAAACCGCAAGCAACACAGCGGCACACAGGGCGAACGCGATCTGGCAGAGACGAAAGCCATGCAAACCAGACAAGGTGGAGGCAATTGAAGTGCCCATCAAGGCACCGGCCCACGCCGGACCGTACTTTGGCAACTGCATGATAACCACGCTATGCCTGTTCCCAACCTATTAGCGAATCTGTGTGTGCAGCTCCCCCGATTGTTGCCTCTGCTGTTCTCGCTCACTGCAATGGTCATGAGACTTCAATAGGCATCGCTTCACCAAAATCCGGAGCGGCTATCCTACCGGCGTGCAGAAACTTTCTGGTGGCCTCCTCGCCGCGCTGGCTTTGTTTACCGCCTCTGGCCCCCTGGGCATCGACATGTACCTCCCGGGCATGCCAGAGCTTGCGACGAGTTTGTCGACGTCACACTCATTTGCCCAGATGACCATTACCGGGTTCATGCTCGGTATGGCCCTTGGCAATCTCTTGTTTGGGGCGATTTCCGACGGGACCGGACGAAAGCCTGTCATTATTGTGGCTTCCGCCGTTGCCCTTGTTGCCTCGGTGGCTTGCGCGCTAGCTGATTCCATCGCATTCCTCATTTGCGCCCGCTTCTTCCAAGGCCTCGCAGGTGGATGCGCGATCGTCGTTGCTCGTGCTGTCGTCCCCGACATTGCTCACGGAAAACAAGCCGCGCGCGGACTTTCAGCGCTCATGGCGATCTCCGGGTTTATGCCCGCAATCGCCCCGGTGCTTGGTGGCCTCATCATTCCCGCATTCACCTGGCGCGGCGTTTTTTGGACAATCGCTGCAGTCAATCTTGCGCAGCTCGTTGTCGCTTTGTGGCTCGTTCCCGAGACGCTGCCCTCCCACAAGCGGACAAGTGGCACCTTGCGCCAGATGTTTCCGCGGATGGGGCGCTGTCTACAACGTCCCGCGTTCACTGGATACATGGTGGCTGCAGGTTTGGGCTTTGGCACGCTCTTTTCCTACATCGCGGCTTCTCCCCTAGTCCTCCAATTGCAGCTCGGTCTGAGCCCAACCACATTCTCTCTCGTCTTCGGGAGCATCGCGTTGCTCATTCCACTGAGCAACACGCTCAACATGCGGCTGCTCAAGCGGCACCAGCCGCGCGCGCTCCTTACCGTCGCACTCGGAGTTGATCTCACAGTGGGTGCGATACTCCTCGCATTTTCCATTTTGGGTCCAAGCACCGCAATGATTCCTTTTATCGCAATCCTCTCCGCGATGGCGGGATTCATCATGGCGAATGCTTCCGCTCTCGCTATCGAGGAAGTGCGAGACATCGGTACCGGAGCCGGAACCGGTGTCATGGGGTTCTTCCAATTCATTATCGGTGGACTCGTTCCACCACTTGTTGCGCTCGGCCCAAACCCAGCCGCTGCGATGGCGCTCGGCGTGCTCACCTGCGCTGGTTTGGCGCTTACGGGAGCACGCATCAGCTCACGCTTTCACCGAAGCTGATCAGCTTCAACCCACCACGTTCCAAAACCACGAGGCCAGAAACAAAACCGCTTTACAATTAACGACGATGCTTACCCCCAACACCTCAGACCAGCTTCCCGACTCGATCGACACGCAGGTATTGATTGGGCCGGTTCTTCCACCTGGGGAGTGCGAGACACGCTTGATTGGTATTGCTTCGCTCACCGGGGTTGCCGCAATCGAGGGAGCATCTGCCGGCTTGGGAAATGCGACCGATTTCGCATTGCTCAACGCCCTTCGCGTGTGGTCTGATGCAGTGCTCGTTGGTGCGGAAACGGTACGAAAGGAAGACTACTTCGGTGCGCGAGTCTCGCCAGAGAAACAGCAACAACGGAAGGAAAACGGGCAGTCTGTCGCGCCTCCGATTGTGGTGTTAAGCCGCAGCCTCGGTTTTGATACGTCCTCGCAGCTCTTCTCCAATAGTCTCGCAGCGCCGATATTCGCCGTCCCCCAGGATATGCTCGATACCCCTGAGGTTGCTGCTCGCGCACATGACATCACCGAGGCTGGTGGCAGCATCCTCCCGCTCGTAGATGACTCCATGCGAACAGCAATTGAAGCGCTGCACATGCACGGTATGTCCCGCATCGTTTGCGAGGGAGGTCCACAGCTCAACACCCAGATGCTGAATGAAGACGCGGTAGACGTATTTCATTACACCATCAGCCCTCACGCAGTGCTGCAGCCTTCTGAAGTGAGGTTGTTCGGGCACAGTGACGACGATCGCAACATCCCCTTTGTTCTCGAGTCGGTTAAAGCAACAAGCGATTCCCTGCTGTTTTGCCGTTACCGAAGGGTGCGGGACCGAAAAGGCTAATCGAGCCGGTACGGTATCACCCGTGATGTTGCAAACTCGCCTCCATGATTTTTGGGTCGCCCCAGCGCCCGTCGCGACGCGTTCCCACGCGGAGGTACCAACCTCCACGCTTCGAGGCGCAGGTGCTTTGGCTTGGCCACTGGCAGTCATCTTGATCGTGCACAGGCTTTTTGTCCTCGCACGCACCGGATCGGTGACCGACGACTTCACTACGGTCTGGTCGGCGGCACGCCGCTTCGTCGACCGAGTACCTGTGTACAACGAGATTTACGAGCACGTTGACCCGCACTACCTCTATAACCCGGGTGCTACGCTGCTACTTTCTCCTCTTGGGATGCTTCCAAGTATGGAAAGCGCGAGGCCATTTTTCATCCTGTTCAACGCGCTTTGCATTATTGCTGCAGTCACATGGCTTACGCGGCTAGCGGGCTTCCGCATGTCTCACCCGGTGCTTCCAATCGCATTAGCCCTTGCATTTATGACGGAAGCCGTGACAAATACCTTGGTGTTTTCGAACATCAACGGCGTACTGCTTCTCGCCCTGACTGCGTTTATCGCGTTGTTTCTCGCTAGGCGTGATGTCGGTGCGGGTATCGTGCTCGGGCTGGCGGTCGTCGTCAAGCCAATGTTCGCTCCGCTTCTCGTACTGCCACTGATGAAAATGCGGTGGAAGGTAGTTGCTTGCGGTGTCGCCGTACCTGTATTCCTCAACGTCATTGCCTGGCCGCTGACTCCAGGTGCTCGCGACTACATCGACGTTGTTGTGCCGTATCTAGGCATCACACGCGACTATGCCAACTCTTCGCTCGCAGGTTTTGCCGTCTATTTCGGTATGCCTGCCTGGGCGCACACCATCCTCTTTGTCGTCGCTGCATCTGCTGTTGCGGCGGCGATCATTGGTTTAGCCCGCTGGCGTTATAGCGACGAATGGCTTTGGCTGACCTTGAGCACCGGCGTCCTGCTCGCAGGCGTATGCCTACTGTCCTCACTCGGACAGGCGTACTACTCGATGATGCTCTTCCCCGCCCTGTTTACTGTGTTTCACCGCGCCAGCCCCCTGCACACTTGGCCAACGTGGCTGGGCGCCGTTTTATGTCTCGCGCCACTGAGTTGGGTTACGCCTGACGCGATACTGCTTGGACGGTGGCTGAACACTTTTCTTCCCACATTTGGATGGGCCGTGTTTATTGTCGCGGTGGCATCGTGGGTATGGTCTACTCAAATCACATCGGCGCCACAAAAGGAGAGGACGCGACAATGAGCGAATCCAAACCAAATTACAAGGACTTCACCGAAGCACAGTGGCGAGAAAAACTTAGCCCTGAAGAGTTTCGGGTCCTGCGGGAGGCCGGCACCGAGGCACCCGGTGTGGGCGAATACACCAACACCACCACTGAAGGTGTCTACCGCTGTAGAGCATGTGGTGAGGAACTGTTTCGGTCCTCAGAAAAGTTCGACGCACACTGCGGGTGGCCAGCATTCTTTTCCCCACTGGCGGGCGATCGGATTATTGAGCGCGAAGACCGCTCTCACGGAATGATCCGTACGGAAGTACTCTGCGCGAACTGTGGCTCTCATCTCGGCCACGTGTTTGCCGGCGAGGGTTTTGACACCCCCACCGACCTGCGTTACTGCATCAACTCCATTAGCCTGACGCTGGAAGAGGCCTAGGGCCTCATCCGGCCTACGGCAGGATGTTGATGATCTCCGCGATGTCGCTGACGCGACGTCCGGTCTGGAACGGAACCTCCTCGCGCACGTGCAGGCGGGCCTCGGTGTAACGCATCGTCTTCATCAGGGCCTCAATGCGCTCGAGCGTTGGCGCCTCAAATGCCAGCATCCACTCGTAGTCGCCGAGCGTAAACGCCTCGACGGTGTTCGCGCGCACGTCCGCAAAGTCGCGGGCGGCTTGGCCGTGTTCAGAAAGGATTCGGCGACGCTTCTGGGGGTCCATGATGTACCAGTCATACGAGCGAACGAAGGGGTAGACCGTGATCCAGTCACCCGGTTCCTCCCCCATAATGAAACTCGGCAGGTGGGACTTGTTGAACTCTGCAGGACGGTGCAAACCGTTGCCAAGCCAGCTCACCTCAACGAGCTGACCGAACGCAGTCTCACGTCGGAAATCAGCCAGTGCCTTTTGTAGGTCGGAAAACTCTTCTGCGTGCCACCAGATCATGAAGTCTGCATCAGCACGAATGCCGGTGTTGTCGTAGATGCCACGAACAACAACGACGCCCTCTTCTTCAAGCTTGCGGAAGAAAGCCTGCGCTTCTTCGATGATACGAGTACGTTCCGTCCCAAGAGCACCGGGAATTGCACGGAACACTGCAAACTGCAGATAACGCTGCGTGGCGTTGAGTTTCGCAAAGTCAAGCTTGGCCATGATGACGCTCCTTCCCTGCCGATACGGCAGATCAAACTAAAGTCGTAATGAGTCTACGCTGTCGCACATTGCGTCTCGACGATATGTCGGCGCGCCTCCCCCACCACACGCAACGGGTCGATACCTTTATGCGTGTGATGAATCCGGACACCACCCCCCAGACCTCCACACATAGTGCGGATACGCTCGGGGAAGGCGCAAACGAGAACTGGCCGGCGGATTTTTCTAAGGCCGTCGAGTCAATGCATGCAGCCCAGCTTCGTCCTGAGATTTCCCTCGGGACTATCCGACCGCCGCAGCGACCAGCACCGTTTAGCCATGCTGTGGGGCTCGAAGTAGTCCACCCGAACGAGGACGGTGACAACATCCCGGTCGATTCAGAAGGCGATGCTTTCGGCCGACTAATCCTCCTACACTCCCCTGCCGCCGAGGAGGCCTGGGAGGGCACCATGCGGCTGGTGGCCTATATCCAAGCGGACATGGATGATGCTGTGGCGTCAGACCCGTTGCTACCTGACGTCGCTTGGCAGTGGCTCAATGAATCGCTCGCGGAGACCAGTGCTGGGTTCACCAATCTTGGCGGCACGGTTACGTCGACCGCATCAGTACGCTTCGGTGAGATCGGCGGACCTCCCCGCGCATACCAGTTGGAGATGCGCGCCTCCTGGACTGCTGAGGGGATCGACTTGAAGAGCCACGTCGAGGCTTTTTCCAAGGTTTTGGCCCATGTTGCCGGGCTTCCACCAGAGGGTGTGACACAGCTCAACGCACGCTAGGGCATACTTACGCAACATGACATCCCAGGTGCAGTACCACCTCGTAGAAACTCCCGAGCAATTCTCTCGCGCAGCGGCGGCATTGGCAGAAGGTCGAGGCGCTTACGCCATCGATACCGAGCGCGCAGCGTCATTTCGTTATGACGACCGAGCGTTTCTCGTGCAGATTTATCGACGAGATACCGATACGTACCTGTTCGCCCCGGAAGGCAACCGAGACGCGCTTCATGATGCCCTCGCTCCCGTCATCAACGGTGAGGACTGGATTATCCATGCAGCCGTCGATGATCTTAAGTCGCTCGCAATGCTCGGTCTCTACCCAGGCACAATCTTTGACACAGAACTCGCATCCCGCTTCGCAGGGTTTAATAGGCCAAATTTGGCGGCGATGGTGCAGCACTTCGTAGGAGTAGAACTTAAGAAAGGTCACGGCCACGAAGACTGGTCCACCACACCTCTGCCACCGACGTGGCAAGAATACGCAGCGCTAGATGTGGCACACCTCCACGATCTCGCAGAGGCTCTCGCCGAGCAATTGGACAACGAAGGCAAGCTTTCGTTCGCCGAGCAGGAGTTTGAGCGGATTGTCAACGAGCTCGGACCGGACAACGCACCCTTTAATGAGACATGGCGTGACATGAAGGGAGTGTCAGGGCTACGCTCCGCCAGGAGCCTGCAGCTCGCTAAAACGCTGTGGACCGCCCGCGACGAACATTGCCGAAAAGAAGACATCTCTCCCGGTCACATGCTCTCGAGCGAATCAATCGTCACCATCGCTCGTACTGTGCCATCCTCCCCATGGGAACTACGAAACTGCCTGCGCTACCGATCGCTCAATACAACGAAAGCCAAATTCTGGTTTAGTCTCGTCGAACAGGCGCTCGCTGAGGACCCCGAACAATGGCCAACCCCCGCGCAGCCTGCACCGACTGACCCTCCCGCAAAAATTGTGTGGGAACACGACTACCCACGTTCCTGGCACGCATTGCAGTCGGCGCGAAAGTACGTCTCTGAAGTGGCGGCGCAACAAAACATCCGTCCAGATATGCTGCTCTCTTCTGCAGTGCTGCGACAAGTTATGTGGACCGCCCCAGACTCCGACGCCGTATGGAGCACTGACGCTGCTGCTATGCAACTGAAGCGTGCTGGGGCACGCCCATGGCAGATCGCCCTTACGGCACCGCTGCTCGCACGGGCCCAAGCTGAAGCGAAAGCAGCAGGAATCCCGCAGGGCAAAACCCCGTCATCTGGGCGAGCTGCAGCACGTCGCCGTCGCAGGAAGCGCGCTCAATAGCGCCTTACTCGCTGTCAGCGAGTCGCTGTGCCCACTCTCTAATCTGCAGGGCGGCAGACTCCGCATCGAGTCCATACTCCTCGAGGATTTCGTCGCGGGACCCGTGCAGGGGGAACACATCCGGAAACGCGAGTTGGCGTAGCGGTGTGTCCACCTCTGCTGCCGAAAACGCCTCAGCGATAGCAGATCCGACGCCGCCTCGAATGATGCCGTCTTCATAGACCACAACCATGTCAGCTTCGACAGCCAGGTCACACAGCGCGGCGTTGACGGGAATGATCCAACGGGGATCGACAACAGTCACGCGGATACCGTCGTCGACAAGCGCATCTGCAATCTCGAGCGCGGCCTGACCAAATGCGCCGACGGCAACGAGTAGCACGTCGATTTCTGAATCGCTGCTATCACCTGTGGGTTCGGCGAGGATATCTACACCGCCGACGTTTCGCAGTGCCGGGATCGTCGGGCCGGCAGAGCCCTTCGGGAACCGTACGATCGTCGGGGCGTCGTCGACAAGAAGGGCCTCCCTGAACTCTTCGCGCAACGACTGAGTGTCTCGAGGTGCGGCGATACGGACACCCGGGACGATCGATGCGATCGCCATATCCCAAACACCGTTATGGCTTGCGCCGTCGGAGCCAGTTACGCCTGCACGGTCCAGCACTAACGTAACCGGCTGGTGGAGCAAACCTGCATCCATAAGCAACTGGTCAAAAGCACGATTGAGGAAGGTCGAGTAAATCGCCACAACCGGGTGCAATCCACCGAGTGCCATACCAGCGGCAGACGTCACTGCGTGCTGTTCCGCAATCCCCACATCGAAGAACCTGTCTGGGAACTGCTCACCAAATGGCTGCAGACCGGTTGGCCCCGCCATTGCCGCAGTGATCGCAACGATGTCATCGAGTTCGTGGCCTGCGCGAAGCAGCTCTTCGGTGAAAGCTGCGGTCCAACCTGGCTTAGAGGTGGCCAGTGCTTTTCCTGTTACAGGGTCGATCACGCCGGTAGAGTGCATCTGGTCGGCTACGTCATTGACTGCCGGGGCGAAACCGTGGCCTTTCTCAGTGACAACATGCACGATCAACGGCCCCTCGTAGCGCTTGGCATACTTAAAGGCGTTGAGCAGTGCCTTGAGATCATGCCCCTCGACTGGACCGACATATTTCATACCAAGGTCCGGGAACATTTCGGTTGGAAGAACCTGATACTTCACGCCTTCCTTGAGCGCATGCAATGCATCAAAGGTCTTCTCTCCGACCCACCCCATAGATTTGAGGGTCTTTTTCCCAGACTCCATGACCTCGTCGTAGCCAGGCTGGATCCGAATAGCGGCTAGCTGGTCACGGAGCTTGGTCAGGTTATTGGCCAGTCCGCCAATCGTCGGAGAGTACGAACGGCCGTTGTCGTTAACCACGATGACAACGTTGCGGTTTCCGGCCGCGATGTTGTTGAGTGCTTCCCAACACATGCCACCTGTGAGCGCTCCGTCACCGACAACTGCGATGACGTGATCGTCCGAATTACCGGTGAGTTCCTTCGCTTTGGCAAGACCGTCCGCATAGGACAGCGAGGCACTGGCATGGGAAGATTCGGTCCAGTCGTGTTCTGATTCAGATCGCGACGTGTACCCAGAAAGACCGCCCTTCTTGCGCAAGGAATCAAACTGGTTCGCACGTCCAGTCAAAATCTTGTGCACATACGACTGATGCGATGTGTCAAAGATGATCGGGTCGTTCGGGGAATCGAAAACGTAATGCAGCGCCAGTGTCAGCTCAACAACGCCGAGGTTCGGTCCGAGGTGTCCTCCGGTTGCTGACACTTTCTGGATGAGCAGCTGCCGGATCTCGTCCGCGAGCGCGTTGAGCTGGCTCGGCGCGAGCTTCTGCACGTCTGCCGGTGTCTCAATATGCTCGAGCAGTCCCACTATCCTGTCGCTCTCCTTCAGGTTTTTCGCCGCGATGCGGTCCGCATCTGCAGTGTTCCCGTATGGTTTCCGCACGTTGCGTAGTGCGGAATCGGTTCTGGTCAGCTTACACTCCGAAATTGGTTGACCCTATTCCTCCGCACCACCATTGTGGTCAGGCACAAGTGATGCCATGACCTCAAAATGGTGAGTATTGGGAAAAGCATCGATAAGAGCGATGTGCTCGACTCTAAATCCGTGCGCGCCAAAGCCTGCGAGGTCGCGCGCAAAGGTTGCTGGATCACAACCGATGTGAATGATGCGTTCTGGAGCCGCTTGCGCAATCTTGTCGACGACATCACGCCCTGCCCCTGACCGGGGCGGATCTAAGACAACAAGTCCCGGAGCCGGAAGCTCGCTGATTCCAACTTCCACCTTCGCATTGTGGCGATGCACATCAAACTCGTCTTCCACTGGCTGTGGGTTCGCCGTCGCCGAAGCGGAGTAATCAACACTGTCGATCCTGCCGCCGCCGATTGCCTCATTGATCGCAGGCACAAATGCACCGACGCCTCCGTACAGATCCCATCCGTTACGGTGCGTGTAGTTGTCGCTTCCCCATTCTTTAATGAGGTCGCTATAGGTTTGCGCCGCGTTGAGGTGCGCTTGCCAAAATGCTGTAGGGGGAAAGGAAAACTCGTGACCGTCTACCACCTCGGTGACCAACCCCGGGCCTTCAAGCACCTTGTGAATACGCTCAACGCGTCGGCCACGCTGCGCCGACTGTGTTTCCACAACGTGACGTTTCCCGCGGAAATCCACGACCGCCACAATCTCACTGCCGGGCGTGTATCGAGCCGCGTCGTCGCCAATGATGCCGTCGAGCACTTGCGGCGCGACCTGACTACACACGACACCACCGACAACGTCTGTCGATTTCAGTGCACGCATTCCGGCTCGTCCTTGCGGGTCAACGCCCATGCGGACACGGGTGCGCCAACCAGTTCTGGGTTCAAGCTCCACAACCCGCAATTGCTTCTCGACGACATCCGCCTCGACAACACCACTCTTGCTCGCAAGCGCACCGAGTTGGCCAAGAAGAACGTCGCGTTTGAGCGATACCTGTACCGCCGGGTCAATGTGCGCGAAGTCGCAGCACCCCGCACCTGCTGCTGCCGCAGGACAAGCCGATCTGACCCGGTGAGGCGATGGATCCACTACTTTGACAAGCTCTGCACGTGCCCAGCGTTTTTTCACACGGGTCAGTCGCGCTTCAACCGTGTCGCCGGGAATTGCGCCCGCGATGAAAACGACGCGCCCGTCTGGGGCGTCGGCGATGCCTTCTCCCCCGTGCGCCATTGCCCTCACAGACAACTTCAGCACGAGGCCGGCAGGAATCTCGTCAGTCACAGCTACTCGGACTTACCGCGTCCGGCTTGGCGCTGAGCGTGCTGCGCCTCACGGAATTCGCGGAGCTGCTTTTGGCCTTCGACATTTTGAGCGATGATCTTCTGCAACGCGTCGCTCAGCACGTTCGGGTTACCCTCCGCGGGGGCTTCCTGAGCGCCCTGAGCCTGCTGAGCACGCGCCTCCACAGCCTCTTGCACCTGCTTTGCCAGCTGCTCAGGAAGCACAACGGGGAGAGAGTTTCCAGCAAGAATCGGGTCGTCGCCACGGTAAACAAACGAGCGCGCGACCGTTTCACGACCAAGTTGCGCAAGCTGGTCTTCCGAACCGGACGGAGCAGCAAGTGTCACGCGGTAGAGCCAGCGCGGCCCCTCCACACCGATGATTCGAATGACGCCGTTAGTGCCGGTTCCTACGATCTCTTGACCCCAGGGCCCCTGCTCAATTTCGACGGGCATACCCTCAGAACGCATACCTTCGATGATCTCGTCGGAAGATTCCTCCCACAAACCACCGGTTCGCGGAGCAGCAAACGCCACCGGGGTCAGGCGGCCGAAGCGGGTGACGATGTGAACCATCTTGGGGCCCTGCTCGCCCATCTCCACCTGGACCTGGGATTCCTTCGGCAGTGGAATCCGGATGGATCCGAGGTTCAGCGTGGCCTGGGAGAAGTCCGAAAAGTCAAAGTCATCAATGTTGACGTTATCGCCATCGAACGGACCCGTGGAGCCATTGATCGGGTCATAATCTGTAAGGACCTGCACGCCTTCTGCCACACGAAGCTCCGGCGCCTCTACCTGCGCATCTGCCGTAGCAGATGCCGACTGGGTATCAGCAACCGATTCGGGCGCCTCAGCCTCGGACGCTGCCGGTGCCGCGGTTGACTCCTCTACAACCTTCTGCGGTTCCGGGGTTGTTTCGGCTTTCTTCTTCCTCCTGAACGGCCAGATTGCCATTGCAGGTACCTCCTCTAAATTCTCAGTACGTTTTCGTCGCTAAAGACTGTAGCCCCCAGAGCGACACAGAGTTAGTTCGTGCCAGTCGATCCGTAGCCGCCAGCGCCTCGGACCGTCTCATCGAGCTCGTCTACTTCTTGAAAGCTTGCCAGTTCCACACGTTGCACGACGAGTTGTGCGATACGCATTCCACGTGTGATGACAATCGGCTCAGACCGGTCGGTGTTAATGAGGCACACCTTGAGCTCGCCCCGGTACCCTGCATCGATGGTTCCGGGAGTATTTACAATGCTCAAGCCCTGCTTTGCTGCGAGCCCGGAACGCGGGTGAATCAATCCCACTGTGCCTACAGGAAGCGCAATCGCAATTCCTGTGCCAATAAGCGCTCGCTCACCTGGCTGGAGCGTCACATCCTCTGCGGAGTAAAGGTCAGCTCCGGCATCTTCCGGGTGAGCCCGGTGAGGCAAGGGCAAATCAGGGTCAAGTCGCTTAACTGCGATTGGGCCGATGGTGTCGTCGATACGCGCGATTGATTGTTGCTCTTCCACGCTGCCAACCATACGGCAGCTGGGTTCCTCCGATATCAATGCCTAAGGTATGAGGGGTGACTACGAACCCAGTGAATCCTTCCGACACTTCCGCTCCGGATGCACCGAAAGTGCTGTATACCGAGCGCCAATGGGTGCCTTGGTACTGGTGGGCTGCAGTTGCAGGCCTGACGCTGCTCCTCGCAGGCGAGCTCGCACTGAACCGCAACATGTGGTGGTTTGTTGGCGGCTTTGTTGTTGCAGGCGCGTTAGCGGTCTGGTTTTTAGTATGGCTGTCGCGCTACACCCTAACCGTTGAGCAGGACCCTGACGGGACCCGCTGGTTGCTCGCCGGGGATGCGAACTTGCCCAGTACGGTCGTGGACCGCGCGACGGTTGTGCCGGCTTCCGCCCGCCAGAATGCTTTGGGTAGGCAACTCGATCCGGCAGCGTTCCTCATCACGCGGTCGTGGGTGCCCGAGCATGTTCTTCTCGTGCTCGATGACCCAGAGGATCCGACGCCGTATTGGCTCATTTCAGCAAAAGACCCGGAAGCCGTGCTTGATGCATTCGTTCCGGGCCTTAAGGACCGCTCCTAATCCCCGCGAGGAGCGGATAACGGCTTGCGCCGCCTGGTACTAATTACTCGCAGTCGAGGCAGATCTTGGAGCCGTCGTCCTCGACATAGGCGAGGCGCTTGTTCTTTTGCACCAAGAAGCAGGACGCGCAGGTGAATTCGTCTTCCTGGCGTGGCTTGACCTCAACATTGAGTTCCTCACCCGAGAGGTCCTGCGTCGGGGGCTCGACAGGCTCAACGATTTCCCCATCATCGTCCATGCTGCTGCCTGCAACCTCTGCTGCCTTCAGGCCTTCGAGGGAGTCGGTTTCGATGTCGTCGTCCATGCGGCGGCGCGGCGCATCGTAATCGGTGGCCATGCTTGATGTTCCTCCAGCTCAACGTCGTGCTTGATCGCGCCTCTACACGCGACATTTGAGCGGAATACTAAAGCACGTCCATGATTCTGTCATCTTTGCTGGTAGAAACTCATTTTTTCGACATCATCCGCACAAGGGTGCAAGTTTGTACACTGCGCACATGACCTCACCTCAACCACACAACGAGTCGCACGTGTCGCGCTCAGTTTCCCCTTCATCCCGGTTCGGCTTTGGAGTTGACGTTGGAGGCTCCTCCCTGAAGGCTGCGGTTGTCGACCTTCACAGTGGCGAATTTCACGGTGAAAGACTTGAGGTGCCTACGCCACAACCGGCGACCCCTGACGCTATTGCAGAGGCGATCGCGCAGTTAACGCGTCAAGCAGCATGGTCAGGCCCGGTTGGGATTGCGCTTCCGAGCGTGATTGTCCGCAACATTGCTCGCACTGCGGCGAATATTGACCCGACTTGGGTGGGCACGGATGTGGTTGAGCTCTTCTCTACCGTGCTGGGGCACCACGATGTCACTGTGCTCAACGATGCCGACGCAGCCGGGCTTGCGGAGGTGTCTTTCGGATGCCCCGAAGCACAGCGCGGCTCTGCCTTGTTTCTGACGTTTGGCACGGGTATCGGCTCAGCGCTTCTAGCTAACGGTCAGCTCTTTGCCAATAGCGAGCTCGGGCATCTGCTTATCGACGACACGGAGGCCGAACACCTTGCGTCATCCGCCGTGCGCACGAGGGAAGGCCTTTCTTACGACGATTGGGCCAAGCGCGTGGAAACTGTTCTTTGCGAATACGAACGACTCCTCAACCCGGATGTCATCATCGTTGGCGGCGGTGTTTCGGAAAACAGTGACCAGTGGGTTCCACTGCTGAACGTCAACACTCCAGTAGTTGTGGCCAAGTTACTGAATCGAGCAGGCATCGTGGGCGCTGCCAAGGCCGGTGCCGGTCATGTCGCTGGCTCACCTCATAGGTAAATCCTGTAGGGTGTTGACATTCTGCATATTCGGGCTACGCGCCCATACGTGCAGTAGGCACATAAAAATGGAACGTTCACCTGCTTGCTAGGATGGGCGTTCTGAAAATTTTTATGTGCTTGCGTACCCTGGTTTTCCAGTGGTAGCAAACACTTCACCAACTGCACTTCACAACGATGAAGTGCACATCGCAGTGGTTGTGGGCCGAACCTCTTGCTAGGTCCCGGCCCCGAGATAGTCTGATGAGTCGAAAGGGCGTACGTGGTAGCCAGCGAAGCTTCAAGCAACAACACCGTTCATGGCGAGCCTGTGGATCCGTCAAACGGTGGCGAGAGCAACGGTTCCGGTACCGACTCGAAGCCTGCCAAGAAGACGGTGAAGAAAGCAGCCAAAAAAGCAGTGAAGAAAACCGCGAAAAAGACTGCTAAAAAGACTGCGAAGAAAACCGCGAAAAAGACTGCCAAGAAGACGGTAAAGAAGTCCGCGAAGAAAACTGTCCGTAAGTCTGCGGCGAAGCGCACCACAAAGGCTGCTCAAACCGCTGCAGCGAAGGCGGACGAAGCCGAGACCGAGGATCTCGAGGCAACAAGCGCGGACGACGAGTCCTTGGATCCGACCGATGCCGAAGATTACGACCCGGACATGGGCGACGATGAGGACGACGCGTTCGACGAAGATCTCGACGGTGCCATGGACGACGCCGACGAGACCGAAGACGAAGATGACGAGGAAGAAGAGGACGACGGTTCTTCTGTCTGGGACATTGAAGAATCCGCTGCCCTGCGCCAAGCACGCAAGGATGCTCAGCTGACCGCATCCGCGGACTCTGTTCGTGCCTACCTCAAGCAAATCGGCAAGGTTGCACTTCTCGATGCAGAGCAAGAGGTCTCTCTTGCGAAGCGCATCGAGGCAGGACTCTACGCACAGCACCGTCTCGACGAGATGGCACGTGCTGCCGCAGAAGGCGACAAGGATGCAAAGCTCACGCCTGCGGTAAAGCGTGATCTCCGCGCGGTCGCTCGTGATGGCCGTAAGGCAAAGAACCATCTGCTCGAGGCGAACTTGCGTCTCGTCGTGTCGCTGGCCAAGCGTTACACCGGCCGCGGGATGGCATTCCTGGATCTGATTCAGGAAGGAAACCTTGGCCTCATCCGTGCCGTTGAGAAGTTCGACTATTCCAAGGGCTACAAGTTCTCCACCTATGCCACGTGGTGGATCCGCCAGGCAATTACGCGTGCTATGGCAGACCAGGCCCGCACCATTCGTATTCCGGTGCACATGGTCGAGGTCATCAACAAGCTTGGCCGCATTCAGCGTGAGCTGCTGCAGGACCTCGGTCGCGAGCCAACGCCGCTCGAACTGGCAAAGGAAATGGATATCACCGAGGAGAAGGTCCTCGAGATCCAGCAGTACGCTCGTGAGCCGATTTCGCTCGACCAGACGATTGGTGACGAGGGCGATAGCCAGCTCGGCGACTTCATCGAAGACTCCGAGGCAGTCGTTGCCGTGGATGCCGTGTCCTTCACGCTTCTACAGGATCAGCTGCAAGACGTTCTGCACACGCTCACCGAACGTGAGGCTGGCGTCGTTCGCCTGCGCTTCGGCTTGAGCGATGGCATGCCGCGCACCTTAGATGAGATTGGTCAGGTCTACGGCGTCACGCGTGAACGTATCCGCCAGATCGAGTCGAAGACGATGTCGAAGTTGCGTCACCCGTCGCGCTCCCAGGTGTTGCGCGACTACCTGGACTAAATTTTCACGCGACAAAGCTCAGCGCCCCGGCCAGATCATGTATCTGCCGGGGCGCTGAGCTTGCGCTTTACTCGGTGCTACTCGTTTACGGCGAGTATCACCGCGGTCTTTAGTTCGAGGACCCTTCCATTTCATTTATCTTTTCATTGAAGCCATCTTCGATGCACTTCTGGTATGCAGCGTTGTCCGATTGGTACTGTTCACAATCGCCGATGATGTCCTTGGCAAAGTACACACCCCAGAAGATGATCACCGCAGTTGCGATCATTGCGAAAGCGCCTAGGACCAGGCCGGTCACCGCCATGCCTTTGCGGGAACCCGGCCCCACGATGTTCTTCGATTTACGGATACCAACGATGCCGAGGATCACCGCGATGACACCAAGAATGATGGCACCGAACAACGTGAACATGGCAGGGATCGAGAGAATGCCGAAAATCAGGGCTGCCATTGCAACGCCATTAGGTTTCTGCTCCCCTACCGGCGCTGTGCCGTAGGGCGCGCCGTAAGCGGAGGGGCTCTGGGCCGTGTCATAGCCCGCTGGTGCCTCATAGCCGGCGTAGTTGTTCGCTGTGTCGTAGCCTTCCGGCTGCGGCTGGTTATAGGGCGAGACTCCCTCAGGGTGGCCGTTCGGGTCGTTCGGGTAACCGTTGGGGTTGTAGCGGTCAGTCATTCGTTTCTCCTCGTTTTACGTAATGTGCCCGCCCACTGTACCGACTTCGGTGTCACCAGTCACGAAGGTAGGCGATGCGTTCTCGGAGCTGTTCCGCGCTACACAGTGCAGTCGGTGGACCTCCGCAGGCCTTTCGTACCTCGGTGTGGATCGCACCGTGTGGGCGACCAGTTTTGCTGGCGACGATGGATACGCGCGCGTTGAGTTCGCTGCGTAGCTGAGGGAGTTCGTCAGCTGCAGTTGCACTTTGGGGAGTCTCCTCCACCGGCTGTGTTACCTTCTGCGGCTCCCCGAGTAGCTCTGCTCGTTCACGAGCGCGTCGTTCCTCTGCCCGGCGCGCTTTTTCTTCAGCATCGCGTGCGTCGAGTTGGTCGGCCTGGCGTTTGGCCAGCAGGGTGCGTACTTGCTCGGCGTCGAGGAGGCCGGGCAGTCCGAGGAAGTCTTGTTCCTCTGCAGAGCCGGCGACTGTTGGGGTGCCGTAGGTGGATCCGTCGAAAATCAGCGAGTCGAGCTCCGCCGATGCTCCGATGGTTTCGTATCCGGAGGTTTCGTCGGGTTCGTTTTGGGTGCGGTTGGCCTGTTCGAGCAGTTCGTCGGACCAGCCGGATTCGCGGTGAGGTTTGCCTAGGACGTGGTCGCGAGAAACTTCCATTTCCTCAGCCAGGCGCAGCAGCACTGGGACGGAGGGCAGGAAGACGGAGGCCGATTCGCCGGGCATGCGGGAACGGACGAAGCGTCCGATGGCCTGGGCGAAGAACAATGGTGTGGATGCTGAGGTTGCGTAGACGCCGACGGATAGGCGTGGCACGTCGACGCCTTCGGACACCATGCGGACAGCGACCATCCATTCGTCGCGAGATGCTGAGAATTCGTCGATTCGATCGGAGGCGCCTGGTTCGTCGGAAAGAACGAGCGTGACTGGGGTGTTGGAAAGTTTTTCCAGGATCTTCGCGTATGCGCGGGCGGTGGTTTTGTTGGTGGCGATGACTAGTCCGCCAGCGTCTGGCATGTTTGCGCGGACTTTCATCAGGCGGGTGTGTGCAGCATTAAGGACGGCTGCGACCCAGTCACCTTTCGGGTCCAGTGCGGTCTTCCATGCACGTGCGGTTTGTTCGGCGTTCAGTGGTTCGCCGAGGCGAGCTGAGTACTCCTCCCCTGCTGAGTCTTTCCATTGTGCTTCGCCCGAGTATGCAAGGAACACCACGGGTCGGACGACGCCATCGGCCAGTGCGTGGGAATAGCCGTAGGTGTAGTCCGATTCTGAGACGAGGTGGCCGGCGCCGTCTTCGACGTAGCGCACGAAAGGAATCTGCGAGTCGTCGGAGCGAAACGGTGTACCGGTCAGAGCGAGTCGGTGTTCGACGTCGTTGTATGCCTCGTAGACACCATCACCCCAGCTCTTGGAGTCACCTGCGTGGTGGATCTCGTCGAGAATCACCAGCGTGCGTCGTGCTGAAGCGACAGCATGGTGTTTGAAGGGGTGCATACCTACTTGCGCATACGTGACGACGATGCCGTCGTAGGCGGCGTTGACTGCCGAAGAGTTGGTGAAGTTTGGGTCCAACGACATTCCGAACCGCTTGGCGGCGTCCGACCACTGGTGCTTGAGGTGCTCGGTTGGTACGACGACGATAATGCGCTGGACGGTGCGGTCAGCGAGCAGGGTCGAGGCAAGCGTGAGCGCGAAGGTGGTCTTACCTGCGCCGGGCGTTGCCACAGCCATGAAGTCGCGTGGCTTGGTACTCAGAAACGAATCGAGGGCCTCCTGCTGCCATTTGCGCAGCGAAGGCCCAGAAGACGCGGCTGTCACTTGCGGCGCAGCCCCTTATAGATCCGCTCGCAGTCCGGGCACACCGGAGAGCCGGGCTTTGCTTGTTTTTTCACCGGGAAGGTTTCGCCACACAGGGCGACGACCATTTTGCCGGAAATCGCAGAGTCGACAATTTGGTCTTTTTTGACGTAGTGGAAAAACTTCGGGGTTCCGTCGTCGGTTGTCGACGAGGTATCTTCCCGCAAATCCGGGCGTTCAAGTGTCTTCGTCGTCGTGTTCACGCGCTCTATCATGCCCCAAATTGAGCGAGAGGTTAAGCCGGAGGGCTAACCTCGACGCATATGAGCACCAATGAGAACGTTTCCCCCGATTCGGATCCGCGGGACCGAGCCCGTGACGGGTTGTTCTCTAGTTTGAGCCAGGACGATCAGACGGTTGACGCTCAAGCCGAGGATGTCGTCGACTCCTCTGTGCCTCACTCGCGTCGGCGTCGTCGCATGGCCCGCGCTTTGATCACAGACGCGGTGACGAGTCCTGAACAAAACCGGCAGTCTCGTGAGAAGCAGTACGCCATTTTGCAGGGGCTTCGCCTACCGTTCATCCTCGCCGCGATCTGGGCTGCGTGGATGAGCTGGTGGGTGCTGGCGGCAATATTGTTCGTCGTCTCCGTACCGCTGCCGTGGATTGCGGTGGTGTTGGGCAACGCACAGGGCGAGAAGCGGGATGCACGCTCAAAAAACGTGTACAAGCCTGCGGTAGTGCGTGAGGAGATTCGGTTGGAGAATTCTCGTCGTGTGGCGCTCGAGAGTTCGTCGTCAAGCACGGCAAACGTGCCCGATATCATCGATCACGACGACGGTGGGGATGATGCAACAGGAGACAACGATGAGTGATTCAGTAACGGTAAGCCCGGAGACAGCGAAAACTCTTGCCCAAGCATTGGCAAAGGCCGGTTTTACGTCCGCAGGGATTGCTGAGCACCTTGGGCCAGCCGCGACGCAGGCGATGTTTCGCGGTGAGCCTGGAGTAGTGCGCCACGCGTGCCAGGATGGGTCCCGTTTGTCGCGGTTGATCCGGTTTTTTATCTTGCGCGAGCCATGCACCGCAGCGGAACTCAGTGATGTGCTGTCGCAAGAGCTTGTGCAGCTGCTTATCGACGACTGCGTGGTCGCCCCTGCAACCGACAATGCCGAACTTCACATCGCACTCGATGTGCGCCCGCATGTGATCGCAGATGAGGAGCGCTTTGTCTTTTCCGATCTCGATGCGTCGATGACCGACATCGTCCCAGGACACGATCATGTTCTCGGCGTTGGCGCCGCTTCCTTATCACTGCTTTCGGCTGCGCCTCAGACACCGGTGTCGTCTGTTTTGGATTTGGGAACGGGTTCGGGGGTGCAGGCACTTGCACAGGCCCACGTTGCTAAGAGAGTTGTCGCGACAGATGTTCACGGTCGAGCGCTGGACTTAGCTCGAGCGACGTTTGCTGCCAACGGTGTAGACAATGTGGAACTGAGGCAAGGAAGTTGGTTTGAACCTGTTGCGGGCGAACGGTTCGACCGCATTGTGGCCAACCCCCCATTTGTTGTCGGACTACCCGAGGTGGGCCATGTCTACCGCGATTCAGGCTTGGATCTTGATGCGGCCTCCGAGCTCGTTGTCTCCGGCGCAGTGGAACATCTTGCCGAAGGCGGCCGTGCTTTCATCCTGGGTTCCTGGGTGCACAGCAAGGATGCGTCCTGGCAGTCTCGAGTGGCGTCGTGGTTGCCCAGCACAGGAGTGAACGCCTGGGTGCTGCAGCGCGATGTTGTGGATCCAGGGATGTACATCTCCACGTGGCTTCGCGACGAATCCATCGACCCCCGCTCTACTGAAGGCATCGAACGCACCGAACGGTGGCTGGAGCACTTTGCGCAAAATAACGTCACTGGAATCGGATTCGGGTGGATTGTCTTGGAAGATATCGGCGATGCCGCAACTGAGGTCACCGCTGAGGAACTATCCCAGCATTTCACTGACCGCTTAGCACCGGAGGTTGAAGAATACTTCCTGCGTAGCGATTGGCTGCGTGGAAAATCCTTCGCCGAAGTTCTTGATGCCCAATACATGCTGCGCCCAGGGGTCGCGCTTGAGGAGGTCAGTTTGGCCGACACCGAAACCGGTATCGGCTTCGCACCCGAGGTCATCCGTGTGACTCGCACGGACGGGCCACGGTTTACCCATACCGTGGATGCTGGGGTGCTCTCCGTTATTCGTGGGCTGCACCCGCAAGGCCTTGCGCTTCGCGACGTCACTGGGCTCTACGCTGCTGCCAACGGTATTAACGACGAGGCTGCACTACATGAACTTGAGCAATCCAGCTCGGCAGCCATAGTTGATCTTGTCCGTCATGGCGTTGTCCTACCCGCAGAGATCGCCGCTATCTGATCAGAAACAGAGGAATATCCTGTGAAAGCCGTCCTGACCCGCGTTTCCGAGGCTTCCGTCACCGTCGACGGCGACGTTGTCGGCGCTATCAATTGCGCTGAGACAGGCGGAATCCTCGCCCTTGTCGGCGTTGGCCGCGAAGACGACGAAGAAGCCTGGCAAAAGATGGCCCGCAAAATTGCAGAACTGCGCATTCTCGACGGGGAAAAGTCCGTTGAAGACGTCAATGCTCCGGTGCTTTTAGTCAGCCAGTTCACGCTTTTAGGCCGCACTGCCAAGGGTCGCCGCCCATCGTGGGGAGACGCTGCCCCTGGCGAAGTTGCGGAGCCAATCATCGCAAAGATCGCGTCGGCACTGCGTGAACGCGGAATTCATGTCGAAGAAGGGCGATTCGGCGCCAACATGCAAGTCCAGAGTGTCAACGAAGGGCCGTTCACCGTGTTGGTAGAAACGTAACGCTCAGTGAATATAAATGGTGCCCGCGGGAACACCTCTTCACCTCGGATCGTTGGTCTATCAGATTGCACCGATGCAACATGAAGTGTTTCACCCCAGTCCGAGGAGGCGTTGTCACATGACCCAGCCGGATCGTGCCACAGAAAAAGAAGAGAACGTCGACCGCGGTAGCCGACGTAATCAGACCAACGACAACCCATCCGCAGACCTTGTACGCGTTTATCTCAACGGCATCGGCAAAACCGCCCTACTCAACGCTGAAGAAGAGGTCGAGCTTGCCCAACAGATCGAAGTTGGCCTCTACGCTCAGCATCTTCTCGACGATCCGGAGGTGAAACTCACCCGGGCAAAAAAGCGCGACCTGACAATCCTCGCTAAGCAAGGCCGCAAGGCGCGCGCGCACCTCCTCGAGGCGAACCTGCGCCTGGTCGTATCGCTTGCGAAGCGCTACACCGGCCGCGGAATGCCACTGTTGGACCTCATCCAAGAAGGCAACCTCGGCCTTATTCGTGCGATGGAAAAGTTTGACTACGCCAAGGGCTTTAAGTTTTCCACCTACGCCACCTGGTGGATCCGCCAAGCAATCACGCGAGGTATGGCTGACCAGTCCCGCACAATCCGCCTCCCTGTGCACCTTGTCGAACAGGTCAACAAGCTCTCACGTATTCGTCGCGAAATGTATCAATCTCTCGGCCGTGAGCCGACGAACGAGGAACTGTCCGAAGAGTCCGGCATCGAAGAGTCCAAGATCGAAATGCTGCTGCGCCAATCCCGCGACCCCGTCAGCTTGGATATGCCGGTCGGTGCAGATGAAGAGGCGCCTTTGGGTGACTTCATCGAGGACGCGGAAGCCACCGACGCCGAAGACGCCGTCGTGACTACGCTGCGCCATGACGACATTCAAGACATCATTAACGGCCTTGAGCAGCGCGAACAGGATGTCATCCGCATGCGCTATGGACTGACTGACGGTGTGCCGCGCACCTTGGACCAGATTGGCCGACAGTACGGACTATCCCGGGAACGCGTACGTCAGATCGAACGCGAAGTCATGGCGAAGCTTCGTGTGGGCGAACGTGCAGACCGTCTTCGCGATTACGCAATGTAGCCATTAGGAAAAACAACAACTACGCCCAGTGATGGGACTTAGGTCACTATCGCTGGGCTACAGTATTTGTCGAACGTTCGTTATAGCAGCAACAGCTGCTGCCTCGTCGAGTGGAAGGAACCAACAACCGTGCGTGACCTCGTCGACACCACAGAAATGTACTTGCGAACGGTCTACGAGCTGGAAGAAGAGGGCATCACTCCCCTTCGCGCTCGCATCGCTGAACGGCTTGAGCAGTCTGGCCCCACCGTGTCGCAAACTGTGGCACGCATGGAGCGCGACGGACTTATCGTTGTTGAGCAAGACCGTTCCCTCTCCCTCACTGAGGAAGGGCGCGCACTCGCAACCGCGGTGATGCGCAAACACCGTCTCGCGGAACGTCTTCTGACCGACGTGCTGCGCCTTGATATTGAGAAAGTGCACGACGAGGCATGTCGCTGGGAACACGTCATGAGCGAAGAGGTCGAACGTCGCCTTGTCGCAGTGTTGGATAACCCCACCCACTCCCCATTTGGTAACCCGATCCCCGCACTGGAAGAGCTGGGAGCACCACAGGGGGTGCCCGAGACACGCGGAACTCGAGCGACCGATCTTCGAATCCAGGAACCGACCAGAGCGCGTGTTGTGCAGATTTCGGAAATTCTTCAGGTCCCGTTGACAGACGGTGTCTCCCTTGCAGGCATCGGTCACTTCGTCGGCCAAGAAGTGACGTTGACTCCATTTGAAGACGGCGCGCTGGAAGTCAAGACCGCCAACGGAGAAACTGTTGTACTTCCATCTGAGCTAGCACACGCGCTGCGCGTCGAACCGCTCAACTAACGCTTCGAGGAGAAACCCCATGAAACTTGTAGTCACAGGCGGCGCAGGATACGTCGGAAGTGTGTGCGCGCAAGCACTGCTTGAAGCAGGCCACGACGTCACCGTTATCGACGATTTCAGCACTGGAAACCGCTACGCTGTCCCTGAGCAGGCTGTGCTCGTTGAGGGAAACATTGTCGATGTTATCGACGACGTACTGGCTGACGGTGACGTCGATGGCGTACTGCATTTCGCTGCACGCTCGCTTGTCGGCGAGTCGATGGAGGATCCCGCCAAGTACTGGCATGGCAATGTCGGAGTATCACTCGCGTTGCTCGACGCAATGCGCAAGCACGACGTGAAATCCCTGGTGTTTTCCTCGACCGCTGCCACCTACGGTGAACCAGACACCGTGCCGATTACCGAAGATGCGCCAACACGTCCAACGAATCCCTACGGCGCCTCCAAGCTAGCGATTGACCACGCAATCACGTCCTACGCCAATGCGTACGGCCTCGGCGCAACGAGTCTGCGCTACTTCAACGTCGCCGGCGCACACAACGGTGTTGGTGAAAACCACATCACTGAAACCCACCTCATCCCCATTGTGTTGCAGGTTGCCATGGGCTACCGCGACAAGATCATGATGTACGGCGATGACTGGCCAACAAACGACGGTACTTGCGTGCGCGACTACATTCACATCCGCGACCTCGCCGACGCCCACATGCTCGCTTTGGAAAACAACACGCCTGGCCAACACAAGATCTATAACCTTGGTTCCGGTGCTGGCTATTCGGTGCGAGAAGTTGTGGAGATGTGTCGCGAAGTCACCGGCCATCCCATCCCAGCTGAGGTAGCTCCTCGCCGTGCAGGCGATCCGGCTGTGCTCATCGCGTCGTCCGAAAAGATCAAAAGTGAGCTTGGTTGGAACCCCACCCGCACAGATCTACGCCGAATCGTCGAGGACGCATGGGCGTTCACCCGCGAACTGGGAAGCCGTTCGCACTCGGCGCGTTAACCTCCGAATTCGAGCCACGTGTCTCTGCATGCTCGACTGCTCACTTCAAGAATCTCTTCTGCCTTGCCCGCCAGCATCACTTGCAGCAGCAGATTCGACAGCGCATGACCTGGAACTTCCTCGTCTGCGCACCGCAACGCAGTGCCCGCCCATGCGTACAAGCGTTGGGAAAGGGCAACCATCGCCCAAAGACACAACGCGTTGGCCCGAATGGCTCCGGTGAAGTTCCTCGCGATACACAACATCACCGCGGATGCCCCGAACGGGTATGCAAGCGCGTCGACGATTAAGCAGTCGCGCAACCGGCTTCTGCTCAGCATCGCGGCGATAAGTTCGACTTCGTCATCCGACTGAAACACATCGCTCAGTTCAACGTATCCATCCCCGTCAATGATCGAATCCGCTGGCGTTGAGACGAAGAGCTCGCAGGCCCGCTCGACGTCCCGGCGCGCAAGAGCAGGTGCCACTGAGACCAGATCCATTAGGTCAAGGCCTCGTCGATACGCAGCGGGCGCGACCTCGTCGCAACGCACAGCATCGCTGAGCAATAGCGGGTCGAAGTGCTCGAACGTATCCGCGCGATCGAGCTCCGGCAGCAAGCCGTTATCGATGTACGGCCGCATCGCCGGCGACGCGATCACCGAAGCGACCGTACCCGAAGCGAATGTGTCCTCCCACCCCCAGATCTGTGCGTTCTCCGTCTCGTTGGAGAACGCGAGGCGGTACGGGGTGCCATCAGCGACTTCCGAAACTAACCAGCACGCGTCGACCAGTGGCACAATCCCCTGATAACTGTCTCGCAACTCCTTAACGGCCTGTTTGACCATCTCCGAATCAGGGACTCGGCTAATGATCACGCCAAACGTCGCCACACGTTGCGTTATTGGCAGTTGCTCAAGCATGTTGCGAAGCTGCTCTGTGCTGCCCAAATCAGAGCATAAGTACGGCCCAACATCCAAGATGTCAGGTTCCCCCGGACGCGCTTGCAAGGTGATCAGCGAAACAGTTTCAGTTGGAAAGTAACCGAGAGTTCCAGGAAGTGATGCAATCAAGTGCGCGGGCGATTGCAATGTGTAGGTGTCGTGGTGCGCCGCGCCAGCACCATCCGATGAATGAGTTCCTTGTGGTTGAGTGTCTGTCATAAATATCAGACGCACTGAAGCAGTGTTCGGTTCCATCCAAAAACATAACGGGGAATGTTTTGCTCGCTTCCTTCGTTGTGGTGGGGGAATCAGCGATACCATTTCAGGAGATCTACAACCGTGACTTACGATCAGCAGATGTACGAGCTTGAGTACCCCTCGCCCACCGTGGACAGCACCTCCCAATCGGGCCCGGCGCTGATTATTGCCATGCACGGCTACGCCGACGCAGGTCACGCAGTTGAGTCTGCAGCCGACCATCTTAAGGCCGCGCTAGAGACCCATACGGTGGCGACGTTTAGCAACGACGAGCTCATCGACTACCGCTCACGACGCCCAACGGTGACACTCGCCCATGCTGAAATCGCAGACGTTGCAGACCTGCAACTCGATATGCGGGTCCTGCGCGACAGCAAGGGCAAGTCTTTCTTGCTCCTGTCCGGGCCTGAACCGGATCTTCGCTGGGAAGCGTTTAGCAATGCAGTCGCCGACCTCGTCGAGCGTTTCAACGTGGATAAAACGATCTGCCTCTACGCTGCCCCTATGGGCGCGCCACACACTCGCCCCCTTGTGGTATCAGCACACGGCAACGACACCGACCTCGTCGGCTCGATGTACACCTTCGACGGTATGGTGAGCGTTCCTGGCTCCGCCGCAATTCTCATTGAGCGCGAACTCCACAAGCGTGGGCGAAATGTCGCAGGCTACACAGCGCACGTCCCGCACTATGTCGCTGCTTCTCCGTACCCGCACGCAACTTTCCAGCTCTTGCAGTCGGTAGAGGATTCCACCACGTTGACCTTCCCGCTTGGTTCGTTGGAAGGCGACATGAAGCGGGTCTCCCAGCAACTTGCAGAACAAACGACGAACTCCGCTGAGATCACCCATGTGGTCCAAGCATTGGAGGAACACTATGACCAGGAGATGGAGGAATACCGTCGCCACCACCCGCAAGCCATGATGCCCGGTGAGGCACAGATGCCGTCTGGTGAGGAAATCAGCGAGGCTTTTGAGAACTACCTCACCGCCATAGAGGACCGTGACCGCAACCGTGGTCAACAGCGCAGTCTGCCTCACGATGAGGACACTGATCGGCGCTTGCGTGACTACTACTTCATCGACCCCGACGCTGAAGAAGGTGACGGCGACAGTGACGACGACAGCGAAGGTGACACCGGCGCAACATCCTAAATGCTGATGGGATGTCGGGGCGGTCAGCTACGGTGGTGAGCGTGACGCTCACTGATATGCTCTCCGACATTGCCGAAGCACCTGAGTCCCTCTTCGAGGACGTGGTGTGGGACTCGTTTACCTCGTGGACCGAGTCCCGCGGTATCAGCCTCTACCCTGCTCAAGAGGAAGCTTCGCTAGCGTTGCTCGCTGGCGACAACGTTATCTTGGCTACCCCAACTGGATCCGGGAAGTCCATGGTGGCCAACGCGGCGCATTTCATTGCCCTCGCCCGTGGACAACGATCGTTTTATACGGCGCCGATTAAGGCACTGGTAAGCGAGAAGTTTTTCGCGCTGTGCGAGATTTTCGGCGCTGAAAACGTCGGCATGATGACCGGTGACGCAACGGTGAACTCCAATGCGCCAATCATTGCAGCCACAGCGGAGATCGTCGCAAATATCGCGCTACGAGAGGGCGAGCATGCACGGATCGACCAGGTCGTCATGGACGAGTTCCATTACTATTCCGAGCCGGAGCGCGGATGGGCCTGGCAGGTTCCGCTCCTCGAGTTGCCAAAGGCACAGTTTCTGCTGATGTCGGCGACACTAGGCGATACTGCGTGGCTCGAGGAGGACCTGACGAAACGCACCGGGCGCACCACCACTTATGTGGGCGGCGCTGAGCGTCCCGTTCCGCTGGATTTCCACTATGTGTTCACGCCGGTGCACGAGACGATTGAGGAGCTGCTCGCCGACGGCAAGGCACCGATCTACGTTGTGCATTTCTCTCAGCGCGAAGCCACCGAACGAGCGCAGGCGCTGACCAGCATGAAAATCATTACGGATGAGGAAAAGCAGCGGATCGCTGAAGAGATTGGCAATTTCCGCTTTACCACCACGTTTGGCAAGACGCTGTCCAAACTTGTGCGTCGTGGCATCGGAATCCACCACGCAGGCATGTTGCCGAAGTACCGTCGCCTTGTCGAACGGCTTTCCCAAACCGGCTTACTGAAGGTCATCTGCGGTACAGACACGCTCGGTGTGGGGATTAACGTGCCGATTCGTACAGTGCTCATCACTGGGTTGGCCAAATACGACGGAACTCGCCAGCGCATCTTGAAGTCGCGTGAATTCCACCAAATCGCAGGCCGCGCAGGTCGCGCAGGCTACGACACCGAAGGCACTGTAGTGGTGGAAGCACCCGAACACGAGATAGAAAACGTAAAGCTGCGCCGCAAGGCGGGTGATGATCCGAAGAAACTCAAGAAGATACGGAAGAAATCTGCCCGCGACGGTGAAGTTTCCTGGTCTGAGAACACTTTTGAACGTCTGAAGGTCGCTGAACCCGAAGAGCTGACAAGCCAGTTCAAGGTGAGCAACTCGATGCTGCTCAACGTGGTGGCACGCCCTGGTGACGGCTACGAGCACATGCGCAAGTTACTGCGCGACAACCACGACAACCGTGCGAAGCAGAACAGGGACATCCTCACCGCAGTGGAGCTATTCCGTGGGCTGATTAACGCTGGAGTGGTGGAACGTACTCCGGACTCTCCCGCGTTTCGCCCATACACGCTGACGCAGGAGCTCGACCGCGACTTTGCGCTAAATCAACCTCTCGCTCCGTTCGCACTGGCGTTTCTTACCCTGCTGGATCCGGAATCGGATACATACACCCTTGATGTCATCTCAGCATTTGAAGCGATCCTCGACGACCCGAGGCAACTCCTCCAAGCGCAAGAGAAAGCCGCTCGTGGAGAAGAAATTGCTGCGCTAAAGGCTGAAGGTGTTGACTACACCGAGCGCATGGCGATTATTGAGGATGTCACCTATCCGAAGCCATTGGCCGACGAGTTGGACGAAGCGTTCGATACCTTCACCCAAGGCAACCCATGGGCGAAGGAGTTCGAGCCGTCGCCGAAGTCTGTGGTGCGGGACATGATCGAGCACGCAATGACGTTCTCCGATCTCATTTCCACATATGGGCTGGCGCGCTCCGAGGGTGTGGTGCTTCGCTACCTCACCGATGCTTGGCGCACGCTCTCCTACTCCATCCCCGATGCCTACATGAACGACGAGCTCGAGGACATCGTCGTATGGCTCGGCGAGATGATTCGTCAGGTGGACTCGTCGCTCATCGACGAATGGGCGCACATGACCGGAGAAGACGAACCTGTCAGCCAGGAAACCATCGACCGAGAGCTGGCGTTTGGTGTACAAGACCCATCCGCACTGACCGCCAACCGTCGTGCGTTCACAATCATGGTCCGCAACTACTTCTTCCGAATGGTCGAACTGTTCGCTTATGAGAAAGAAGATGAGTTGGCCGAGATGCTCGACTACCTAGAAACAGACGAGCGGGTGGATTGGCCGGGGGCGATGGACGACTACTTCGACGAGTACGACGATGTCGATCTTGGCCCAGACGCACGCGGTCCTGAATTCTTCCACATCGGTGATCAATCCGGCAGATCCTGGCAGGTCACCCAGATTATTAACGACCCCGAAGGCGACAACGCGTTCCAGATTCACGGTGTGGTGGATCTCGACGCATCCGATGAAGCGGGTGAGGTTCGGGTCTCCTCGTTGGAGGTTCGGGGGCAGTAGAAGTGCTCGCATGAAACGGAAAATTCTAATTTGCCCCAAAACACATCCACCCCGGCTAGATTGTGTGGGGCAAACTTTGGTTCTAGCGTGACAAGGAGCACAACGTGACGCGCACAATTGTTGTCGGCGCCGGCATGACCGGTCTGTCAACCGCATGGCATCTGCAGGAATATGGCCATGAGGTGGAAGTTCTCGAACGCATCGATGTTGCGGCCGGTTCTTCCTGGGGCAACGCCGGCTGGTTGGCACCGGGCAAGACGATCCCGCTGTCCAACTCGAGCCTGTGGGCATACGGCCCGACCGCACTGTTTGATAAGCACGCTGCTTTGGATGTGCCGGTGCGTTTCGACCCGAAACTGTGGCGCTTCTGCGCCAACTTCATGGCACACGCGACGGGACGCGCATGGGACAAGACCATGGCTCGCCTCACTAAGGCAGATATTGCTTCCCTCGCTGCTTTCGACGAGCTCGAAGCAGGTGGTGTGAAGGCCTCCACACATGAGGGTCCGTTCATCATCGGTTTCGAAAACGAGAGCAAAGCCGCCGGCTTCCTCAAGGAAGTCGAAGGCGCTCAGCGTCACGGCCAAGATATTCCTTTCGAGCAGATCACGCTTGACGACGCCCGCACTGACGCCCCGATGCTGACCGAGAAGGTCGGCGCAACCTACCGCATGGGCGGTCAGCGCTTCATCGAGCCGGGTCCGTACTGCCGGGCCATTGCAGATTCGATTATCGAGCGCGGTGGCAAGATCACGACGGGTGTTGAGGTCGTAGAGGTCACCTCCACCCGCAAGCCAGCCGTGAAGCTTTCCACCGGGGAGTGGCTGCAGGCCGACAACGTTGTTTTGGCAACCGGTGCGTGGCTTCCGTCCTTGGCTAAACAGCTTGGTGTGAACACGATGATTCAGGCTGGTCGCGGCTACTCCTTCTCGGTTGAGACAGCTGAGCCTGCTACCTGCCCGGTGTATCTGCCGGATCCAAAGATCGCCTGCACCCCGTACCAGGGTCGCTTCCGCATCGCAGGCACGATGGAGTTCCGCGGCCCGGATGAGCCGTTCCAGCCAGGCCGTATTGCCTCGATGATTCACTCGACGAAGCCGTTCTTCCGTGGCATCGACTGGGAAGATCGCCAGGACGAGTGGGTCGGTTCCCGCCCGGTCACTCCGGACGGTCTCCCACTGGTTGGCGCGACGAAGGTGCCAAACGTGTACACCAACGGTGGTCACGGCATGTGGGGCATCATCCTGGGCCCGCTGTCCGGCAAGATGCTGGCAAAGCAGATTGTGACCGGCGAGATCGACGAGACGATCAAGCCATTCGACCCGCTGCGCGGCCCGTTCGGTGGCCTGTAACGCACCAACGTTTCAAACCCCGTCACTGCACTATGCATGTGGCGGGGTTATTTTTATCCCCCGTTTTCCCCACCCGTCAACGCTGTGCGCTGCAGGTTTCCTCGCACGACTCGTGCGACGGCATCTAATTGCATTGAAAATCGCAGTTGTGCCTTATCTTAATTCCTGTCACATTGGTCAGTTATGAGTGATAAGGAACACAAATGCCACAACTGAGCACCAACCAGATCGCGCCGTCGAATAGCGATGACCTCGAGGCAGTAATCGAGGCAGCTGTTGCTCGCGCCTACCACTGGATGGAAGCTACCGCCGAAGCAGACGCCGACGACGCCTCCACCCAGCAGCTCGCTGAGTTGCTTCGCGACGAAAACGGTGTCCGCTTCACCATGGACTTCGTTGACCGCGTCATGCGCCCGGAAAGCAACCATGTCGCAGCACACGCACTGCGGGCGATCACGCGCGGTGTCGACGCCCGATTCCTCGGCCAGATCAACTCCCTACTCGTCGGAATTGGTGCTTTCGTCGGCCCATTCCTGCCAAACGTAGTTGTTCCTGCGGCACGTGCCCGTCTCCGCCAGCTCGTTGGCCACCTGGTTCTCGATGCCGAAAGTGACGCACTGAACAAGCTGCTCGACAACGCGCAGCAGCGCGGCGAGCAGCTCAACTTGAACCTTCTCGGCGAGGCTGTCCTCGGCGAGAAAGAAGCCACGGATCGTGCAGAGCGCACGCTCAACCTGATCAAAAACCCACGTGTGACCTACGTGTCGGTCAAGGCTTCGTCGATGGTGTCGCAGCTCAACCACTGGGATTACGACGAATGCGTTCGATTGGTCAAGGACCGCATCCGCCCGCTGTACCGCGCTGCGCGCGACCGTAGCCCTCAGGTGTTCATCAACATGGACATGGAGGAGTACCACGACCTGCATCTCACGCTGGACGTGTTCACGCAGCTGCTCAGCGAAGAGGAGTTCAAGGACTACCAGGGCGGCATTGTGCTTCAGGCGTACTTGCCGGACACGCTTGGTGCTCTCGAGTACCTGGCCGACTTCGCCCAGAAGCGTGTGACCGACGGTGGCTCCAAGATCAAGATCCGTCTGGTCAAGGGTGCGAACCTGTCCATGGAACGCCACCACGCTGAAGTCAAGGGTTGGGAGCAGGCTCCGTACCTGACCAAGGATGAGGTGGACGCAAACTACTACCGCCTGCTGGATTTCATCCTGCGCCCTGAGTTTGCAGATGCGGTTTCTATCGGTATCGCCTCGCACAACCTGTTCACGTCTGCGTTGGCATACGAGCTGGCACAGCGCCGCGGTGTCACCGCGATGATCGACTCTGAGATGCTGCAGGGCATGTCCCCTGCGCAGCAGGAAATCGTGCGCGAGGTGTACGGCGACCAGATCCTCTACACCCCGGTTGTCGGCCGCGATGACTTCGACGTGGCGGTGAGCTACCTGGTGCGTCGTCTCGAAGAGAACGCTGCCCCGCAGAACTTCCTGCATGCCCTGTTCGCTCCGAAGACTGAGGACCGCGATCCGATTAAGGAGCAAGAGAACGTCTTCCGCTGGGCTGTCGGCAACCGTTGGGACGTGCACAATGGCCCGAACCGCACGCAAGACCGTAATACGGAAACTGAGCGCCACGTCGCACATGCTTCCGCAACGACCGGCCGCTTCTTCAACGAGCCGGATACGGATCCTGCCCTTGAGGCCAACCGTGCTTGGGCGATCAAGCACCTGAGCACTCCGCCATCGATCGACACCGGTGAGGAGATCACCGATCCGGTTGCTATCCGCGACAACATCGCGCGCGCACTCGAGGCGCAGAAGGCGTGGGGCGCGCTGTCCGCGAACGAGCGTGCAGAAGTGCTCGAGGCAATTGGTGACGAGATCGCGCGCCGCCGTGGCGAGTTCGTCTCCGTTGCTGCGCACGAGGCTGGCAAGACTGTCGACCAGTCTGACCCGGAGATCTCCGAGGCTATCGACTTCTGCGATTACTACGCAGATAGCGCCCGTCACCTCGACGACATTGAGGCAGAGTTCGAACCGAACAAGCTCACGGTGGTTGTTCCGCCGTGGAACTTCCCGGTCGCTATTCCGACCGGTGGTGTCATGGCGGCGTTGGCGGCAGGCTCTGCTGTGATTCTGAAGCCGGCACCGCAGGTAACGCAGTGTGCCAAGCTGATCGCGGATTGTATCCAGGCAGTCTTCGCAGAGAAGGGCATCGACCCGGATACGGTGCAGTACGTTCGCGCTGACGAAGGTGAGGCGGGCAAGGCACTGCTTACCGACGACGCCGTGGATGCCATCATCCTCACCGGCGCATCTGAGACCGCCCAGCTGTTTAAGTCGTGGAACCCGCAACTTAACGTCATGGCTGAGACCTCGGGCAAGAACGCCATCATCATCACGCCGTCCGCCGACCCGGATCTGGCGATCAACGACCTGTACCTGTCGGCGTTCGGCCACTCGGGCCAGAAATGCTCCGCTGCGTCGTTGGCAATTCTCGTCGGCTCCGCGGCCGAGTCTGAGCGTATTCGTGGCCAGCTCCTTGACGCTGCTTCCACTCTCGTGGTCGGCCCAGGCACCGAGCTCTCCACCACGATGAACGGCTTGATTGAAGCTCCGGGCGAGAAGCTGCAGCGCGGTTTGACCAAGCTCGAACCGGGCGAGAAGTGGTTGCTCCAGCCGAAGAAGCTCGATGATGAAGGCAAGTTCTGGAGCCCTGGTATCCGCGACAACGTTAAGCCTGGCTCCTGGTACCACCAGAACGAGTGCTTCGGACCGGTCCTGGGCATCATGCACGCCAAGGACCTCGATGAGGCTATTGAGTGGCAGAACTCCACCGGCTACGGCTTGACTGCGGGTATTCACACCCTTGACGGCGACGAGATCAATACCTGGCTCGACCGTGTGGAAGCTGGCAACGTCTACGTCAATCGCGGTATCACCGGTGCAATCGTGCAGCGTCAGCCGTTCGGTGGCTGGAAGAAGTCCTCGGTCGGCCCAGGCGCGAAGGCTGGTGGCCCGAACTATGTGGCACAGATGGGCACGTGGCGTGACCGTGATGGTGTGGCTCCGTCGCCGGGCGTGAGCATCTCCGCCGATATCCAGGAGCTGCTGGAGGCGTTCCGCTCGAACGTCGATGCAGAGGATTACGGCTGGCTCTCCCGTGCTGCTGAGTATGACCAGCGCGCATGGGACCGCGAGTTCGGTCGTGGTCACGACCACTCCGGTCTTCGCTCGGAGGCGAACATCTTCCGTTACCGCAACACGCTCGAGCCGGTCGTGATCTACGTCGGAGAGAACTACCGCTTGCGCGATGTCTACCGCCAGCTGCTCGCAGCAGCGATCACCGGCTCCGAGATCCGCGTCGTTGCTCCTGCGGAAATCGCCCCGGATCTGGAGGCTGCTGCGATCACGGTCGATGCGAACCGTGTGGAAGGCACCCCGTCGCGCATCCGCGTTATCGGTGATGCCCCAGCAGATATTTACGGCGACATCACCACCGCTGTTTTTGATGGCCCAGCGCTGATCGACGGTCGACGTGAGTTGCTCCCGTACCTATTGGAGCAGGCCATCTCCGCAACCCTGCACCGGTTCGGCGTCATCCACGACCCGGCCGGCATCAGGAACTAGTCCCCCACTAACCGACACACCCCTGGGAGAACCCGATGACTACGAAACCACCACCATCGGAAGCATCAACTCGTCCTAAAGCTGGCGTCATTCCTGACGAAGATGCCGGCTTGCAGAAAGGGCTGTCCACCCGTCAGATCAACATGATCGCAATTGGCTCGGCGATCGGTACCGGTCTGTTCCTTGGCGCAGGTTCGCGCCTTGAAGCCGCCGGACCGTCGCTAGCCCTGATGTACCTGCTCTGCGGTTTCATCGGATACCTCATCCTGCGGAGTCTGGGTGAGCTCATTGTCCACCGTCCAACCTCGGGTTCGTTCGTGTCCTACACTCGCGAATTCTTTGGCGAGAAGGCCGCATACGTCTCGGGCTGGTTGTACTGGTTCAACTGGGCAGCGACCGCCGTTGCTGACGCGACAGCGCTTGCGATCTACATCCGCTGGTTCGGCCAGTTCTACGGTTGGATTAACGACATTCCGCAGTGGGTCATCGCACTTGCGATCATCGCTCTTGTGACGGGGATGAATCTCGTCTCGGTGAAGTTCTTTGGCGAGATGGAGTTCTGGTTCTCCCTGATCAAGGTGGCGTTCCTGCTCACGTTCCTCGCGGTCGGCATCTTCATGGTCATCTTCGGCAATCCGAGTGGTGATCTGACTGGCCTGACGCTCATCTCCGATCACGGTGGCTGGTTCCCGAACGGCGTACTGCCGGCACTGATCGTGATCCAAGGCGTCGTGTTCGCTTACGCAGGTATCGAGCTGCTGGGCACGACCTCTGGTGAGGCAAAGAACCCCCGTAAGGACATCCCGAAGGCGATTAATGCTGTTGTCTTCCGCCTGCTGGTGTTCTACTTCGGCTCCGTGCTCCTGCTGTGCATGCTGCTGCCGTACACCCAGTACTCCGGTGACGAGTCACCGTTTGTGACTTTCTTCAACTCCATCGGCGTGCCGTACGCCGGTCCTATCACTCAGTTGGTGGTCATCACCGCTGCGTTGTCCTCCCTGAACGCCGGCCTCTACTCCACGGGCCGCATCATGTACTCGCTGTCCAAGGCCGGTTCCGCACCGCAGTGGGCAGGCAAGGTCACCAAGGGTGGTGTGCCCTACGGTGGCATTCTGATGACCACCGGCGTCGCCCTGTTCGGCGTTGTGCTCAACTACTTCGTGCCGGAGGCAGCGTTCGAGGTTGTGTTGAATATCGCGGCACTTGGCACGATGGCGTCCTGGGCGGCAATTTCCCTGTCGCACATGCGCTTTGTGCGGCTGGCCCGGCAGGGCAAGTACACCCGTCCGGATTACCGCGCACCATTCTCGCCGTTCACCGATATTGTCTCGCTGCTGTTCCTTGGGCTGGTTGTCGTGCTCATGGCCTTCGACTACCCAATTGGCACCTGGACACTGATTGTGTCGCTGCTGATGTGGCCGGCGCTTGCGTTCGGCTGGTTCAAGGTCCGCGATCGCGTCGAGTTCATTTCACGCTCGCACGTAAACTACGAGCACGTCACTGGTGAACAAGCCCCTGATATCGATCCCCCAATCGTTGCCCATTAATTCCCCACATTTTTGAAAGGAACTACCCGTATGACTCAACTCGTCGACGTCACCAACATGTGCCGCTGGATCGACCACCACGGTGTGGAGAAGATCATCGCCGGCATCCTCGAATACATCGAAAAGGACTTCGTCCGCTGGGAAGAATTCGACAAAATTCCGCGCGTGGCTAGCCACACCCCGATCGGTGTCATCGAACTGATGCCCACCTCCGACTCAGTCGAGTACGGATTCAAGTACGTCAACGGCCACCCGTCGAACCCGGCTCGTGGCTTCCAAACTGTGACCGCTTTCGGTTTCCTGGCTGACGTAGACAACGGCTACCCCACGTTTGAAGCCGAGATGACCTTGCTCACTGCACTTCGTACTGCTGCAACCTCCGCAATGGCGGCAAAGTACCTCGCCCGCAAGGACTCTGAGGTCATGGCGATGATTGGCTCCGGTTCGCAGTCGGAGTTCCAGGCACTCGGGTTCCGTGCGGCGCTGGGCATCGAGCGGGTTCGCATCTTCGATATCGACCCGAACGCTATGGAGAAGTTCCGCCGCAATATCGAGCCACTCGGCATCGAGGTCTACATCGCCGACAGCGTTGAGGATGCGCTCGAAGGCGCAGACATCATTACGACCTGCACCGCCGACAAGGCCCAGAACACCATCCTGGACTACTCGTTGGTTCGCCCGGGCGTCCACATCAATGGTGTGGGCGGCGACTGCCCCGGCAAGACGGAGCTTGATCCGCGCATTCTTGACGACGCCACCGTGTTCGTCGAGTTCCCTCCACAGACCCGCATCGAAGGCGAGATCCAGAACAAGGACGAGGACTTCGAGGTTGTCGAACTGTGGAAGGTCATCGCAGGCAAGGTCCCGGGCCGCTCCAGCGATGAGGAGATCACGCTGTTCGACTCCGTGGGCTTTGCTATCGAGGACTTCTCCGCCCTGCGCTACCTGCGCGACTCGACTGCTGGCACCGACTTCCAGACCTATATTGAGTTGGTCGCCGATCCGGATGATCCGAAGGACCTGTTCTCGCTGACCACCAAGGTGCTCAGCCCCATGTAGCGCGCTCTGCTTAACGACGAAACGCCGCTGGCTCCGAACAGAAAGGTTCGGGGCCAGCGGCGTTTAATCGTCGATACGCGCTAGTGGCTTAGCGTGCGTCTTCGATGGTGATCGTCTGGGCAACAGCCTGGACAACACCGGCAATCTTGATGGATTCCCAGACTTGTTCCTTGGTCAGGCCTTCCTCGCGGACGGTGTTGGCGTGGGCGACAGCGCAGTGCTCGCAACCATTGATGGTGGAAACGGCGAGCGACCACAGCTCGAAATCAGCCTTTTCCACGCCCGGCTTGGAGATGATGTTCATGCGAAGACCGAACTTCACGTTGGCGTAGTCGTCACCCAACCAGCCCTTAGCGCGGTACGCGACGTTGTTCATCGCCATGACAGTGGCCGCACCGAAGGCTGCGTCGATGGCCTCCTCGGAGAGGTGCTCCTTGGCCTCGTCGGTGATCTCGGAGATGACGGTTGCGTTGCGGGTCGCGGCCGCGGAGGCGACGAGCGTGCCCCACAGTTGCTGCTCATTCAGCTCGGTCGAGCGGGTCAGCGAACCAAGGTTGAGCTTCTGGTCCTTGGCGTACTCGGGAAGTGCGTTGCGCAGGTTATCGATAGACATACGTTGATCCTTTCAGTTGGTATGGGAGCGCCCCGCCACTCCAGCGGTAAGGAGCGCGGGGCGGCACGGAAACTAAAGTTCGGGTGCTACTTCAGGGACTCCTGGACCACAGCCATCTTGTCGATGTTCTTGGTCGGGTCGTTCTTCTGCCAATCGCAAGCGCAGACCTCTTCAGACTGCAGAGCGTCGAGGACACGCAGGACCTCGTCGACGTTACGGCCAACAGCGTCCGGGGTGACGGACACGAACTGGATGATGCCGTCCGGGTCGATGATGAAGGTTGCACGGTCTGCGACACCGTCAGCGTTCTCAACACCGAGGGCGCGGATCAGGTCGTGGCGGATGTCCGAGAACATCGGGAACGGGATGTCCAGCAGTTCCTCGTGGGTTGCACGCCAGTTGAAGTGCGAGAACTCGTTATCGATGGAGCCGCCGAGCACCTGGGTGTCGCGGTCCTCGAACTCCTCGTTGAGCTTGCCGAATGCGGCGATCTCGGTCGGGCAAACGAAGGTGAAGTCCTTCGGGTAGAAGAAGATGACCTTCCACTTGCCCTCGTACTTATCCAGGGAGACGCGCTCGAAGTAGTCGTCCGGGGAAGCAGCGTTAGCTTCCTTCAGGTTGCCACCCTTCAGTGCGAGAAGGTCGAACTCCGGAAAACGCTCTCCAACGGTCATGATCGGCATGATGATCCTCCAAAAGAATCTGGTCAAACGAATGTGTTTCGGACGTAAAACAGTATGACACAGTTCGCAGAAGGTTGCAACCAAAAACCTATTAGCCGGTGTAGGATTCATAAGTATGAGCAATCGAGAGTATAAACCGACACTCGCACAGATCCGTACCTTTGTCACGGTTGCAGAACAGAAACACTTTGTGAGCGCAGCAGCGAAACTTGGCATCTCCCAGCCTTCCCTGTCACAGGCTTTGGCGTCGCTTGAAAATGGTCTTGGCCTGCAACTTATCGAGCGTTCCACCCGGCGCGTGATCGTCACCCCCACCGGTGAAGCGCTGTTGCCATATGCGAAGGCAACCCTCGACGCTGCCGATGCTTTTCTTGCCCAGTCGCGCGGAGCGCTCGGCGAGCTCGCCGGCCCACTGAACATTGGCATCATCCCTACAATTGCGCCGTATCTCCTTCCGGGAGTGCTTATTGGGATCGAGGAAAACTACCCGGATTTGGAACCGCGCATCGTAGAAAACCAAACGGATCAACTGTTACAAATGTTGCGCGACGGGCAACTCGATCTGGCAGTGCTTGCCACTCCGACGCACGCACCAGGTTTGGAGCAATTGCCGCTTTACGACGAGCCGTTTGTGGCAGTGACCAATCCGGACGATCCACTTGCCGGCCGCACCGATCTGGGGCTGGACAGCCTGAAGGACCTCAACCTTTTACTACTGGATGACGGCCACTGTCTCCGGGATCAGATTGTGGAGCTGTGCAAGATCGCTGAGGCAACTCCCGGCGCGCGCAAGCATGCTGTGACACGCGCATCGTCACTGACCACGATCGTCCAGTTGGTCGTGGCAGGGCTGGGGTCAACGTTGATTCCGGCCTCCGCGGTAGGCACTGAGTGCTCTCGCCCCGGAGTCGCTTCCGCAACGTTTGCAAACGGCGTACAGGCGCAACGCACGGTGAGCTTGGTCTACCGCGCGTCCTCGCAGCGTGTTGCGGAGTTCGAGCAGTTAGGGCAACTCGTGAAGGCTTCGTATGAGCGGGCCCTGGAATCAGGTAAATCCCTGCTTCCGCGCTAAGCTCTGCCTCTGGCTATGACTGATCATTCTTCCTCCTCCCCCGCCCCGCCGAAGCCGCAGCTCTACGATGCGCTCGATGCTGTACCGATTGCGGATGTTCGACGGTTCCGTAGGCGACTCAAAAATGCGAGCGCGCCGGATGCGCTGCGGGCGATTGGGAAGGATATTGAGAGGGCACGGGGTGTCGTCGAGAAGCGCGATGCTCTGATCCCTGAAATTACTTACCCGGAAAACCTGCCGGTGTCTGCGCGCCGCGACGACATCATGGAACTGGTGCGCGACAACCAGGTCGTTGTTATCGCCGGCGAGACGGGATCGGGCAAGACCACCCAGATTCCAAAGATGCTGCTGGAGATGGGGCGTGGCCGGCGTGGACTGATTGGACACACGCAGCCGCGCAGACTCGCCGCTCGCACCGTTGCGGAGCGCATCGCCGACGAGCTCGGCCAGGACATCGGTGAATCTGTCGGCTACGCCATTCGTTTCGACGACAAAGTATCCCCGTCTACTGCGGTCAAGCTGATGACGGACGGCATCTTGCTCACAGAGATGCAGCGCGATCGCTTCCTCAACGCGTACGACACGATCATTATCGACGAGGCCCACGAGCGCTCACTCAACATCGACTTCCTGCTGGGCTACCTCAAGCGACTGCTGCCCAAGCGGCCGGACCTCAAGGTGATTGTCACATCTGCGACCATTGACCCGGAGGCATTTGCCAGCCACTTCGCCGACGCCGAGGGCAACCCAGCTCCGATTATCGAGGTCTCCGGGCGTACTTACCCAGTCGAAATCCGCTACCGACCACTGGTTGAGCAGATTCAGAAAAAAGACGGCTCCATCAAGGAGATTGACACCGACATGATCGACGGTGTCGTCGCCGCCTGCAAAGAACTTATGGGTGAGGGCAACGGCGACATTCTGTGTTTCTTCTCTTCAGAGCGCGACATCCGTGACTGCATGGAGGCGATTGAGAAGCAGCACTGGCGTGGCGTTGAGGTTGTTCCGCTGTTCGGTCGCCTCTCCAACGCGGAGCAGCACCGTGTGTTCTCCCCACACTCGGGTCGTCGCATTGTGTTGTCGACAAACATCGCCGAAACGTCTCTGACCGTGCCGGGCATCCACTATGTGGTGGACACTGGCCTGGCGCGTATCTCGAGGTATTCGACACGCACCAAGGTCCAACGTCTGCCTATCGAGGAAATCTCCCAGGCTTCCGCGAACCAGCGTTCGGGCCGATCGGGCCGTACCGCCGACGGCATTGCCATCCGCCTGTATTCGGAGGAGAACTTCGAAGCGCGCCCAGAGTTCACTGACCCGGAGATTCTGCGCACAAACTTGGCGTCAGTCATCTTGCAGATGATCTCGCTGCGGCTTGGGGATATCAATGAGTTCCCCTTCATCCAGGCGCCTGACCATAAGGCGGTCCGCGACGGACTTATGCTGCTGCACGAATTGGGGGCGATCTCGCAAAAAGAACGTGGTGGCGCACCGACCCTCACCAACGTTGGCCGCGATATTTCCCGCATTCCTGTGGACCCCAAGATGGCCCGCATGCTGGTGGAGGCCAATCGCCTCGGCGTGCTTGATGACGTCACTGTCATCGTCGCAGCCATGACCATCCAGGATGTTCGAGAACGCCCCTTGGAGTACCAGGCCCAGGCCGACCAAGCACACGCCCGCTTCAAGGACAAAGAGTCCGACTTCCTGTCATCGCTGAAACTGTGGGACTACATCGGCGATTCCCGCGACGAGCTGTCCGGCAACGCATTCCGTAAGCGTATGAAGCGCGAGTTCCTCCACTACATGCGCATCCGTGAGTGGCGCGATCTTGTCCGCCAATTGCGCGACGTGGAGCGACAGCTCGGCTGGTCTCCCGCCGATAGTGTCGCGGGTGAGCGCGATGCAGCTGCAGTCCACCAGTCGCTCTTGACTGGTTTGCTCTCCAATATCGGCGCGCGTGACGGCAATTCCAAAGAGTTTCAGGGAGCGCGCGGGACACGGTTTATGGTCTTTCCCGGCTCGTCGCTGGCTAAGCGGCCTCCGGAGTTTCTCATGGCCGCTGAACTCGTCGAAACGTCACGGCTCTGGGCTCGTGACGTAGCCAAGATCGAACCTGCTTGGGTTGAGCGTGCCGCCGGCGACCTGCTCAAACACTCCTATTCGGAACCTGTGTGGTCGCGTAAGCGTTCCGCAGCGATGGTCCACGAAAAATGCATGCTTTACGGCGTGACCATCGTGCGTGATCGGCTTGTTCCCTACCACCGGGTGGATCCTGCCGCTGCGCGCACAATGTTCATCCGCCACGCGCTGCTGGAGGGCGATTGGAACCGTCACCATAAGTTCATCGACCACAATGAAGCGTTGCTTGCGGAAGCAGCCGAGGTCGAGGAAAAGGTTCGCCGCCGCGGCCTTGTCGTCGACGAAGATACGTTGTTCGACTTTTACGACGCTCGCCTGCCCGACAATGTCACCACCGCTCGCCACTTTGATTCGTGGTGGAAGAAACAGCGTGCGAAAGACAAGCATTATTTGGACTTCGATCCGAACGCATTGCTTGACGACGACAACGTTGACGCCTCTGCGACCGCCTTTCCCGAGGCCAAGCGCCAGGGCTCCGTGGAATACGCACTGCGCTACAAGTTCGAACCGGGCGACCCGTTTGATGGAGTCACTGTCGAGGTACCCGTGCCACTCCTGGCAAACCTTGACCCTGACGGCTTCGATTGGCTCGTCCCAGGCTTGCGCTCTGAACTCGCTGCCGAGATGATCCGCACCCTACCGAAGGCGTTACGTAAAACCGTCGTCCCCGCCCCCGACTTTGCGCAGCGTGCACTCGAGGTAATGCCCGAGGACGTCAACACGGACATCCCGTTTACTGAAGCGCTCGCCGATGCGCTTCGAAGCGTTGGTGGCCGCGGTATTAACGCCACGGATTTCAACCCCCAGGCGTTGCCACCGCACTTGCAGGTTACCTATGCGGCAATCGACCGCCGCGGCAAGATCGTCGACCACGACAAGGATCTCGCAGCGTTAAAACGCCGTCAGGCGGGCAAGATTAAGTCGTCTGTATCCAAAGCTGGACGCCAATCGGAGTCTGAGTCTGTAAAAAAGTGGACGTCGGACTCGCTCGGCGCTGTACCGGAGACTGTGACCACAACAATCGACGGTAACGAGGTTGATGCTTACCCAGCACTCGAAGCTACAAAAGACGGTGTCAAGGTCACGGTGCATCCGACGAAGGCTGCCGCCGACGCGTCGATGGTCACTGCGACACTGACGTTGCTGTTGCGCGAAATCAGCGTTAATGCGCAGCAGATGACCAAGGGCCTACCGCTGCGCCACAAGGTCGCTGTTGACCGCTATCCCCACGGCGGAGCAAATGGCCTGGTCGAGGATGCTCGTGTAGCAGTGATTCGTGATCTGATGATGTCGCACGGGGGCCCGGTGCGCACTCCGGAGGAGTTCGACGCCCTTCTCGCCGAGATTAAGCCACAGGTCTCGGGTGGTGTAAGGCGTGCTGTGGTCAACACTGCTCCAGCGCTTGCCGCGTACGCCGACATTTCGGTGGAGCTCGATCAGTGGGAGGGGCCTGCGATTGATGACATGCGTTCGCAGCTCGTCTTCTACCTCCCCCGTCACGCAATAACGGTTCATGGGGTGCAGCACTTGCAGCATTTGCCGCGCTATATCGATGCGATGCGGATCCGGCTGGAGGATATGCGTCTGGACCCGGACCGAGATGCTGACCGCCAGGAAGTTGTCGATGGGGTGAAACGCTACCTTGCTGATCATATGAAGCGACTTCCCGCACAACGGTCGAAGACGCGGGCCTACAAGGATATTCTTTGGCTCATTGAGGAGTTGCGGGTCAGTTTGTTCGCGCAGCGACTTGGCACTCCCCGACCGGTCAGCCAGCGCCGGATTGAGAAGAAAATTGATGCGCTGCGCTAGCGATATTCTTCGCGGTCGCGCCGACGCATAAGCCTGATTTCCGACTCGAAATCGTCGGCACTTTCAAACGACTTATACACAGATGCGAAGCGCAGGTATGCAACCTCGTCAAGCGCACGAAGTGGCTCGAGTACTGCCAAACCAATCTCGTGAGCAGGAACCTGCGAGCTGCCCTGCGCACGCACGATTTCTTCGACTTCTTGTGCGAGGCGCTTCAGTGCATCGTCGGAAACGTCCCGACCTTGACATGCACGCCGCACACCAACGATGAGCTTGTCGCGGTCGAACGGCTCACTTACTCCATTACGTTTGACGACGGTGAGTACCGCGTTTTCAACAGTGGTGAATCGACCACCGCATTCTGTACATTCACGGCGACGGCGAATTGCAGAGCCTGCTTCGACAAGTCTGGAGTCAGCGACTCTGGTCTGTTCGTTATGACAGAAGGGGCAATACATAGGGCTCAGAATACCCCTCTAGCGGACCGCCTCAGAGTCTGCGATGAAAACCGGCTGGGACGATCCCGGCACCTGGTCTGCATCACTAAACACTCCACCAAACGCAGAGCCGGCTAAAAGCGCTCCAGTCAGCAACGCTGCTAAGACGAAACCTTCCTTGCCCTCGCGGTGAGATTCGAATGCCTCAGATACATATTCCCGACGTCCATAACCTAGGTTCTCTGTACGCTCACCTTTTCGATCAATAACGTCAAGCGTTCGAACACCGCTATAAACACCGCTACGATCTCGTCCTGGATTAAGGTCCCACACCTCGACCGGCTGCGCTAACCGAGGCGTCCGAGATACACCGCAATCGCTCCCATACCCACTGTTCACTGCTGGATTAATCGTTACCGACATTTCACTCTCCTTCAATCTCGTGCACCACTGTACGAATGCACTCGACATGTTCGAATATGTAATCGTTTGTATGTTCGATTCCGCTTACATGTTCGATTTATAGCAAAGCGAGCAAACACTGTCTAGCCCAAAGTGGAAAATATCGAACAAACTTGCCCTCTCTGGTAGGTTCTATGCCTACAGACCTAGAAACAGAGACACGCGGAAAGAGGAAGAGCGGTGGCAAAGAAAAAATCTGACGCAGGCAATCTCGACATGAGCACACTTTCAGACAGGCAACGTCGAATCCTTCAGGTCATCCAAGACGCCGTTGTGCTCCGCGGCTACCCGCCAAGCATCCGTGAGATCGGCGACGCTACCGGGCTGCAATCAACCTCATCCGTGGCATACCAGCTCAAGGAACTGGAGAAGAAGGGCTTCCTGCGCCGCGACCCCAATAAGCCGCGTGCCGTGGATCTGCGCCACCTGCAACAGACAACCAAACCGAAGCGCAAAACCCCCCAGCAGGACACGCCCGAGGACGCGACTCCCGCGCGTTTCGTTCCAGTTTTGGGACAAATAGCAGCTGGTGCACCTATCCTGGCCGAAGAAAACGTCGACACCTATTACCCACTTCCTAGCGACCTACTCGGTGATGGCGACGTTTTTATGCTTCAGGTTGTTGGAGAGTCCATGCGCGATGCCGGCATCCTCAACGGCGACTGGGTTGTTGTACGTTCGCAGCCTGTTGCCGAGGAAGGCGAGTTCGTCGCTGCATTGCTTGACGGCGAGGCGACAGTCAAAGAGTTCCACCGCGATTCCACCGGTGTGTGGCTCCTTCCCCACAATGATGCGTTTGCCCCAATCAAGGGCGATAACGCAGAGATCATGGGGCGTGTTATTTCCGTTTTCCGCACCCTTTAGCGGGAATTTGCCCTCCTTTAGGGGCAAAACAAACACAATCACAGACATCCGGGCATGAATGTCTGAAATACTGAGTACTCCGACCAAAACGTTTGAGGAGTGCGATGTACGCCGAGGAGCGCAAACGCCAGATTGCGTCACTTACTGCTGTGGAAGGCAGGGTGAGCGTCGCTGAACTCGCGGAGAAGTTCGATGTCACTGCCGAAACGATCCGCCGCGACCTCACCGCACTTCACGCCGATGGGATTGTGCACCGCGTACATGGTGGTGCTGTTGCAAACCAAGCCTTTCTCACCTCTGAACTCCCGCTCGATGCCCGGTCTCGTGCGGCATCTGATGCGAAGACCGCGATCGCGAAAGCTGCACTGGATTTTCTCCCCCGCCACGACAACGCCGCGATTTTTCTGGATTCTGGCTCTACAACCAGTTACTTTGCACAGTTGCTTTGCGAGGGCACCCGCGCTCAAGACTGCTCTATCGTGACAAATTCGCTGCCAATCGCCCTGGATCTTTCCTCCGCAGGCCTTGATGGCGTACAGCTTCTTGGAGGGTCAGTTCGTGCAATTACGCAAGCGGTAGTTGGTGCGACTGCACTTCGAACGTTGGCATTGCTCCGCGCCGATGTCGCATTCATTGGTACCAATGCACTGACGATTGACCACGGCCTATCTACCGCCGATTCTCAGGAAGCAGCCGTGAAATCGGCCATGGTCACAAATGCCCAGAAGGTCGTGGTCTTGTGTGATTCATCGAAGATCGGCAACGATTACCTTGTCAGTTTCGCACCCCTCGATGCCATCGACATCGTCATTACCGATAGTGGTGCACCTGAGACATTCCTCGAAGATCTCGAGCGCAATGATATTGAGGTCGTTCTTGCGCCGGTGACATCCAGCACACACTAATTCCGATTGTGTGGGATTCGTTGCAAAAACGGATACAATCGGACACACTGGTTGTGTGAGCAGCACAAAGAACACGGTGCGGGTAGTCACCCTCACCCCAAACCCCAGCATGGATGTGACGGTAAACGTCCCCGTGCTTAAACGCGGTGAGGTTGCGCGGATTTCCCAGACCCGAAAAGAGGCGGGTGGAAAAGGGGTCAATGTCGCGCACGCGTGTGCCAAAGCGGGCATTCGAACCATCGCGATTGCCCCCTGTGCCCCCTCCGATCCGTTTGCGGACGTCATCCGTGAACTGCCGGTGCAGTTTCGCCCCGTTGCTATCGCGGCATCGGTGCGAACCAATACTGCGATCGTTGAAGATGACGCAACAACGACAAAGATCAACGAACCAGGAGCGAGGCTTTGCGACGACGAAAAGGCGGCCGTTGAATCAGCTATAGATTCAGTCGTCGCAGACGCTGAAGCCGTCGTTCTTGCAGGATCGCTTCCCCCTGGTGTCCCAACTGACTGGTACGCAGATCTTGTGGAGCGCATCCGTCGGGTTAATGCTGGCGCGCTGGTCGCAGTGGATACTTCCGATGCACCGCTGCAGGCAATTGGTGAGCGACTCGATACGAGCGCGCCGGACGTGTTGAAGCCAAACGCGTTTGAGCTCGCGCAGCTCACCGGTGGCGACGGCAGCGCATTGGAGCGCAGCGCTTCCGAGGGCGACTACGCCGCCATCGTTTCGGCAGCACAGAAACTGATTGACCACGGGGTCAACGAAGTACTGGTCACCTTAGGCGGCGCCGGTGCATGCTTAGTTACTCGCGCTGGTGCGTGGGCGGCGACCCCACCTCCAGTCACGGTGCTCTCAACCGTCGGCGCTGGTGATAGTTCGTTGGCTGGCTACCTGATGGCACGGATCGCCGGGGATGAACCAGCCGAGTGCCTCCGCCGTGCAGTGGCGTACGGCTCGGCTGCGGCGTCGCTGCCGGGCACTGGCATCCCCTCTCCTTCCGATATCGACCTTGAACACACTCACGTGTTCCCCGTATAACTGCATGAAAGAAGACAACGTGAATCAACCTCTCATCACGCCAAAACTTGTCACGCTTGATGCTGACCTTGGCATTTCTCCCTCCGATGTCATTGGCCAGCTCGCTGCACGTATCGCAGATTCTGGCCGTGCGACTGATGCCGCAGCGGTGGCTGAGGCAGCCGTCGCGCGCGAGGCTAAGGCCGGGACCGGCGTGAACGGACGGGTCGCTATCCCGCACTGCCGTAGTGCCGCTGTCACCGAACCCACGCTTGCGTTTGCCCGGCTGTCCAACCCTGTTGACTTCAACGGCCCCGACGGTGACGCCGAGCTGGTGTTTCTCATTGCAGCACCTGAAGGCGGCGGCAAGGCACACTTAAAGATTCTCTCGAAGCTCGCCCGCGCACTGATCCGCGGCGATTTCGTTGATAACCTCCGCTCCGCCGCGTCTGAGCAGGAGATTGTGGATCTTGTGCACGGCGTGGTCAATGCTGAACCGAAGAAGGCTGAACCGAAGAAGGCTGAACCGAAGAAGAAGGCCGATGCGGTGGTGTCGTCGCAAAGCAATGCGCCAATTCGTATTGCAGCGGTCACATCGTGTGCGACCGGCATTGCGCACACCTACATGGCAGCGGATGCACTGACGCAAGCAGCTAGCAAGCGCGACAATGTTGATCTTCGTGTCGAGCCGCAAGGCTCCTCCGGTGGGGATCCGCTCGACCAGGCGTTTATCGATTCCGCTGATGTGGTGATTTTCGCCCATGATGTCGCTGTTCGCGGAAAGAGTCGCTTCGCGGGTAAGCCCGTGGTCGACAGTCCAGTCAAGCGTGGTGTCAACGAACCGGACGCGATGATCGATGAGGCGATCGCCGCATCGAAGGACCCAAACGCACCTCGAGTAGCTGCAGCGTCGAAGGCAGATAGTGACGACACCGCGTCTGCCGCGACACAGAGCTGGCCCAAGCGCATCCAACAAGCGATCATGACCGGCGTTTCCTACATGGTGCCGTTCGTCGCCGCCGGTGGCCTGCTGTTGGCCCTCGGATTCCTCTTCGGCGGCGCGGACATGGCGAATGGCTGGCAGGCACTGGTCACCGAGCACTCCCCGACCAACCTGCCGAGCAATCAGATCACTGTGGACGGCGAACTCATTGCGTTCAGGCGCTCCGGCTGGTTGCTCTACCTCGGCGCAGTGCTCTTCGCCACTGGGCAGATGGCTATGCAATTCGTCGTGCCGGCACTGTCCGGCTACATCGGCTACGGACTCGCTGGGCGCCCGGGTATCGCACCTGGCTTCGTCGGCGGCGCAATCTCCGTGATGGTCGGCGCTGGCTTCATCGGTGGCCTGATCACCGGTTTGCTCGCAGGTGTGATCGCCCACTGGATTCAGACGTGGAAGGTTCCGCGCTGGCTGGGTTCGCTCATGCCGGTGGTGATCATCCCGCTGCTGACATCGCTGATCATCGGCGTACTGATGTTCCTGCTGCTGGGCCGTCCGCTCGGCGCTGTCATGGAAGGACTCACCGCGTGGCTGGAGTCCATGTCCGGTTCGTCTGCCGTGCTGCTTGGCGTGACTATCGGCTTGATGATGTGCTTCGACCTGGGTGGTCCGGTGAACAAGGCTGCTTACCTGTTCGGCACCGCTGGCTTGTCTGCGGGTACCCAGGGTGCGTACGAAATCATGGCCGCGGTAATGATCTCGGGCATGGTGCCGCCGATCGCGCTGTCTATCGCCACCTTCCTGCGTTCCTCGCTGTTTACCCCGGCTGAGCAGGAGAACGGCAAATCCGCCTGGCTGTTGGGATTGTCGTTCGTGTCAGAAGGCGCAATTCCGTTCGCAGCTGCAGATCCGTTCCGTGTGATCCCTTCGATGATGCTTGGCGGTGCAACCGCAGGTGCGGTCTCGATGGCCCTTGGTGTGGGTGCACAGGCACCGCACGGTGGCGTGTTTGTGATCTTCGCCTACCACCCGTGGTGGGGCATGCTCGTGGCGTTGGCTGCCGGTGTCGCGGTGGCGACGCTCGCTGTTGTGGCGCTCAAACAGTGGTGGCCTAACGATGAGATCCGAAAGGCTGCGAAACGCGAGGAAGAACTCGTGTCGGCTTAAGCACAAGGGCGTACACTCGACTGCAAAGCGCATTCTTGAAAAGCCGCGTGAAAGGAAAGTTGCATTATGGCTTCGAAGACGGTCAAGGTCGGTTCCACGGTTGGTCTGCACGCTCGTCCGGCGACGGTGATTGCGGACGCTGCTGGTGAGTACGATGACGAGATCCTGCTTACCCTGGTCGGCGGCGACGAGGACGATGAGACTGATGCTGCGTCCTCGCTCATGATCATGGCGATGGGTGCAGAGCACGGCGATGAGGTCATCGTCACCTCTGATAATGCCGAGGCGGTTGAGAAGATCGCCGCATTGATCGCGAAAAATCTCGACGACGAGTAAAAGCTTCTTGCTTAGCGACGACTACGCCCGGGCAACCACAGTGGTTGCCCGGGCGTAGTCTTTTTGATGGGTGAGGTTAGCGGAACTGGCCTTCACCAATATGGTCGTAAGCCCACCGCATCAGCGGATAGATAACGATGATGCCGACGGAGCCGAGGGCGATGCCTTCCAGGGTGACCTGCCCGACCTCGAAGGTGAGGTTGCCGATGCCGACAATCAGCGCGACGGCAGCTGCGGTGAGGTTCGCCGGGTCAGTGAAGTCGACCTTGTTGTCCTGCCAGATACGCACGCCAAGCATGCCGATCAGGCCGTAGAGCACCAAGCACGCGCCACCGAGCACGCCGGCGGGAATGGTGAAGATGACGGCGCCGAACTTCGGGATGAACGCGAGGATGATCGCGAAGGTGGCAGCCACCCAGTACGCAGCGGTGGAATACACCTTGGTCGCGGCCATGACTCCGATGTTTTCGGCGTAAGTAGTGGTGCCGGAGCCGCCGAAGCCACCCGCCAGGGTCGTGGCGATGCCATCGCCGATCAGTGCCCGGCCCTGCATGTGGTCCAGGTTGCGGTGGGTCATCTCGGCGACCGCCTTGACGTGTCCGACGTTTTCAGCAATGAGCACAACAAGCACCGGAAGTGTCACTAGCACGGCAGAAAGGTGGAACTCCGGAGTGTGGAACTGCGGCAGGCCAACCCAGGCGGCGTCACCGATTGTGGCCAGCGCGTCCTCGCTCAAACCGCCGGTGAGTGCTGCGAAGAGCCAACCCACCAGCACACCAATCAGGATGGACAGTCGAGAAAGCATCCCGCGCGTTGCAACCGTGACCAGCACGATGGTCAGCAAGGTCACGCCTGCAACAGCAGGCTGGGTTTGTACGTTACTGACCGCAGTCGGTGCGAGGTTAAAGCCGATCAACGCCACAATCGCACCTGTGACTACAGGGGGCATTACGGCGTCAATGACGCGTTTGCCGGCTTTTTGCACGATCACGCCGACAAGGATGAGCGCCACACCCGTCAGCAGCACGCCACCGAGTTGCGATCCAATGCCATACTGCTGAGACGCGGTCAGCGGGGCGATGAAGGCAAAAGAAGAGCCGAGGTAGCTCGGCAACTGGTTCCGGGTGATCAGCAGGAAGATAATCGTGCCAAGTCCGGAAAACAGCAACGTGGTGTTTACTGGGAAGCCAGTGAGCGTGGGCACCAGCAGTGTTGCGCCAAACATAGCCACCACATGCTGCATGCCGATGCCGATGGTGCGCGACCACGACAGTCGTTCGTCGGGAGCGACAACCGCCCCGGGTTTCACATGGCGTCCGTCGCCATGCAGGGTCCAACCAATTGAGTTCGTCACGAGTCTTCATTATGGCCCTCGCGCGCTTTGCATAGCTAATCGCAGCCGCAGCAGTTCGAGCGGGTAAGTTGCTCCTCATGGACATCATCATTCGACGCACCCCCGAGGAAGTCGGCGCATACGCCGCCGATTGCATCGAGCCGTTCGCACGCCAAGGCGCCACCATCGGCCTTGCGACCGGATCCTCACCCAACCCAACCTATAAAGAGCTCATCCGCCGACATCGCGAAGAAGGCTTGAGCTTCGCCAACTGCAAGGCCTTCTTGCTGGACGAGTACTACGGCATCCCTCGTGACCACGAGCAGTCTTACTACTCGACGATCCGCCGCGAGTTCACCGGCTCTATCGACATTCCGGATTCGTCCGTTGCGTCTCCCGACGGCGAGGCCGCCAACCCCCAGGCAGCAGCTACCTCCTACGACCACGCCATCCGCCACGCGGGCGGTGTAGATATCCAAATTCTCGGCATTGGCGCAAACGGACACATTGCGTTCAACGAGCCGACGAGTTCGCTGCGCTCCCGTACCCGTCTCATCGACCTGCATCCACGCACGATCGAGGACAATGCACGCTTCTTCGATTCTGCCGACGAGGTCCCGCGCCAAGCCCTGACACAGGGCATCGGCACCATCCTTGAGGCACGCCACCTGGTGCTTATCGCCACTGGCCCGGCGAAGGCTAACGCGGTACAAGCACTCGTCGAGGGGCCTCTGTCCGCATCGTGCCCGGCATCGGCACTGCAGCTGCACAACGCCGCGAAGGTTGTCGTAGACGAAAGCGCCGCCGAGATGCTCACCGGGGCCGAAACCTACAAGGCGTTCGACCCTTACTGGCGCTAACACCGGGGTCAACGCCAACCCGAACCGCCAGGCTTAGGAGACGACGAACTCCGCATACTGGTCGGCGAGGACACGTGGCAGGCGGACGTCGATACGCGTGCCCTCTGCCTCGTACTCCTCGGAGCGCACTGTGCCCTCCTCGTGCACGCGGCTGACCACATCTCCGCGGGTGTAGGGCACGACCATGGTCACGTGCGCATCGATGGAGTTGAGGTGCTGTTCGATGCGCGCCTCTAGCTCGTCGATTCCCTCCCCCGTCAGCGCGGACACAAACACCGCGGTGCGGCCGGTTTTTTCAAAGGCGTGGCGAAGTTCGGCGAGCACGATCGGGTCGGCGTCGTCGATCTTGTTCACCACAACGATCTCCGGCGGCATCTCTTCGCCCGAATCGCGTGTGACCTCTGCAAGGACCGCATTGACTGCTTCGATCTGCTTCAGCGGGAACGGATCCGAACCGTCCACGACGTGCAGGACAAGGTCGGCGCCGCTGACCTCTTCGAGCGTGGACTTAAACGCCTCAACCAGCTGGGTAGGCAGGTGGCGCACAAACCCAACAGTGTCGGTCAGCACTACGTTGCGCCCGTCTGCCAACTTGGCCTTGCGCGTCGATGGGTCGAGAGTGGCAAACAGCGCGTCCTCCACCAGCACGCCCGCACCCGTCATCGCGTTGATCAACGAGGATTTACCCGCGTTGGTGTAGCCCGCGATCGCGATCTTCGGGATAGTGGAGCGCTGGCGCTGCGCGCGCTTGATCTCTCGGGCAGTCTCCATATCGCGCAGCTGGTGGCGCAGTTTGGCCATCTCGGTGCGCAGGCGGCGACGGTCGGCCTCGATACGTGTCTCACCAGGACCACGCAGGCCCACACCGCCGTTGGAGCCAGCACGACCGCCCGCCTGACGCGACAGGTTGCCACCCCAACCGCGGGTACGGCTGTAGAGGTACTCCATCTGCGCAAGGCTGACCTGTGCTTTGCCCTCTTTACTCTTCGCGTGCTGGGCGAAGATATCGAGAATTAACATCGTGCGGTCGATCACCTTGATCTTGAGGGCTTCCTCCAGCGCGATCATCTGCGACGGCGAAAGCTCACCATCAAAAATCACCGTATCAACACCGGTAGACAGCACAATCTCACGCAACTCCGCAACCTTGCCGGAGCCGATATACGTACCCGGATCAGGCTTGTCACGCTTTTGGTACAGCATGTCGACGACTTCAGCGCCGGCTGTTTCTGCCAGTGCTGAAAGCTCCCACATGCGGGCTTCAATCTCCGCAAGGGTGCCTTCGGTCCACGCGCCAACGAGCAAGACCTGTTCGATGCGGAGTTTGCGGTACTCCACCTCTGTGATGTCTTTTTGGTCCTGCGAGCGGATCTCGGTCGACCCGGTCACGGAACGAAACGCGTTGCGCTCCTCCAGGTCGAGCGCACCTACCGTCGGTGCGGATTCGTCGGGAACGGTGTTGTGCCGAAAAGCCTCACGGAGAAGTTCGTCGTGGGCGCGTTGCTCGGGCGTGGTGTCGTCGTCACGCAAAAAGCGCTCACGGTTACCGCCGAAACGGTCAAAGTGGGGTTCAGTCATTACATCCTTTAATGGAGCTTGAAACGTCCTATTCATATCTACCCCATCAAACGCCAATAGGCCCGAGATTCTTCCCCAAGTGCGTCTGCGACTAGGATCGAGCGTCATGAGCACAGCAATCAGCAACGACCTCGCCGCAATCGGCCTGAACTTTGACAAGTGGCAGGACGCTGTGGAAGCCGCCATTGCCACCGACCGTCTCGCGGTCACTGGTGAAGTGCGCGGCGGCCAGCTGATCCAATACGCCGACCCCTCAGGCGCCCAGCTCAACATTTTGGCAGTTGAGCCGTTCGCTACCTTTGCAGGATTCGATTCCGTGACCCGCACCTACGCGCACGTCACCCCAATCAACGACGTGGTTGCGCTCGCCGATGTGGTGGACCCACGCGGCAACGCGATGGCATCCCTGACCGTGAATCTTGCCCAGGGGCCATTGCTTGTCGACGAGCCCACGCTCCAATGGCAAGAACTCTCCGTGACCGCACTCGCGCTGACAACGGAGCGCTACACCTCAACCGATGCCTACCTGGCCCTGCACCCGGGAGCGGTGGTTGGCACGGTAACCTCCCCGGGCGCCGAAGCAGTCGCATCCGGTGCCGCCGCTACCCCGGACGCACGCGCCGAATTCTCCGGCCGCGTACTGGATGCGGAATACCGCACCTCCGAACTGACCGGCCAGCGCTTCATCCACGTCGCTGTCGATGCTGCGTTCCCGTTCGACGTATGCCTGCCCGACGGCGACCTGCCGTCCCGCGACTCCGTCATCGCAGGCACCGCCGTCATGGCCGGCTCCATCCCAACTCCGACCGGCGGCGGCTGCGGCGGCTGCGGCGGATCCTGCGGTTGCGGCGGCCACTAATCCTGTAGGGCAGAACCATGAGTTCACCAGACAAGGACCTCTCGCGAGCACTACTCGGCGCGCTCGTACTCGCTGCCGTAGTAGTGCTTGTCTTGTTGCTGAAGTGGCCTGGTTTGCTCCTGTCTGTCCTGCTGATCGCTTGCGCCTTCTTCATCAGCCGACATCTGCAGCCAGACCCCGAGGTAGCTGCAATGCGATCGTCGCTGGAGTACGCGCGCGACGACATCCTTGAGATTCTCGACGCGTACGAAAAGCTCCAAAACGGCGCATCAGCCGCCGACATCGCAGACCGCACGCTGCACTACCCTGCCCTGGCAAACCCAGATAACTCTGTGCCCCAAATCAACGAGTTTCTGCTCCGAGCATCCTCTGCGCGACGCTTCATCGAGCGTGTCGACGGCTATCTCGAATCCCCCGGCACCGACAAAACCCAGTTAGAGCGCATTCTCATGGTTGCCGACGAGCGTGCCTTCGAGCTTCAGGAGGCCTGGGACGACGCACGCCGGGCCGCAAAGGAGATCGGCCCGGCGTAACGTGTGGAAGTTGCGGTTTTAGAACGGCAACTGCGGCAGGTTAAACGGCAGCGCGATGCCAAACTGCGGAGCAAGCGCAACTACGCCCGCAAACAGCAGGCCAACGGCAGCGAGAGTGCCGAGAACGATGCCGACGATTGCCCCAACGTTTTCCTCAGGAGTATTGAAGGGGTTCGAAGCCCAACCCTTCGTTGGGAACGCAACGGTAGCGTTGCCACCCTGAGCGCAGGCAGCCATTGCCTTCTCAACCGCAGGATTGTATTCTTTCTGAACTGCATTGCCGGTCTTAACGTGCGCCGTCTTGTTGGCGGCCTTCTTGAAGGCCTCAATGCGACCCGTCGGAATACCCAGCTGCTCTGCGGCAAACGATGCAACATCGGTAGTCGGCAAAGCCTCATTGCTTGCTACCACTTCAGTGAATGAAAGCGGTGACGTCGCGGGGATATCGCCGTTGTACACGAGCTCCTTTGCAACGCGTGGGTAGCTCTCCATCAGCCGTGCGTAGCCATAAAAGTAGCCGACGTAGTTGTCCTGGTTATAGGACATCAACTTGTCGTAGGCTGCTTCAAAGGCTTCCTCCTCAGCAGCAGTGAGATCGTCCGTGCGCTGGGCCTCAATCTTCTTTAGCGCTGACTGCACTGTTGCGGACTTCAGCGTAGAGTCTGCCCACCCCTTGATTTCCGGGTAGGCGCCTTCAATACCCTTTTCAAAAACTTCGAAAACCTTCTTTTCGGTATAGTTTTTGTTCAGTTTTGCCAGGTAGTCCTTTTCCGCCTGGTCCAACTTGACCGAACACGTGTTGTTGGTGGTGCGAGGTCCGATCTCAGCTGCGTATGCAGCAGGGACGGTGAGCAGGGATGCCGAAAGGCCAAGCGCGACGGCCGAGGCGATAACTTTGCGTTGCATAGGAAACTCCTGTCAGGGGGGTGGGGTCACAATGACAGGTTGATTGTAAGGCAGGAAAATCCCCCGCACACGTGGTTTACAAAAACTGCTCGTTAAAGTTCGCGGGCCAGCTCTCCACGGAACACGATGGTGGCCGGGCCGGTCATGGTGGCTACACCGTCGTTGAGCTCGACCTTGACGGCGCCACCGGGGACGTTGATGGTGACGGCACCGTTTTCAATTCCGGCGTCTGCAAGCACTGCCTGAGCTGCGGCAACCGTGCCGGTGCCGCAGGAGCGGGTCTCCCCGACGCCGCGCTCCCAGACGCGCATGTGCGCCTCGCCGTCGCGAAGTTCGGTAAGCACTTCGACGTTGACGCCTTCGGGGAAGAACTCGGGGTCGAAGGTCGGGGCGACAAAATCCATTTCCGCAAGCCCTTCAGGTGTGAGACTCGGGATCACGCAGGCGAGGTGTGGGTTGCCCACGTCCACGCCAATGCCAGCGAACTGGTTCTCCCCCATCGATGCGGTGGATACACCGGTGACCTGAACCGCCCCCATGCCGACGGAGACGACGGCGTTGGCGTCATCAGCTTCAAGCACCCGGATGTGCTTGACACCGGCGCGGGTGTCCACGTCGAACTCGCGGGCATCTTCAAGCCCTTCGGCGACGAGCACATGGGAGAAGGCACGGATGCCGTTGCCACACATCTCGGCGATGGAGCCGTCGGCGTTTCGGTAGTCCATGAACCACATACCGTCGCGACGCACCACGCGCAGCAGGCCGTCGCCGCCGACGCCGGCTCGGCGGTCGCACAGGAAGGCGACCTGCTCAGGGGTGATGTCGAGTTGGTCGTCGACGTCGATCAGGATGACGAAATCGTTTTCGGTGGCATGTGCTTTCAGGAACTTCACGGCAGCGAGTCTAACGCGAGATCCACCACGTTCGAATCGGCGGCGTCGAGCCATACCGTGCGCGGGTCGCGATTAAACCAGGAGCGTTGCCGGCGCACGTAGCGGCGCGTGCCGGTGATGGTCTGTTCGAGTGCTTGTTCTTCGGTGAGTTCCCCGTCGAACATGGCGAGGACCTGCGCGTAGCCGATGGCTCGCCCGGCAGTGGAATTGCGGACGAGGCCGTCTGTGACCAGGGCGCGGGTTTCGTCGATAAGCCCATGCTCGAACATCGTGCGGGTGCGCAGCTCGATGCGGGGGTTGAGCCACTCGGCGTTCGTGCGCAGGCCAAGGATGCGCGTGCCCCAACGTGGAGGGGCATTTTTCGGCGGTTGGGAAGCCTTGAACGGTTTGCCGGTCAATTCGATGACTTCGAGGGCGCGCACGGTACGTCGCGGGTCTTTGTCCTCGATGATGCTGGCTGCTTCCGGATCGACCTCGGCGAGTTCGGCGTGCAGCGCGTCGACGCCGATCTCCCCCAGACGCGCTTCGTAGCGGGCGCGCACGGTGGGGTCGGTGGGCGGGAAGGACCAGGCGTCGATAAGCGATTGCACATACAGCATCGAACCGCCCACCAGCACCGGTACCTTGTCACGCGCCATGATCTCCTCAACCGTGGCCACGGCAAGCTTCTGGTATTCCGCGACGGAGGCGGTCTTGGTCACATCCCAAATATCCAGCAGGTGGTGCGGAATGCCTCCGCGCTCCTCCACCGGTAACTTCGCGGTGCCGATGTCCATGCCCCGGTAGAGCTGCATCGAATCAACGTTGACCACTTCCCCGCCGAACTCGTGCGCCAGCGCAATGCCAAGCGCGGACTTGCCGCTGGCAGTGGGCCCTACAACTGCAATGGGATTCATACGCTCCACTCCGCTACATACCGTCCGACACCCAGCGTGTCATCGGCATCGATCAACCGCGCATCCTTGCGCTCAAGTCCTGCGAGTTCGCGCCACAGTTCCGGTTCGAGCACCTGCGTATCGACGAGCACAGCTTCACCACCGTCCAACCACCGCACAATGGCCTCGTGCGTCTCCGGCGCGCCGGGAACCAAGGCCAGCGGGGCGCGCGGAGTTAACCCCGCAGGCCCGTCGACGACGACAACGGTGATGGCGGCGAGGTCAGGGTCGTCAATGCGCGAACGTACCTCGCGAACCTCCGGGTCCCCCAGCGCAAACCTAGCGACCAGCTCTCCTAAGTGGTTCCCACTACGCACCGTGATGTCAGGGCCGCCCCAGGCACGAAACGACCCCGTGTGCGCCGTGTGCCACTGCTCGTCGAGCGAGCAGACGATGTCGATGGCGCGGCCACCTGCAGTTTCCGCCAACGCACGGGTGACGGCCAGGAGGCGCTGCGAGGCGTCGTCGTGGGGCGAGAGCGCCAACGCAGGCGATCCGGGGATGATCCAAAGGTTTGCTCTCACCCGCTCAACCCTACCCAGAGACCCAAATCACCCCGCAGCGATGTGTGTGGCTGTACGATCGCATGCATTGCGCAAAGGCAGCCGCGACGCGCGGCACAGTGCGGCCTATGCCGCGGAAAGGACGACCACTATGACCGAGTCGAACCCCACCAACACCTCTGGCAAGATCCCCTCGCCTGCCGCCATGGCGAAGAAGGGTCCGAAGCCTCGGCCACGCCCGGCCGCGGCGCCTGCCGCCCCGTCAGTGACACCGGCGCCTGTTCCGGCGCGTACGCCGTCGGATCCGTCGAAGTTTGGCCGTGTTGATGCCGAGGGCAACGTCTTCCTCACCCGCGGCGGCACTGAACGCCAGATCGCGTCCTGGCAGGCAGGTACGCCCGAGGAAGGCCTCGCACACTACGGGCAGCGTTACGACGACCTGGTTACCGAAGTCGAACTCATCGAGACCCGCCTGCGCGCTCACCCGGAAGACGCAGACGCGATCCGCAAATCCGCCGAAGCGCTGAAAGCCTCGCTTGACGACGCCGCAGTAATCGGCGACCTCGACGCCGTCGAAGCCCGCCTCGATGCTGCCATCGCCGCATCCGCCGATGCCCGCGAGCAGGCCAAGGAGCAAAAGGCGGAGCGACGTAAGGCAGCGATCGCCCGCAAGGAAGCCCTCGCCGCCGAGGCCGAAGACCTGGCGGAAAACTCCACCGAATGGAAGCGCGCCGGCGACCGCATCCGCGACATCCTCGAGGAGTGGCGCGGCATCCGCGGCATCGACCGCGCAACCGACGACGAGCTGTGGAAGCGCTACTCCCGCGCCCGCGACAGCTTCAACCGCCGCCGCGGCGCCCACTTCGCCGAGTTGGACCGCAACCGCGCCCAAGCCAAGAAGGTCAAGGAAGAACTCGTCGACCGCGCCGAGGCTCTCAAGGACTCCACGGATTGGGGCAGCACCGCCCGCGCCTACCGCGACCTGATGACGGAATGGAAGGCCGCCGGCCGCGCCCCACGCGAGGTAGACGACAAGCTCTGGGAGCGCTTCCGCGCAGCCCAGGACCACTTCTTCGAAGCCCGCAACGCCGTCAACGCCGAGCGCGACCGCGAATTCGAGGCCAACGCGGAAGCCAAGGATGCGCTCATCGCTGAGTACGACGCACAGATCGACCCCGCCAAGGGCCTCGGCGCCGCAAAGGCGAAACTACGCGAACTGCAAGACAAGTGGGACGAGATCGGCTTCGTCCCCCGTGGTCGCGTCCGCGAATACGAGGACAAGATCGCCCGCATCGAACAACGCGTCTCCGAGGCCGAAGACTCCCGCTGGCGCAAGACCAACCCTGCCCAGCAGGACAAGGTCAACCAGTTCCAGGTCAAGGCCGACGACTTCGAGCGCCAGGCCCAGGAGGCGGAGGCCAAAGGCAACGCCGCCAAGGCAGCAACGCTGCGTGAACAGGCGAAGCAGTGGCAGGAGTTCGCCGACGTTGCCGCGAAGGCCGTGAACGAGGGCTAGTGCTCACACCACAGCAGTACGTCCCCCGGCCCAACTCATCGGAGGCAGTGGTCGGGGGTTACGCATTTTCCGCCACGCTCGCCATCCAGGACATCACAGGCCTTGCCACCTCTGGTGTGTCCGCATCGCACATTGCGAAGCGCCTCGAGCCGTCCGCCGAGTCGGAAGCAATCCTCTTCGCGCTCACCTCCCAGCAGGCACCCCGCCCTGTGACGGATTTGGGCTACCGCGAACTTTTCGACGATGACCTCGACCACACCGACGCCTGGCTCTTCATCTCCCTGCCTTTGCTCGAAGACCGTCGCGTGATCGAAGCGAACTTCACCTTCGACGCCGAGATCGCGCCCCTGCCCGGCGAAGATGAACCGCCCGAACCGTGGGCCGCAGCGCTGTTGCTTCTCGACGACCTCTCCACCCGCCTCGAACGCCCCATCCGCCAACTCTGGGTCACACACCTGCCCGACGCTCCGGCATCCCCCGCGTTGACCGAAGCCGGCTACACGGCGGCCTTCCGGGAAGACCAGGCCACGTTCGAGATCACCGCACTGGATGCCCTGCCTCGTACTGTGGCCGCCGAGTTCGCAGTCATCGAAGGCCCAGGGTTCTTCTCCAAACGTAAAGCAGGCGCCGACGAGGTAGAGCAGTTCTCCCGTCTGCTCACCGCGGCATCGCGCGACTACCCTCGCGGCGACCTGGTGATGGACACGATCAATTGGGACCTTGAGCGCATCCGCGACGCCGGCGCGAGGCTGCAAGACCGAGGCGGCTCGCAACTGACCGGGCTGGCCTACGTCGACGGCGTCATCGTCGGGCTCTGCGAAGTCGTGCGCTTCCACGCCGACGACCCGAAGGTCTGCGAACTCGGTCTTGTCTACGTCCTGCCAGAGCACCGCGGCCGTGGCATCGGCAAATCCCTGCTGCGCGCTTCACTCGAGCGAGCACACGCAACCTGGGAAGACTTGGAGACGGTGTACTGCTCCTACCCCGCCGACTCCGCGCCAGCAGCCGCCATCATGAAAACGGTCGCCGCGGAAGTAGTATCCGCGACGACCGGTTGGCAAAAGCTCTAAATATTGCGGTGGCGCTCGGCGGCACGGGCGCGGCGGTCGTCCACAAGCAACGGGTTCTCCTCGTGCGCGTTCGCCTGATGCGTCGCCGACTGCTGCAGCAACGCCACGTCGTCGCGCTGCTGCACCTTCGCGCGCTCGTCGGCCACCTTCACCTGTGCCTCAGAGCGAGACAGGATCAGCGGGAACAGCGTGAACACCGCAACGAACACAGCCAACATGGCCAGGTAGTAGCCGATGTCGCGTGAGGTTTCCGGAGCACTTTGGTTGCGCAACCAAATGCCGAGGATGGAAAACACGGCAGAGACCGTTGTGACCATCCAGGCAGGCAAGGTGACGGCGAATCGTCGCAAAGCAACTGCGAGCGATGTCAAAACCCCAACACCGATGAAGGAAAACCACACAAACAAGTACTCCGCCACCGAAGTGCGCGCATCGCGCGACGCCTGGGTCAGCCCCAAAACCTGCCAACCGGCCACCCCACCTGCAAACGGCAACACCAACGCCACGAGGTACACCACCGCACACGCGGCGAGCACCCACCGTTTCGCCCCCATCGTGATCTGCGAAGCGGCGGACTTCTCCGCGCGAGCCAACGTCTGCGAATCCTGCTGCGTCATAGCAGCCACTGTAGCCCCTAGCAGCCGCAGGACGAATCGCCGGTGGGCTGCTTGGGCGGTTGACCGATCGTCGGTAAGCCAAGCCCCACGCCGACAGGTGCAGTCGTCGGCACCTGGCCCGCCGCCGAATTGTCGCCGGCCTTCGTACGACGGTGATCACGCACCCCAGAATCTGCGATAAGGAAGTGCGGCTTGGACTCAGTGATGGTGACAGTGACGTAATCGCCCGGGCGGATCTCGCCATCAATGTCACCCTCAACCGCGAAGTGCACCAGGCGGCCATCGCGAGCGCGACCCGACATGCGGTGCGTGCGATCATTCTTACGTCCGCCACCCGCTTGCACAAGCAACTCCTGCTCCGTGCCGATCATCTTCTCGTTCTCCTCGGCACTAATGCGATCCTGCAGCGCAAGCAAACGCTCGAAACGCTCCTGCACCACAGCCTTCGGAATCTGCTGCTCCATCTCCGCAGCCGGCGTGCCCGGACGCGGCGAATACTGGAACGTAAACGCAGAAGTGAAACGAGCCTTCTCCACCACATCAAGCGTGGCCTGAAAATCCTCCTCAGTCTCACCCGGGAAGCCGACAATGATGTCAGTGGTGATGGAAGCGTGCGGAAGCTTCTCACGCACCTCATCCAAAATCCCAAGGAACTTCTTCGACCGGTACGACCGGCGCATGTCCTTAAGCACCTTGTCGGAACCCGACTGCAACGGCATATGCAGCTGCGGGCACACATTCGGAGTCTCCACCATCGCGTCAATCACATCCGAGGTGAACTCCGCCGGGTGCGGCGACGTAAAACGCACACGCTCCAAGCCCTCGATATCGCCACAGGCACGCAAGAGCTTGGAGAACGCAGAACGGTCGCGCTCCATGTCCTCGTCGACAAAGTTCACGCCATACGCATTCACATTCTGACCAAGCAGCGTCACCTCGGACACACCCTGATCGACGAGCGCCTGCACCTCCGCCAAAATATCGCCCGGGCGGCGATCCTGCTCCTTACCACGCAACGACGGCACGATGCAGAACGTACACGTGTTATTGCAGCCCACCGACACAGACACCCAACCGGCGTAGGCAGACTCGCGCTTCGCCGGCAGGACAGACGGAAACACCTCGAGCGACTCAACAATCTCAACCTGGGCTTCGTCCTCCACCCGTGCGCGATCGAGCAACGCCGGCAATGCGGAGATGTTGTGCGTGCCAAAGACGGCGTCGACCCACGGTGCCTTCTCAATCACCGTGTCGCGATCCTTCTGCGCCAAACACCCGCCGACCGCAATCTGCATGCCCGGATGATTCGCCTTCGTGTTCTTCAACTGTCCGAGCGAGCCATACAGGCGCTGATCCGCGTTTTCACGCACCGCACAGGTATTGAAGACCACCAGGTCGGGCTCAGTCCCCTCGTCTGCCGCCACGTACCCAGCATCCTCGAGCAGACCCGAAAGACGCTCAGAATCGTGCACGTTCATCTGGCAGCCGAACGTCCGCACCTCATAGGTGCGCGAAGTGGTGTTTTCAGAGGTATTTGCCGTAGTCACGGCGAGACAGTCTAACCAGGCAAAGCGCCCAAACCTAACCGCAAATGACAAACACTTTCCCAGTTTTGGTCACCCGCATCACAGTTTTGGCCTACTGTGCCTTGTATGACACAGGAGATTGCCGAACCCATGATTCGCATGGTGGGTGTGGAGAAGTACTTCGACGACTTCCACGCACTACAAAACATCAACCTTGAAGTCCCCCGCGGACAAGTAGTCGTAGTGCTGGGACCGTCCGGATCGGGAAAGTCCACCCTGTGTCGGACGATCAACCGCCTCGAAACCATCGAGGAAGGCACGATCGAAATTGACGGCCGTACCCTCCCCGCCGAAGGGAAGGAACTGGCCCACCTCCGTTCAGACGTAGGCATGGTGTTCCAACAGTTCAACCTGTTTCCGCACCTGACCATTCTGGACAACGTCACCCTGGGCCCCATCAAGGTCCGCAAGGTGAAAAAGACCGACGCCACCGCACGCGCTCGCGAACTGCTCGACCGCGTGGGCATCGGCAACCAGGCAGAAAAATATCCGGCACAGCTCTCCGGCGGCCAGCAGCAGCGCGTCGCAATCGCACGCGCCCTTGCGATGGAGCCGAAAGTCATGCTTTTCGACGAACCCACCTCCGCCCTCGACCCCGAAATGGTCGGCGAGGTCCTCGACGTCATGGCTGAACTCGCCGAAAGCGGCATGACCATGGTCGTGGTCACCCACGAAATGGGCTTCGCCCGCAAAGTTGCCGACCGCATCTTGTTCATGGCCGATGGCGAAATCGTCGAAGACACCGACCCCGAGTCGTTCTTCACCAACCCGCAGTCCAGCCGTGCACGAGACTTCCTCGGCAAGATCCTGCCCCATTAACCCACCCACGTTTCTTACAAGGAGAATCACCATGAAGCGCACCGCACGTTTCGCATCGACCACTGCCGCAGCTCTGCTCGCGGCCACCACACTCGTCGCCTGCGGCGGCGACTCCGCTGGCGACGCCGAAGGCCTCCTCGCGCAGATCGAGGCCGGCAACGTCACCCTCGGCACTAAGTACGACCAGCCAGGCCTCGGCCTGCGCGAAGCCGACGGCTCCATGACCGGCCTCGACGTCGACGTCGCCACCTACGTGGTCAACCACATTGCCGACGAAAACGGCTGGGAGCATCCAGAAATCACCTGGCGCGAAACCCCCTCGGCACAGCGCGAAACCGTGCTGCAAAACGGTGAAGTCGCAGCAATCGCCGCGACCTACTCCATCAATAAGTCACGCTCCGAAGCAGTCGACTTCGGAGGCCCCTACCTGCTGACCCACCAGGCCCTGCTCGTACGCTCCGACGATGCCGACATCACCGGCCTCGAATCCCTCGACGGTCGCATCCTCTGCTCTGTGACCGGCTCCACCCCGGCACAGAAGGTCAAGGACACCCTGCCGGGCGTCCAGCTCCAGGAATACGACACCTACTCCTCCTGCGTCGAAGCCCTGCGCAACGGCAACGTCGACGCCCTCACCACCGACGCGACCATCCTCGGTGGCTACTCCGCACAGTCCCCGGGCGACTTCAAGGTCGTCGAGCTGAAGAAGGACGGCGAAGAGTTCACCAACGAGCACTACGGCGTTGGCCTGAAGAAGGAAGACGCTGGCGCACTCGAGGCCGTCAACAAGGCACTCAACGCGCTTTACGAAGACGGTTCCTTTGACAAGTTCGTCAACGACAACCTCGACGGCGGCCAGGGTGTTGAAAAGGACAAGGTCGGCGACCTGTCCTTCGTCGAGTAGCACCTGCCGTGTGGCTGGGTGAACCCCCCCCGGCCACCGAGCCCCAACCCTTCTTCATCTCCTTCACGTATTGGAAGTTCCCACCATGGATGCAATGTGGGCTGATCTCGCGCCCAAACTGTGGCCAGCATTCTGGACCACAATCAAGCTGACGTTCTACTCCGCCATCGGATCAATGATCCTGGGCACCCTACTCACTGCTATGCGGGTCTCCCCCGTTGCCATCCTGCGGAACCTGTCGGCGTTTTACATCAACACCGTGCGCAACACCCCGCTGACACTTGTGATCCTGTTCTGCTCGTTCGGCCTCTACCAAAACCTTGGCCTTGAGCTCGCGAGCCGCGAATCCAGCACCTACCTTGCAGACCAAAACTTCCGCCTCGCGATCCTCGGCTTCGTTTTGTACACCTCGTGCTTCGTCGCCGAATCGCTCCGAAGCGGCATCAACACCGTTCACTTCGGACAAGCCGAAGCCGCACGCTCCCTCGGACTGAGCTTCGGGCAGATCTTCTCGTTGATTATCTTCCCCCAAGCTCTGCGTGCAGCAATCGTTCCGCTGGGCAACACGCTGATCGCTTTGACGAAGAACACCACGATCGCATCGGTCATCGGCGTCGCGGAAGCATCGCTGCTGATGAAATCCACCATCGAATTCCACGCAAACCAGCTCTTCGCCATCTTCGGCATCTTCGCCCTCGGCTTCATCGTGCTCACACTGCCAACAGGGCTCGTCATCGGCTGGCTGTCTAACCGTCTGGCGGTGAAACGATAATGGCATCCTCTGTCCGCGCAACTGTTCTCTACGACGCCCCCGGCCCCAAAGCCGTACGCCGCAACTACATTTACACCGCAATCACCATCGCTGTGCTTTTGCTCGTCGGCTGGTGGGTACTGAGCAAACTAGCCACACACGGCCAACTCGACGCTGAGCGCTGGACCCCATTCATCCAGGGAAACACCTGGACCACATACATCATCCCTGGCCTCGTCGGCACCATTAAGGCCGCCGTCGTATCGGTGCTGCTCGCAATTGTCTTCGGCGTGTTTTTCGGGCTTGGCCGGCTCGCCCCGAACAAACTCATACGCGGGTTCTGCGCTGTGGTTGTCGAGTTCTTCCGCGCCATTCCAGTGCTGCTACTCATGATCTTCCTGTACCAGGTCTTCGCGGTATACAAGATCGTTCCACCAGCGTCGCTCGCGTTTTGGGCCGTCGTTGTGGCACTGACGCTCTACAACGGCTCCGTTATCGCCGAGATCCTCCGCGCCGGCATCAAATCGCTACCCCGCGGGCAAACGGAAGCAGCCCAGGCGCTTGGGCTTAGCCACTGGCAAACCATGGGCAAGATCTTGCTGCCCCAGTCCGTCGCAGCCATGCTCCCGGCACTGATTTCCCAGATGGTCATTGCGCTGAAGGATTCCGCCCTGGGCTACCAAATTGGCTACGTCGAGGTTGTTCGCTCCGGCACGCAGGTCGCCTCTGCAAACCGGAACTACTTGGCGTCGCTCATCGTGGTGGCCATCATCATGATCCTGATCAACTACGCGCTGACAATGCTCGCTACCCGCGTCGAGCGCCAACTACGCGCCGGCCGAGCGCGCCGCAACCCCTTTGCCAAGGTGCCCACCGCTGGCAAGGAAGTGGGCCTGGACACCAAGGACACCGTCAACCTCGACTGGCAAGCCCCCGGCTACCAGCAGATCGACAACCCCGTGGAGAAACACTAAGCCCGCGTGCGGAGTCACCACCCCGCGTCACGCGTGGGCTTCGCACTCGGCGATGCGTTCGTCGAGCGCTTCCCGGCCCAGGCGCATTGCCAGCCCCTGGTGAAACCCACGGCGGGCAAGCGCCCCAACGATCCGGCGCAAAAACTTGTCGTACTCTGCCCGATCCTCGGGTGCGTGTTTCACCTTGCGCGCCGCCTTTTCGGCGACCCCGCGGGCGATGCGCTCTTCGTCGTCGTCTGTGATCTGCTCGAGCGCAGCCGCACGGTCCGCACTACCCACCCCTTTGTCACGCAGCTCCATATCGAGCGCACGAGCAGACTTTCCGCGACGCGCAGCGCGCTGACGCACCCACTCAGAAGCAAATGCTGCGTCGTTGAGCAGGCCTGAGCTGGCGAGGTCGTCGAGAACTTCGTCGACAAGCATGGGCTCAAACTCAGCCTTGATCAGCCGACCACGCAGCTCCTCACGCGAGCGCGCCCGCTGATCCAGCAGCCCTAATGCGCGTTTGCGTACCGGCGCCTTCGCCTCCTCATGTGCGTGGTCGATGAAACCCGACCCCGGCTCGTACGCCTCGAGAGCAGCTTTGAGGCGCGCAATCTTTTCGGGGTCCGCCATCGGCTACTTCTCGTCGGCCTTGGCGTCGTCTTCGTCGTCGAAGTCGATGTTTGGCACCATGTCCACCGGATCATCCGACAAGGCATCGTCGTCAACATTGGCATACTTGCCCACACCCAGCGCGCGGAAGATTTTGTCTTCGATTTCGTCGGCCAGGTCCGGGTTGTCTTTGAGGAACAGGCGCGCCTTTTCCTTACCCTGCCCCAACTGGTCGCCCTCGTAGGTGAACCACGAGCCGGACTTCTTCACAATGCCGTTTTCCACGCCCATGTCGATGATGGAGGACTCCCGCGAGATGCCCTCGCCGTACATGATGTCGAACTCGGCGATCTTGAACGGCGGGGAAACCTTGTTCTTCACAACCTTCATCCTGGTGCGGTTACCGATGGAATCCTGGCCGTCCTTCAGGGTTTGAATACGGCGGACATCGCAACGCACCGACGCGTAGAACTTCAAGGCCTTACCGCCAGTGGTCGTCTCCGGGGAGCCGAACATCACGCCAATCTTTTCACGCAGCTGGTTAATGAAGATCGCGGTAGTCCCGGAGTTGTACAGCGCACCGGTCATCTTGCGCAGTGCCTGCGACATCAAACGTGCCTGGAGGCCGACGTGGGAGTCACCCATCTCGCCCTCGATTTCAGCCTTCGGGGTCAGCGCTGCAACAGAGTCGATCACGATCATGTCGATAGCACCAGAGCGCACCAGCATGTCCGCGATCTCAAGCGCCTGCTCACCCGTATCTGGCTGGGAGACCAGCAGATTGTCGGTATCCACGCCAAGCTTGCGGGCGTAGTCAGGGTCGAGGGCGTGCTCGGCATCAATGAACGCCGCGATGCCGCCTGCGCGCTGCGCCTCCGCAATCGCATGCAGGGCAACGGTGGTCTTACCGGACGACTCCGGGCCGTAGATCTCCACGACCCTGCCGCGTGGCCAGCCGCCGATACCAAGGGCAACGTCGATAGCAGTGTTGCCGGAAGAGATGGACTGAATCGGCGGGCGATTCTCGTCGCCCAGGCGCATGACGGCGCCCTTGCCAAAGTCCTTCTCAATCATCGCAAGCGCAGCGTCGAGCGCGTTCTGGCGCGAGTTCGCGGCGGAAGCGGCAGTCTTCTTCTTCGTTGCCATGTGGTGTTTTCCTCCAAATTGTCGGTGGTGCGACGGTTGCCGCATCCACACTGTGTGTTAGTCCGTGCCTATTAGACGCACGCGCCTACCCTTCGGTTCCCTCCAAAACAGGGAAAGTTCCTCGGGGCGGATACAGAAGCCACTTTAGAATGCGGCTACGACACCGAACACTGTACACGCAAGCGTGTTCGAACGGGAATTCAAAACCCGGGCCTGTCAATGCCAAGTCGGCGCTCTTCCGGAATGTCAAACGCTTCACAGAGTCCGCGCCACGCCTCGCGGGGATCGACACCACTTTCGATCATGTCCGCCGCGGTGCGCTCGTAGCCCGGTATCACCTGCGTATCGATAATCCACTTGGCTCGACCCGCGCCAAATTCGTCCTCGACCAGTTGATGAAACTCCGTCAAACGCATGACTCAACACGCTACCCGAACACGCGTTATTGAACGGCGTTCAGGTACACTGCCGCGCATGAGTAAATCTTCCACCGCGCAGGACATTGCGCTCATCGCCGTCTTCGCGGCCATCATCATCGCTCTCGGCTTCGTCTCCATCCCCGTCGGCGCCGCAGGCGTGCCTATCGTGCTGCAAAACGCAGCCATCATCCTCGCCGGCCTCGTCCTCGGCTGGCGCCGCGGCCTGTTCACCGCAGGTATCTTCCTCCTGGTCGGCCTCGCACTACCCGTGCTTGCAGGCGGCCGCACCGTCATCTCCGCACTCGGCGGCACGACCGTGGGGTACCTTGTGGGCTACCTCGTCTCCGCTACCGTCGCGGGCCTGATCGCCTACCGTGCGCCATTCCGCCGCAACACCGCAGCTACGATCGGCGTCCTCATCGTCGCCGGCTACGTTGCCCTGTTCTTCCAGTACCTCTGCGGCGTATTCGGCCTCATGGCCCGCGCTGAGATGTCCTTCGGCGCAGCATGGGCCGCACAGGTGCCATTCCTGCTGCCTGACGCCGGCAAGGTCGCTCTCATGATCGCCATCGCAATCGCGGTGCACCAGGCGTTCCCTGACCTGCGCGGTAGTCGTCGATAAGCACGATGCCCGTCATCGAATTCAAAGGCGCAGCCGTCACCTACGACGGCAACACCGTCCTTCAGCCACTCACCACGCGCCTGAGTGAGCAACGCATCGGCATCATCGGCTCCAACGGTTCCGGCAAATCCACCACCGTGCGCCTCATCAACGGACTCATCGAACCCACTTCAGGGCAAGTGCTTTACGACGACCTCTCGCCCACCACCCAAGGCCGCGACGTCCGCAAACGCGTCGGATTCGTCTTCTCCGACGCCGAATCCCAAATCGTCATGCCACGCGTCTCCGACGACGTCGCCTTCTCTCTTCGCCGCTTCAAACTCCCCCGCGACGAAGTGCGATCGCGTGTCGACGACGCTCTCGCCCGCTTCGAACTCACCGACCTCGCCGAAAACTCACCGCACACCCTGTCGGGCGGCGAAAAACAGATGCTCGCACTTGCATCCGTGATGGTGATCGAACCAGACACCATCATCGCCGACGAGCCGACCACACTGCTTGACCTGCGCAACCGCAAACGAATCGTGCGCGAACTTAACGCACTCGAGCAGCAACTCATCGTGGTCACACACGACCTGGACATGCTGCGCGACTTCGAACGCGTCCTCGTCATCGACGACGGCACACTCGTCTACGACAGCAACCCCGCCGACGCCATCGCGTTCTACACCGACCTCATGGATAAAAAACCATGATCCGCGAACTCCCCCTCGGCGTCTACATCCCCGGCGACACACTGCTCCACCGCATGCAGCCAGCTCTGAAGTTCGTGCTGCTGGTGGCTTTCATCATCGGGGTCACTGTCCTGCCCACCCGGCCCTGGCACGCAGCCGCCGCACTCGGGTTTGTGCTGGTGCTCTACTTGTGGGCACGCATTCCCATGAAGATCGCGTGGCGCCAACTCGTGCCACTCCTGCCTTTCCTGATCTTTTTAGGCGTGTTCATGGTGTGGCAAAACGGCGTCGAATCGGCAGCGACGCTACTCATCGGGCTCCTTGCCACCATCGCTGCGGCGAACCTTCTCACACTGACCACCCCGGTCCAGGAACTCCTTGACGCCCTCGACCGAGCACTCGCACCGTTGGGACGCACAGGCGAACTCATCTCGCTCACCATTGCACTCACCATTCGCCTGATTCCGCTGACACTCGCGACCGCGAACGAAGTCCTCGACGCCCGCAAAGCCCGCGGGGCTGGCTTCTCCCTCCTAGCGTTCGGCACTCCCCTGGTCATCCGCTCCGTGCGGCGGGCGAAGATGATCGGTGAAGCGCTCATGGCGCGCGGCGCCGTCGACTAACCCCACGCAGCGAAAAGGCCCGAAGCGATGTGCTTCGGGCCTTCGACGTTGTGATTTACTCGCCGCGCAGTTCGCGCATGCGCTGCGCAACCGCGTCGTCGCTGACGTTAGCGTCGGTAGCGGACTGCCCCGGCTCAATCGCCTGTTTCTTGCCAGCGGTGAGCTCGCCTGCCATCTCCGCACGCAGCTGCTCCAAGCGGCCGTGACCAGCCATCTGGATACCGGCCTGCTCAACCTCAGCCATACGACCCTGAATGGAGTTCTGCGCCAACTCGGCGGCACCAAGCGCGTTAGCGTAACGACGCTCAATCTTCTCACGAACCTGATCCAAGTTCGGACCGGACGCAGTAATCGAGTTCATCGACTGCATCGTCTCCGAAACCTTCTCCTGCATCTTCGCCTGCTCCAGCTGCGACAGGAGCTTCGAGCGCTCAGCAACCTGCTGCTGCAGGTGCGCCGCGTTGCGCTCCACAGCCTGCTTCGCCTGAGCTGCCTGCTGCAGCGCCTGGTCGTGGAGCTGCTTAGTATCCTCCACACCCTGCTCAGCGGTGACCAGCTGTGCCGCAAACGCCTCCGCGGCGTTTTCGTACTCCTGCGCCTTCTGCGCGTTGCCCTCGCCGCGAGCCTTATCAGCAAGCTTGAGCGCCTGGCGGGCATTCGCCTGCAGCTTCTCAACATCCTCGAGGCGACGGTTGAGCTGCATCTCCAACTGACGCTGGTTACCAATCACCGCGGCAGCCTGCTGCGACAGTGCCTGGTGCTGGCGCTGCGCCTCGTTGATGGCCTGCTCAATCTGGATCTTCGGGTCAGCGTTCTCTTCGATCTTGTTGTCGAAGAGAGCCATCAGGTAGTTCCAGAACTTGGAAAAGGGGTTCGCCATGGCTAATCACCGCGACCTTTCATCTTCATTAGTTAGTGCGTCAAACTCCACCCACAATAGTCGGGTGAGCTCCGTTACGCTTCCGCAGCCGCCGGAGAGGTAACCGCGAGTTCCTCGTTGAAGGAATGCAGCGACATATTCGCCACCGCTTCCAGCAACACCTCAGACACCGTGGTGTCCAGTGCCTCGCACAGCGCTGCAAGCAGTTCAGAGGACACTTCCTTGCGACCGCGCTCCAGCTCCGAGATGTAGCCGGAAGACACGCGAGCCTCCTTCGCCAACGTGCGAAGAGTTACGCCCTTATCAGCGCGAAAAGCGCGCAGCGACATACCGAGGGCTTCGCGGAACAGCGGCTCACGCGCTGGGGCGGATGCAATCGGCAGTTCTACCGGGGCTTCGTAAAGCAGAGTCGTAGTTGTCATCAGCTGCTCCAACGATCGGTGGTCTAGTTTTGTTCCCGAACGCCAGTCAGCGCACCAACCAGGGCCGCTTCGACCGCGCGTCGGCGAATCTCGTTGCGCGACCCTGCGAGGACTCGGACAGGGGTCGCATGTCCATCGACAAGCGCATACCGGCCCGCTTCCGAATCGAGCAGTTCCGCAGCTTGCGACGACGCCGTCCACTGCGGCCCAGCCAGCCCAATCCACACCGTGCCAGCCGGCATACCGTCTTGCGCACCGGGCCCTGCGACGCCAGTAAGCGCAACCGCCCAATCCGTCCCGCACACCCTACGAGCACCGCGCGCCATCTCCCGGGCCACCGCAGCAGAGACCACGCCCTCTTGCTCGATCAACTCTGCCGGAACGTGGGCCAACTCGGTTTTGAGCTCCGCCGAGTACGTCACCAAACCGCCGACGAGTACGTCGGAAGCACCCGGCACGTCCGCAAGGGTCGCAGCAGCAAGCCCGGCAGTCAGCGACTCGCAAAAAGCGATGGTTTGGTTCCGGGAACGTAGTTCGTCGATAAGCAATTGCGCCGTCGTCATTTGTTCGCCTTTCCTGCATCAACCAAATACTGCACACCCGTAACCACGGTGACCGCCACCGCGAGCAACATCACCACAAACACCGGCGTATCCGCCCATGCGGGCAACGGACACAAGTACAGGCCAACCGCCAGCGACTGCAGGACAGTCTTCACCTTGCCACCCTTCGACGCCGGCACCACCAGACCGCGACGCAACATCCACATACGCCACACCGTGATCCCCAGCTCACGAGCCACGATCACCACAGTGACCCACACCGGCAACGAACTCGCAATATTCAGCGTAACCAGCGCAGTAATCATCAACGCCTTGTCCGCGATCGGATCAGCAATCTTGCCGAAATCCGTAATCAGCCCCCGCGCACGAGCAATATCCCCGTCAAGCTTGTCTGTGATCATCAACGCCACAAACAGGCCAAACGCCCACCACCAGCGCTCCGAAAGCACCAGCCACGCGAACACAGGAATGAACAGAATCCGCAGAGACGTCAACACATTCGGCAGATTCCAATTCGACGGCTTATCCGTTTGCATCACGCGATCCACCATACCCATCTCACGCGTTCCACCTAGACTGCCCTCCATGAAGTATTTCGCAGCAACCTACACCTACGGCGAGCAAACGCTTGTCGACGACACCCGCCCCGCCCACCGCGAATTCATCTCCTCGCAACTCGCACTCGGACGCATCGTGGGATCCGGCCCTTTTATCGGCGTCAATCAAGCCCTGATCATCCTGCAACTGCCCGACACTGCCACTGAAGCTGATGCGGCGGCCGTGCTGGATCAAGACCCATACACGACCGCCGGCGCACTCGCAGCGCGCGAGATCCGGGAGTGGAACCCGGTGATGAATATCTTCGGCTAAGCCTTCCTACCGCCACGCGCGACATCGAGGTGGGCGGTCTCGCGCGATCCGGTCGCGGTGTGATCGCCCTTGCCAGATGTCGCCGGGTCGTCGATCCACTCAACATGGTGTCCGTGACGGTCGACCTTGCGGCGGTTGCCGTGGTCGTCGAAATCAATGTGGTACTGGTTTTCGTTCGGATCACGAACACCAGCCTTCACGTCAGCGCGGTCCTTGATCACCGAGGCAATCGCGGTGATCGCGAGCACGCCGACGATGATCAGCAGCGAGGCGACAGTGCCGACCTCCGGCACGTCGAGACCCTCGCCGCCATTGATGAACGACAGGTTGTTCTCGTGCAGCGCGTGCAACAGCAGCTTCACGCCGATGAAGCCGAGCACCACCGCGAGGCCGTACGGCAGGTATACCAGGCGGTCGAGCAGGCCGTTGAGCAGAAAGTAGAGCTGGCGCAGGCCAAGCAGTGCGAACGCGTTGGCGGTGAACACCAGGAACGCCTCCTGGGTAATGCCGTAAATAGCCGGGATGGAGTCGAACGCGAACATCACGTCGATGAACCCGATGGACAGCAGCGCCACAAACAGCGGGGTAACCGCGCGCTTGCCGGCCTGGGTAGCGGAAACGAGACGGTCTCCGTGGTACGAGCTGGTCACCGGAATAACCTTGCGTAGCGTCTTGACCACCATCATGTCGTTCGGATCCGGATCCTCTTGGTCCGTCACCTCGTCGTACACCATCTTGATCGCGGTGTAGATCAGGAAGGCGGCGAAGATGTAGAACACGTCCGACCAGGCCTCGATGATCACGGCACCCAGCAGAATGAATACGAGACGGCAGATCAGCGCGATCACGATGCCGATCAGCAACACCTTTTGCTGATATGCACGCGGGATCTTGAACGCACCCATGATCAGCGCGAACACGAACAAGTTATCCACCGACAGCGACAGCTCAGTGATGTAGCCGGTGAAGAACTGCATGCCGTGTTCGCCGTCCCACAGCCACCACACGATCCCGCCGAAAATGCAGGCCATGGTCATGTAGAACAGGGCCCAGCCGCCCGATTCCTTCATCGTCGGCTCGTGCGGGGTACGCACGTGCGAGACGAAGTCAAAGATGAAAAATCCCAGGATCACCGCAGAGGTGATCAGCCATATACTTAACGGCACATGCATGCGTTTAATCCTCCGGTAGCAGAAACAACCGGAGGTCTCCCCCACCCAAGTGGGCTGTTCGGACCGGGGCCATCACTTTTCGACGACACCGTGTTGACGATCCAGAACACTTCCGGGGTACTCCCCTCCAAGTGGGTAACACAATACACACACTTTTTTGGTGTCGCGAATGTGGATAACCACCCCAGTTTGTTGATGTGTCAACGCGGTTATCCACAAGGGCCCTGCCGGGCATTGCGGAACTGGTTTAACGTGCGAGGCATGAGCCCATTTGAAACCTTCCTCGCGGACCTACCCACGGTGGATAGCCTGCAAGGCTTCAACCGTGCAGCCGCACTTGCCAGCCGCTGCCGGCCAGCAACCGTGACCGCCTGGGGCCGCATCCACGACGTCTACTTCGGCGCCACAAAGTGGACCAAGCAGCAGCGCCGAGCCCTTGAGGCGGCCCGCGCTGGCGCGTTCGACTTGGACCGGCTGTCGTACATCGAGAACCGGCTGACTGCAATCGACGATGAGAGCGAGCGTTGGCGCGTGCGCCACAAGCTCCTCGCCGTCCACGGCAGCTTCGCCGCACTGCGCCAGGCCGCAAAAGACCTCATCCCACCAACGGCGCCGAGGATGCCGAAGGCACAGGTCAAGTTCTCCTGCTCCACCCTTGGGATGCGGACGATGAGGGTCACCGCCTCCGAGCGAGACATCGCGGATCTCGAGCACGCCCTGCGCCAGCACGTGGACAGCTCACGGCCCGCGGCACCGCAGATGCTTGACGCCTTTCTCTCACTGCTTCGCGACGGCACCTCCATCCCACACGCCGCTCCCCGCCCTATAGTGCTCGCACCGCTACCTGAGCACATCCAGATCCTCTCCGGCGACGGCGAGGATGTGACCCTCGTACTTACCGACGGCACCACCATGACCGGAGCCGAGTACCTCAATCTCACCTTCGGCGAAATCGCCCTGTTCCACCCGCAAGCCGGGGCGGTGAACCTCTACCGGACACAGCGCTTCGCCAACCAAAAGCAGCGCGACCTCGCACGCCTGCTCATGCCTCGTTGTCCCTTCCCCTCTTGCCGTCATGGAGCTGACTCGTGCGAGATTCACCACATCACGGCCTGGAAGCACGGCGGCGAAACCAACATGGATAACCTCGCACCCCTGTGCAGCTACCACAACCGGGTCAACGACGACGACCCTTGGCACACCAGTCGAGGGCGCATCGAAATCATCAACGGCACCCCGACGTGGGTCTCGCCAAGTGGTGTGCCGGTTCCCGTGACCGAAGCGGGGGCAATGCAGCAACTCTTCGGCTAGCGGCTACTTAACGACGAAAACCCGCACACGGCGGGTTATTCGACATACCCTCAGACAGGCTAGAAGGCTCCCCCAGTGGGGTTGTACGTGGCGGTGACGGTGCGGGTGTCGCCGTCGGTGCCGCCAGTGTCACTGCCAGAGTCAGGGCCGTCGGTGGTGGTGTCGTCGTCAAGCATGACGTCCTTGGGTGCCTCAGCCGGATCGGCGCCCTTGATCATCCAGATGATCGTCTCCAACTCCTCCGGCTTGACCAACACCTCGCGAGCCTTCGACCCCTCAGACGGGCCGACCACACCGCGAGATTCCATCAGGTCCATCAGGCGGCCAGCCTTGGCGAAACCGATACGCAACTTGCGCTGCAGCATCGACGTCGAACCCAGCTGGGAGGTCACCACCAGCTCGACGGCCTCGAGGAGGTCGTCCATGTCCTTACCGATGTCGTCGTCAATGACCTTGGCTTCCGCCTGCTTATCCTCCGTGACGCCCTCAACGTAGTCGGGTTCGTCCTGTTGGGACTTCGCAGCGTCGACAACCGCCTGGATCTCCTCGTCCGAAACGAACGCGCCCTGCATACGCTGCGGCTTGCCGGCACCCTGCGGGATGAACAAACCATCACCCATACCGATGAGCCTCTCGGCACCGCCCTGGTCGAGGATCACGCGAGAGTCCGTCAACGACGAGGTCGCAAACGCAAGACGCGACGGCACGTTCGTCTTAATCAGACCAGTCACCACATCCACGGACGGACGCTGGGTCGCAAGCACCAAGTGGATACCGGCCGCACGCGCCTTCTGCGTGATACGAACGATCGAGTCCTCGATTTCCTTCGGCGCCGTCATCATCAGGTCTGCCAACTCGTCGACAACACACACGATGAACGGGTACGGACGCATCTCACGCTCCGACCCCGGAGGGGCCGTCAGCTCACCAGAGCGCACCTTGCGGTTGAAGTCCTTGATATGGCGCACGCGCGCGGACTTCATGTCCATATAGCGCTGCTCCATCTCCTCCACCAACCACTGCAAGGCTGCGGCCGCCTTCTTCGGCTGAGTGATAATCGGCGTGATCAGGTGCGGGATACCCTCGTACGGGGTCAGTTCCACCATCTTCGGGTCCACCAAGATGAGGCGGACCTCCTCAGGGGTGGCGCGCGTGAGCAACGAGATGAGCATGGAGTTCACGAACGCTGACTTACCGGAACCCGTCGAACCGGCAACCAGCAGGTGCGGCATCTTCTGTACCGACGACGCGATGAAGTCGCCTTCGATGTCCTTGCCCAGACCGATGAGCATCGGATCGTCCTGCGACGCCACGTTCGGTGCGTCGAGCACGTCGCGCAGGCGCACCATTTCGCGGTCAGCGTTGGGTACCTCGATGCCGACGGCGGATTTGCCGGGGATCGGGGTGAGCAGGCGGACGTTGTCGGTGGCCACCGCATAGGCGAGGTTGGACTGCAGGTTGGTGATCTTGGAGACCTTCACACCTGGGCCAAGTTCGACCTCGTAACGGGTCACTGTCGGGCCGCGGGAGAAGCCGGTGACTTGTGCGTTGACGTTGAATTCTTCGAAGACATCGGTGATGGCTTCGATCATGCGGTCGTTGGCTTCGGTGCGCGTCTTCGGTGGGTTGCCGGGGATGAGCAAGTCGGTTGAGGGCAGGGTGTAGTCGCCCTGCGGGATCTTGCGTACCTGCTTCGGTGCCGGTGGTTGGGTTTCGGACTTTGGGGTGGTTGCAGGGATCTTGGAGGCGTCGATGCCGGAGCGTGCGGCGATGGCTTTCGCCATCTGCTCGCGCGAGGTCTCGACGGCATCGGGGGCCACTGCTTGTCGACGATCCGACGTCTCTTCCGGGCGCTCCAACACCTTCGTCTCGTTGGGGTTGTTGTCGGCGCGGGTCGTCTGCGCTGGTGCCGGCGCTGACGTCGGTGCGGGGCGACGCTTCGGACGAGGAACGACCGTGGTCGCCTCCGGTTCTGGTTCTGGTTCGGAGGTGTCGTCGGTGTCGTCGGTGTCGTTAAGGTCGTCGGCGAAGTCGAACAGGTCGTCGTCTTCGTCCTCGTTGGTGGGGTAACTCTCCATCGGCGTGCGCGGGCGGCGCGGACGAGGCATCAGACGTGGCGCTGGACGCGACGCGCGTGGGCGTGGGCGGTCGCGGCCTTCTGCAATGTCATCGAGGTCTGCGTCGACGTGCGAGTACGGGTCGTCGTCCTCATCGTCTTCTGCGTTGAGCATGCCGGTAACGAGGCCCTTGACGTAGTCGTAGGCCTCGCGCACCGTAATACCTGTCGCTTTGAGCGCACCGTACAGCACGATCAAGCCCAGCAGCGGCACGGCAACGAACGAGGAAAAACCAGCAGCGAGCAAACCACCGGTGAAGGCACCGATCGCGCCGCCAGCGATTCGGCGGTCTTCCCATGCCGAAGGGTTGCCGGCAAACACGTGGATGAGGCCAAGCATCGCCACTGCGATGATGCTGAAGCCCAGAGCGGCGCGTGCGCGAACCTCGTCGCTCGCGCGCACGTTAAGCATGAGCGCAATAGCGACGCCGACGAGCACGACCGGCAGGATCAGCGCACCCGCACCGATCAACCAATGGGTGCCGGTGGAGATCAAATCCCCGACCGGGCCCGCAACATCGAACCACACTGAGCCGCCGATGACGGCCGCGAGGCCGATCAGTACAAGACCCCATGCGTCGGCGTGGTGCTCGAAGGTGCTGGAACGCGGCGTGGGGTCGTCGTCACGCTGTTCGAGCTCGTCGTGGTCGTCGTACTGGTCGCGTCGCGGGCGACGGCGTGAGGTACTCAGATTCTCTTCTTCCTGCTCATGGTGGCGCGGCTCGCGCCGGAGAAACGAACCGACGCCGCGGGCTGCGGCGCCGAGGGAACTACCGACCACTTTGTACGCAGAGCCGACGCGCTCATCGGCAGTGTCGGCGGCCACGGTGGAAGAGGTCGGCGGGTGTGTCATCGACACCGGCCCGCCGTAGCGGGTGCCGTCCGCCGAGCGGCGTGAAGAAGACCGCGAGTTACGCGGTGCGGTGTTTTTGACAGACATGGGTGTAACTCTAACGCCTTAAGTCACATTTTCCCCATACGCCACACCAGAGGCGCGGTGTCAAGCGTTAAATCTTGACATCCAGACCATCGAGCGCTTCCAATGCGCCGGTCAGTTCAATCTCCGCAGCGTTGCGACCCGATACCCACAACAGCAATTCGCCGGGTGCCCCGCTGACGCGCACGACGTCGTCGCCACGCTGTGCCACCCCTGCCTTATCCCCGAGAGTCACCGGCGGCAGGTCCGGCGGTGTCAGAATCACGGGCGCTTGAGCCTTGCGCAACGTCATCGCGCCGAAGCGCTTCGCCAGCGCCAAAAGCTGCGCGTTCACCGTGCGAGAAAAGTCGCGCGGGCGCACCTCTCCCCCACCCCGGCGCACATCCTCGTGGTGAATAAAGTGCTCGGCAGTGTTCATTGCAGCATCGAACGGCTTGATCCACACCGGCGGGCCGGCCGCCCACTCGTTCACCACCTCGGTGTATGGGCGGGCCTTCACCTTTGAGGTTTCCTTCTCCGTCATACCCGACAGTGCGTCCACGAACATGCCCGGCAACGCCAAGGGCTTCGACTCGCGGATCAGCAGGTGTACGGCCAAGTCGAAGGTGTTCCACCCTTCGTTCAAGGTGGGCGCATCAGGGCCTACCTCAAGGAACAACTCGGCTAGACGTGAGCGTTCTCGTTGTGCAAAAGACATGCCAACGAGCATAGCCACGAGCCTTTAGAGCAGCTGCGCGCTCCGGAACACGCTAAAGAGATTCTGCTCGATATTGATGAACACTCGGAGTACAGGTGCGAACATCGCCCACGTCTTGTCAGTGGTCACGACCCGACCCGACGCGCCGTAACCCAAATCGGTGACCGTCTGCCCTTCGACGTAGCACCCCTGCATGCCACCTTTGTAGTGAGCGCACAGGATCTGGTCGCCGTCGAAACGACCCAGCACGCGAATCGCATCGTTATTAGCCGAGTAGTAGTCCTTATCACCAGGGCGCACAACGTCGTGGCTCATCCAGTATCCGGTGTAGCCCGGATCGTACGGAACCGGTGTCCCCTCCGGCAGCGGATGTGCTCGCTCGTCGGCAAGTGCAGGCGTGGCTGTGAGAAGGGTCGCGGTGGCGGTGAGTGCTACGAGTGACTTTTTCATACCTCTGAAATAGCAAAATCGGGGCCCGGCGTTACGGCCAGACCCCGATTTGGGGGTTAACGCAGCGAACTAGCGGGACTCGCGGGTAGCGGCGATTTCCTCCTCAGTCGCGATGTGGTTGTCGGACGACATCGGCACAACGGTCGGCAGGATCACAGGCTGACGCTTGTAGTTCTGCTCGATCGCGCGCGAGACCTTGCGGCGGATCTGCTGCACCATGCGGAACGGATCGTTCTCGCCTTCCGCAGCGAGGTCACCCATGACGGCTTCAACACCTTCGACGACCTTCTTGTTGAAGTCGCGGTCATCGTCGGAGTAGCCGGTCGTCGATACGCGAGGTGCTTCAAGGAGACGACCCGTGGCGTCGTCGATAACACAGGTAATCGACACGACACCGCCGGATGCCAGCGACGTACGATCCGCCAACACGTCCGGATCGACGTCACCCATGGTCACGCCGTCAACGTAGAGCTGGCCCACCTGGTACTGGCCGGCAACCTTGATGTTGCCCTTGTGCATATCGACGACAACACCATTCTGGGCAAGCGCCGTGTTATTCGGCTTCACACCAGTAGAGATCGCGAGCTCCTTGTTCGCGCGCATGTGACGCCATTCGCCGTGCACCGGCATAGCGTTGCGCGGGCGTGCAGCGTTGTACAGCGCAAGCAGCTCGCCAGCGTAGCCGTGGCCGGACGCGTGAACGTGCGCTTCAGCGTTGGTGATCACGTTCGCACCGATCTGGGCGAGGTTGTTAATCACCGCAAACACGGCCTCCTCGTTGCCCGGAATGAGCGAGGACGACAGGATGATCGTGTCGCCGTCATGGATGGTGATCTGACGGTGCTCGCGGCGAGACATGCGCGACAGTGCCGCCATCGGCTCACCCTGCGTACCCGTAGTGATCAGTACCGTCTTATGCGGGGCCATCTTCGCGGCTTCTTCGATCGGAATGATCGTGCCCTTCGGAGCCTTGAGCAGGTTCATCTTCTCCGCAATCTCCATGTTGCGGAGCATGGATCGGCCGTTGAAGGCAACCTTGCGGTTGTTGGCCACAGCGGCGTTGACCGCCATCTGCACACGTGCAACGTTGGAGGCGAACGAGGCAATGACAACGCGCTGGCGAGCATTACCGACGAGGCGGATCAGCGTCTCCTCAATACCCGCCTCAGAGGCGGAGATGCCCGGGATGGTGGCGTTGGTGGAGTCACACATGAACAGGTCGATGCCTTCGTCGCCAAGACGCGACAGGGCCGGCAGGTCGGTCGGCTTGCCGTCGTACGGGGTCTGGTCGACCTTGACGTCGCCGGTCATCACGACGTGGCCGGCACCGGTCTTGATGGACACGCCGAGGCACTCCGGAATGGAGTGGTTGACGTGCCAGAAGCGCAGGCGGAACGGGCCGACGGTGACCTCGGAGTCCTTGTTCACGTCGTTGAGCTTCGGACGCTGGCGGTGCTCCTGCGTCTTTGCCTTGATCAGGGCGTTGGTGAACTTGGACGAGTAGATCGGGATGTCGTGGCGCAGCTTCAGCAGCCACGGGATCGCACCGATGTGGTCTTCGTGGCCGTGGGTGACGATGAGCGCGTCGATCTTGTCCAGCTTGTTCTCAATCGGGCCGAAGTCCGGCAGGACCAGGTCCACGCCCGGCTCGTCGGAGTTCGGGAACAGCACGCCACAGTCCACGATGAGCAGACGGCCGTTGTATTCGAAGACCGTCATGTTGCGGCCGATTTCGGAAATACCACCGAGTGCGTAGATACGCAGGGTGTCCTTGGCCAGTTTCGGCGGGGCTGGCAAGCGCTTGGTCAGGTCGGCGCCTTGCATTCCCTTCACCGGGTTGCGACGACCGCCGCCCTGGTTGCCACCGCGACCACGGCCACGGCGACGGTTTCGGCTGCTGCCACCACCGTTGCCGCCACCACCGTTGTTGCCGCCGTTACCACCACGGTTGCCGCGCGGCCTTTCGCCGCCATTGCGACCACCGTCGCGACCGCCATCACGGCCCGCGTCGCCGCCATTATCGGCGGTGTTCTTCTGTGCGTTTGTGTCCGGGGTCTCCGGAGCTTGGAAGACCGGCTGTTGATCAGCCGGTTCCGGGGGTCCTGCCTTGCGCGTCACCTTACGGGCGCGGTTGCGGGGTTCGTTCATATTTATAGGACTCCAGCCTGTTTCATATCTTCTTGGAGCCGCTTGACCTGCTCGGCTGTCGCTGGTGCGACAGGCAGGCGCGGGTCTCCCACTTCGATGCCCTGCAGTCGCAGAGCTGCTTTTGCAAATGTCACGCCACCCAGCTCGGCCTGCTGCCGTGCGAGGACGTTGAGTACGTTGGCGTTGATTTCCCGTGCGCGGGTGAGGTCGCCGGCCTCGAATGCGTCCACGAGTCCCCGCAGCGCTTGTGGTGCTGCGTGTCCGACGACGGAGATAACTCCGGTTGCGCCGAGTGTGAGCCAGGGCAGGTTGAGCGGGTCGTCGCCTGAGTACCACGCCAGGCCTGTCTCTTGGATAAGGCCTGCGGCTTCGAAGAGGTCGCCGCGGGCGTCTTTCATTGCCTGAATGTTGTCGACCTCGGCGAGTTCGCGGATCGATTCGGCAGTGATGGGGATCCCGGAGCGTCCCGGGATGTCGTAGAGGCAGACGGGCAGGTCGGTTGCGGCTGCGATTGCTTTGAAGTGCGCGACTACTCCGGCCTGTGAGGGCTTGGAGTAGTACGGGGTGACTGCGAGCAGGGCGTCTGCGCCCGCGTCTGCAGCTTGTTGCGCCAGCGTGACTGCATGGCGGGTGTTGTTGGAGCCGGCTCCAGCGACGATTCTTGCGTTGGTGCCAACTTCTTCGCGCACTGCTTTGAGCAGCTCAACTTTTTCTTCTGCGCTGGTTGTTGGGGATTCGCCGGTGGTTCCGGCGAGGACGAGTGTGTCGATTCCGTTTTCTACAAGGTGGGCAGCAAGCCGACGTCCTGCGGCGAGGTCGAGGTTGCCGTCGGAATCAAACGGCGTAACCATGGCGACGCAGACGGTGCCGAATGTGTTGGCACCTGTATCAACTTTGCATGATGAGCCCATGAGCAAGAAGAATACCTCCTATTGACACGTATGTGCTTATCGACGTTCCCCTGCCGCCAAATCTTCAAACACCAAGGGTGCTTCCGGCTGGAGCACATCGAGGCACGCGCGTGCGATCATTCTGATTTCTTTGTCTTCATATTTTCCGCTGTGCTTCTCGACGAAACCACGCCACGCCCCGTACGACCCTGTGATTACCAGTTGCGTTGCGGTGGCTAAGGGCTGAAGCAAGCGTGCTGCTTCGGCGGCTCGTTTGCGCCGAGAGAGCAGGTTGGGGTCGTCGACAAGCACGTGCTCGAGGCCGTCGAGGAGTTCTTGGCGGATGAATGCAATGTGTTCGATGGCGGTGTCAAACAGGTTGACGAGGTCCTCGTCTTCCGCGATGAGGTGTGGGACGACCGCGCCGTCGTCGTCACGCAGGCTCACCGCGAAACCGGGGTGTGCACGGATGATTTTTGCCGCGGCGCGCGATACCCCGTACACGTGGAGGGTGGCGCTGGCGTGGGCGAGAAGGTCGGTGCGGTCGTCGTCGATAAGCCTGCGCAGCACTGTTTCGGCGTCGTGGGACGACATTGCGGCGTGCGCGATAACCGCCTCTGCGTCGGTGACATCGGTGCCGCCTGCGGGGCGGGTGTTGCGCAGGGCGGTTGCGGCGACGAGTTCGGCACGCATTTAGAGCCCGAGGTACTCGTCGAGGCCGATCGTCAGACCTGGACGGTTGGCCACTTCGCGCACACCAGTCAAAACACCTGGGACGAAGGATTCACGGCCGTAAGAGTCCTGACGGATGGTCAGTGACTGATCGGTGGTGCCGAAAATGACCTCTTCGTGCGCGACCATGCCCTGCATGCGTACCGCGTGGACAGGCACACCGTCGACATCGGCGCCGCGGGAGCCGTCGAGTGCTTGCTCGGTCGCGTCCGGCATCGCGTCCATACCGGCTTCCTTGCGGGCCTGTGCAATCCCCTGCGCTGTCTTGACCGCGGTGCCGCTCGGCGCGTCGAGTTTGTTCGGGTGGTGGAACTCGACGACCTCCGCCGACTCGAAGAATGGCGCCGCCTGGCGGGCAAACGCCATGGTGAGTACCGCAGAGATGGCGAAGTTCGGGGCGATGAGCACGCCGACGCCCTCGTTGGCGGCGCACCAGTCGCGGACCTGCTGGTAGCGGGCATCGTCGAAGCCAGTCGTGCCAACAACGCAGTGGATGCCGTTGTTAATGCAGAACTCCAGGTTGTCCATCACCGCGTTCGGGGTGGTGAAATCGACGATGACGTCGACGCCTTCGTCGACAAGCGTTTGCAGCGAGTCCCCCTTGTTGATCTCCGCCGCCAGCTCGAGATCGTCCACCTTCTTCACCCCGGCGACGACTGCCGAGCCGACCTTGCCCTGTGCGCCAAGCACTCCAACCTTGATCATGTGCATCCTTTCTTTCGCTCGCCCGCAATGGTAGCGCCACCTAAGCTGGGCGACTATGAAACGCCACACGACACTACTTATCCCGGGTGCCATTGCGGCGCTGCTGCTCGGCGCGTGCTCTGCGGACAACGACGCCGACACCGACGCCAGTACCGACGCCACCGTTACAGCACCAACGTCGCAGAGCACGACCGCTACCTCGAGCGAAGCGGCGACGACCACTGACGTCTCCCCTGCCGCAGCAGCTGCCCCCGTAGAGCCCCCCACCAAAGATGGGTTCTCGCTCGAAGACACACACATCCAGTCCGAGCAACTCGCCGAGATGATGATCGAAGACGTGCGTGCTGGTTCGCACGAGGGATACGACCGCCTCGTAGTGGAACTGTCTGGCACCGGTTCGCCGAGCGTGATCGCCGGGTACGACACCGACCCGCGCCAGCAGGCTTCCGGGCTCCCACTGAAACCCGCCGGTAATGCGTACTTCACGCTGATCATCCAGGGTGTGCCGCTAAGCATGTCTGCAGATGAGGCAGTCTTGGCTAAGTCCAGCCCTGCCGGCGTGGCGGACGGCAGCATCACGGAGATCGCGGACGGCGGCGTGTTCGAAGCGGACGCCCAGTACGTTGTCGGTTTGGACAAGCAGCGCCCGTACAAGCTCAGCGTGCTTGAAAACCCGACCCGCATCGTCGTGGACTTTCAGAAGTAATGAACGCCACATCGTGGCTTGGGCTCGCCTTCGTCATCGGGGTGAGTGTCCTTGGGTTGTTCGTCTTGTGGCGCAAGTTGCGCGAGATTCAGCGCAGCGATCTTGACGACGACGCCAAGCGCCGCTGGGGCCTTCTTTTCGGTATCTCGCCGCTTGTCGGATTGTTTACGTGGAATCGTCGCGAAGAATTGCTCGGCCATCGTGACGATTCGGAAGAAACTTCCAGTGAGACAGGTCAATGGACAGCGTGATTGTGTTACGCTTCACACCATGCCAAAGCCGCAGCCATCCGATAGCTTCGACGACCTGCTCGACGGCAGTGTCAAAACCGGTAAGCGCGACGTAAAACGCGCACCGCTCGGCCCTGACTCGCTGCTGTGGAAATGGGGCGCCGACAACCGCATTCAACTCCTGCGCGGCTACACCGGCGTGCTGCAGAATATGCACCCAGCCATCGGCCAGTCACTGCTGGACCACTCGAAGTTTTTCGAGGAGCCCTTCGCACGCCTCGAGCGCTCCACCCCACAAATCATCGCGTCGATTTACGACGACCAGGACGTGATCGGTAAACAAATCCGCGATTACCACGTAGATATCAAGGGCAAGCTCCGCGACGGCAAGCGCTACCACTCGCTCAACCCAGAAACCTACTGGTGGGCACACGCAACATTCGTCTACCGTGTCATCCTCGCTCAGGAACTGTTCGGGACCCCGTTTACCCACGCGGAGAAGGACCAGATCGTGCGCGAAGGCGTGACCTGGTGGGACTTGTACGGCCTGTCCGAGCGCCCTGTCATTGACAACTACGACGACCTGATCGCCTACATCGAAGAGATGGAAGACACTGTGCTTGAGCGCAACGATACGGTCGATTTCGCGCTGCGTACCGCCCGCGTCGAACCGGTGAAGGCACCGGATGGTGTCCCCGAGGCTGTGTGGAAGGTCATCTGGAAGCCGATCATGCGCAGCGTGATTTGGCTGACGGTGGGCACGCTCAACGACAAGGAGCGCCAGATCCTCGACCTCGACTGGACGCACCGCGACCAGCGCCGCTTCAACCGAATCGCAAGGTTTATCCGCGGTGTGTTCAAGATCCTGCCTGAGGACAAGCGCTACATGGAGCCAGGGCGCTCGCTGATGATCAAAAACGGCATGATCTCCGGCAAGTACAAGGAACCGAAACTGATCACCCCGTACTCTCCGAAGAGCCAAGACGCAACGTCCGGCGGTTGCCCCGTCTAGCATCGGCGTTATGCTGCCAAAACGCCTCCGCGAACAACCACTGCCCGCACACCTTCAGAGCGAGCTCGTCGCCCTGACGACGAACCACGGCGGCGAGGTGATCTCCGTCGCATCTCCGCTTATCGACGAGCCCCTCGGCACCGTCCCCGCAGGCACCACAGACGACGTGGATGAGGCGTTTCGCCGCGCCCGTGTGGCGCAGCGTGCGTGGGCGGAGCGCAGCCTGGCGGATCGCACCGCGGTGTTCGACGCGTTCCATTCGCTGGTCTACCGGCACCGCGACGTGCTGGCGGACATCGTGCAGCTCGAGACCGGCAAGGACCGAACGGCAGCGTTCGACGAAGTGCTCGACGTGCTCAATAATGCCCGGTACTACGCCCGCAACGCAGCAACGTTTCTGGCAGAGAAACGACGCCCGGGTGCTCTACCTCTGCTGACCCGTGCGCGGGAGCAACGCATCCCCGTCGGTGTTGTCGGCCAGATCAGTCCGTGGAACTACCCGCTTTCCCTGGCTATTTCTGATGCCATCCCGGCTCTTATCGCTGGCAACGCTGTAGTGGCGAAGCCGGATTGGAAGACGCCGTTTTCGTGTCTCGTCGTCAAGCAACTGCTCGTGGAGGCTGGCCTTCCAGCGGACGTGTTCCAAATCGTGACAGGCTCCGGCCAAAAAGTCGGCGGTGCGATAGCCGAGCGGTGCGACTACCTGATGTTCACCGGCTCCACCGCCACGGGCAAGAAACTGGGCCGCACTGTCGGCGAACGGCTCATCGGCTATTCCGCGGAACTCGGCGGCAAAAACACGATGATCGTCGCGCCGGACGCCGACGTACAAAAGCACGCGCGCACAATGGCTATCGCGTGCTTCTCCAACGCGGGTCAGTTGTGTGTGTCCATCGAACGCATCTACGTCCACACAGACATTTACGACGACTTCCTGCACGCGTTCACCCACTCCACCGAATCACTCACCTTGGGCAAGGGACTGAACTGGGACTATGACATGGGCTCGCTTATCGACGACACCCAGCTCAAACGGGTGCAGACCTACGTCGACGACGCCGTAGCGAAGGGTGCACGGGTGGTCACCGGTGGCACACCTCGCCCAGATGTTGGTCCTCTCCACTTCGCGCCTACCGTTCTCGCAGACCTACCCGCTGACGCGAACCTGCGTGAGGAAGAGGTGTTCGGCCCCGTCGTGTATGTCCAGCGTGTGGGCAGCGTCGATGAGGCGATCGATCTGGCCAACGCCCTCCCCTACGGACTTAACGCCTCCGTGTTTGCATCCCCGCACACCGCCTGGGAGATCGCGCGCCGCGTTGAAGCCGGCAGCGTGACGATCAACGACGGCTACGCCGCTACATGGGGCTCGATGGCAACCCCGCTGGGCGGGGTAAAGGAATCCGGGATGGGCCGGCGCCACGGACGCGACGGGATGACCAAGTACACCGAGGTGAAAAACATCGCACAGCAACGCATCGTGACTATGCGCGGCCCACACGCAATGCCGAAGAGGCTCTACGGCCCGCTCATGACCTCGGCACTGGCGCTTGGCAAAAGGTTGCGTCTTCTGCCCTAGCAAGACAAAACGGGCGCTTCCCCAACTGGGAAGCGCCCATAATGTTTGCGAAAAACTACGCGTTATCCTCCACCGGGACAAGCGAGATCTTGCCACGGTTATCGATGTCGCGGATCTCAACCTCGACCTTGTCGCCGACGTTGATGACGTCCTCGACCTTCTCCACACGGGTGTTACCACCCAGGTTGGAGATGTGGATCAGGCCATCGGTGCCCGGGGTGATGGACACGAACGCGCCGAACGCCACGGTCTTGACCACGGTGCCCAGGTAGCGCTCGCCCACCTTCGGCATCTGCGGGTTCGCGATCGCATTGACCTTCTCAATCGCGGCGTCGGCAGCCTCACCAGAGGTGGCGGAGACGAACACGGTGCCATCGTCCTCGATGGAGATGTCTGCGCCGGTGTCCTCGGTGATCTGGTTGATGGTCTTGCCCTTCGGGCCGATCAGCTCGCCGATCTTGGATACCGGGATCTTCACAGTGGTGATCTTCGGTGCGAGCGGGTTCATCTCGTCCGGGCCGTCGATGACCTCAGCCATGGTGTCCAGGATGGCCTCGCGGGCGTCGCGGGCCTGGTTCAGCGCATCTGCAAGAACGCTGGACGGAATGCCGTCGAGCTTGGTGTCTAGCTGCAGAGCGGTGATGAACTCGCGGGTACCGGCGACCTTAAAGTCCATGTCGCCGAACGCGTCTTCGGCACCGAGGATGTCGGTCAACGCAACGTATTCGGTTTCACCGTTGACCTCGCCGGAGACCAGACCCATCGCGATACCCGCAACCGGTGCTGCCAGCGGCACACCAGCGTTGTACAGCGACAGCGTGGAAGCACACACGGATCCCATCGAGGTCGAGCCGTTAGAACCGAGCGCCTCGGAAACCTGACGGATCGTGTACGGGAACGCCTCACGCGAAGGGATCACCGGCTCAAGGGCACGCTCGGCGAGCGCACCGTGGCCGATTTCGCGGCGCTTCGGAGAGCCGACGCGTCCGGTTTCACCAGTGGAGTACGGCGGGAAGTTGTAGTGGTGGATGTAGCGCTTGGACTCTTCCGGGTGCAACGAGTCGAGGTGCTGCTCCATCTTCAGCATGTCCAGGGTGGTCACGCCGAGAATCTGGGTCTCGCCACGCTCGAACAACGCAGAGCCGTGGGCACGCGGGATGAGCTCCACCTCGACGCCGAGGTCGCGGATATCGGTCACGCCGCGGCCGTCGATACGGAAGCCCTCGGTGAGGATCTTCTCGCGCACGATCTGCTTCTGCAGTGCGTTGTACGCGGCGCGGATTTCCTTCGATGCTGCGTCGCGCTCCTCGCGCTCGTCATCGTCGATATCGAAGGAGTCGAACAGATCTTCCTCGATGTCTTCCATGTACTCGTTGGTGGCGTTCTCACGCTCAGCCTTCGATGCAATGGTCATCAGCTTGGCCAGCTTCTTCGCGGCCTTCTTCTCAACGGCCTTGAACACCTTCTCGGAGTACGCCGGGAAGAGCGGGAATTCCTTCTGCTCGGTGGAAACCTCGCTGGTAAGCGCACGCTGCGCACGGCACAGGGTCTCGATGTAAGGCTTGGCTGCCTCGAGGCCTTCTGCAACGGTCTTCTCAGTCGGGGCTGGGTAGCCCTTCTTGATCTGCTCGACCACGTTCACGCCGGCGCCTGCCTCCACCATCATGATGGCGACATCTTCCTCGGTCTTGCGGCCACGCTTACGCTCAACCATGCGGCCAGCAACGACCATTTCGAACAGGCAACGCTCGTGCTGCTCATAGTTCGGGAATGCGACCCACTGGCCCTCGGGGTGCTTATCGTCGGCAAGCAGTGCCATGCGCACGCCACCAACCGGTCCGGACACCGGCAGGCCGGAAAGCTGCGTCGCGGCGGACGCGCCGTTGATCGCGACAACGTCGTAGTACTCCTCCGGGTGCTGCGACAGCACCGTGATGACAACCTGAACCTCGTTGCGCAGGCCCTTAACAAAGGTCGGGCGCAGCGGGCGGTCGATCAGACGGCACGCCAGGATCGCCTGGGTGGACGGGCGGCCCTCGCGACGGAAGAACGAACCCGGGATCTTGCCCGCGGCGTACATGCGCTCTTCAACGTCGACGGTCAGCGGGAAGAAGTCGAATCCTTCGCGCGGCTGGTTGGATGCGGTGGTGGTGGCCAGCATCATGGTCTCTTCGTCGAGGTACGTGGTGACGGAACCGTCGGCCTGGCGCGCGAGCTGGCCGGTCTCGAAACGAATGGTGCGGGTGCCGAAGTCGCCGTTATCCAGCGTGGCAACCGCTTCGGTGACGCCGAAATCTTCATCGACGTGGACATCAAACGAGTTGTTTGGCTTAAAGTTGCGCAAAAGATCCCTCTCCTTCGAAGGCGTGTTGGCGATCATCGGTGCCGCCATGTCATAGGTGTTCTTGCAACGGCCAGCAATAATAGCAAAAAACGCCCCACCGCGCAGGTGAGGCGTTATTTTTTGCGCTATTGCTTAGCGACGAAGACCCAGACGGGCAATGAGATCACGGTAGCGATCAACATTGTTCTCGCGCAGGTACTTCAGCAGACCACGACGACGACCGACGAGCAGCAGCAGACCACGACGGGAGTGGTGATCGTGCTGGTGGTCCTTGAGGTGCTCGGTCAGGTTGTTGATGCGCTCGGTCAGCAGCGCAACCTGTGCCTCGGTGGAGCCGGTGTCGGTCTCGTGGATGCCGTACTCCTTGAGGATTTCGGCCTTCTTCTCAGTGGACAGTGCCATGAGGTGCTCCTTGGTTGTTTCAGTTCGCGTTCTACGGAAAAAGTCTGTGCTGCACCGCAACTGCCGCGAACCACAGTCGGCTGGCGCAAGACCTCGAAAAGGTTACACGACAGGGGTGGACTGGGCCAAACCAGTCAATCGACGCATAAACTCTTCGAGGAAACCTGCAGTATCTACCCGTACAGCCACTGCTGCGCACTTGTCGGGGTCGTTCAGGCGGGTTTCGTCGCCAATCGTGCGCCCACGCGTCTCGCCCTCGGTGTCCACCTTCATGTTGATGCCAAGCGTGTCCACCAAACCCGGCTGGATAGCCACGGCTACGGCGAGCGGGTCGTGCAGGCCGCAGCCGCCGAGGTGCGGCGAGGTGGTCTTGTAGGCGTTGATGTAGTAGTTCGTGATGTCGGCCAGGAATGTGCCACCGGTGGTGCCCAACTCGGCCCACGTCGCGGTTTCTTTGGTGGTCAACAGTGTTTGCAGTGTGACGTCGAGACCGATCATGGTGACGTTGCGCAGCTGGCGGAATAACAGGTCGGTTGCTTCGGGGTCCTGGTTGATGTTCGCTTCGGACCAGGCGGTGACGTTGCCTGGGACGGTGAGCGCGCCGCCCATCATCACGATGTTGGCATTTTCACGGAACACGTTGGATGCCTCGACCGCTGCCGCGATTGTGGTGGACGGGCCTGTGGGCACGATGATGAGGTCATCGCCGTACGCCGTAACCGATTCGACGAGGAAGTCCACCGCAGACGTCGATTCCACCTGACGCGTCGGATCAGGGATCTCCACCTCGCCAATGCCATTTTTGCCGTGGATGAACGCGGAGATCTCCTGGACCTCGAAGGAGTCCTTCGCACGCGCGTGGTCTGGGCCTGCGAACACCGGAATGTCTGTGCGGCCAAACAGCTCCAAGATGGCAAGGGTGTTGCGCACTGAATCCTCGACAACCACGTTGCCGTAGGTGCAGGTCACGCCGATGAGTTCTACTTCGGGCGACGCGAGTGCGTACGCCAGTGCCAGGGCATCGTCGATGCCGGTGTCTAGGTCCAGGATCAGCTTCGTGGTCATGCACCGAGAATATCGCGAGTGGTGTCCACATCGCGCGCCATGTGCTCAAGTAATTCCTCAACGGAGTCAAACTTGACCATGTCGCGAACCTTGCCCACGAACTCCACTCGGGCCATCCGCCCGTACAGGTCAGCGTCGCGGTCGAGCACAAACGACTCAACGCTGCGCCGGTTGTCGCCAAACGTGGGGTTCGTCCCCACGGAGATCGCCGCTGGGTAGCGCACGCCGGGTTCCATGTCGCCGTCGATGGGGGCGTCGTCGATGATGGTGAGCCAGCCCGCGTAGACACCGTCAGCCGGGATCGCAGCCGCATCGGATGCGTACTGGTTGGCCGTCGGGTATCCCAGTTCCTTGCCGCCACGGCCGGCACCACGTTCAATCGGTGCGATCACAGAGAACGGCCGTCCCATGTAGTCGGTCGCCGTTTGTACGTTTCCGCCGGAGAGTTCGTCGCGGATGGCGGTGGAGCAGACCTTGACGCCGCCGTCGGAAAGCAATCGCACAATCGTCACGTCGATGCCTGCGCGCTCCCCTAGCTGCGCCATGGTTGTAGCGGTACCTGCGGCATCTTTGCCAAAGGTGAAATTCTCCCCCACCAGCACGTGGCGGGCGCGCAGTTTGCCAACGAGGACATCCTCCACGTACCCCTCGGGCGAAACCCCGCCGAGCTCGTGCCGGAAATCAATGACAAGCAAGTAGTCCACGCCCAACTCAGCGATGTGGCGGGCGCGCTCCTCAAGCGACATCAGCGCCGCAGGCGTGTGACCTGGTGCGAATACCGTCACGGGGTGCGGGTCAAAGGTCATGACCACGCTCGGCACACCGAGTTCACGTGCGGTATCCACGGCCTTCGAGATCAGCAGTTGGTGGCCTCTGTGCACACCGTCAAAGACGCCGATAGTGACGACGGTGCCACCAGGCTCGCCAAATGTTTCCGGCACTGCGTCGAGGCCACGCAAAATATCCACGGAGGACACAGTACGGCATACTTCAAAAGCATGAACGATCCCCTCGAAAAGTCCGGCATTGTTGTCGTCGATAAGCCTCAGGGCTTGACGAGTCATGACGTGGTGGCGCGACTGCGCCGCTTCTTTGGCACGCGCAAGGTTGGCCACGCTGGCACGCTCGACCCGATGGCCACGGGCGTGCTTGTCGCAGGCATTGAGCGCGGCACGAAGCTGCTGGCGCACCTGGTCGCAGAGGACAAGGTCTACGAAACGACGATCCGCCTCGGTGCGTCCACGACCACAGACGATGCGGAGGGCGAGATCACCGAAACGCACGACGCGTCCGCGGTTACCGACGACGCGATCCACGAGCAGATCGCACTGCTGACCGGCGATATCATGCAGGTTCCGTCGAAGGTGTCCGCGATCAAGATCGATGGGCGCCGAGCCCACGAACTGGTGCGCGCCGGTGAGGAGGTCACCATTCCTCCCCGCCCCGTGACCGTCCACGCTTTCGATGTCAGCGAGATCCGCCACCACGATGGCGTCGTCGACATCGACGCCCGCGTGCATTGTTCCTCCGGCACCTATATCCGCTCGCTCGGCCGCGACCTCGGCGCGGCGTTGGGGGTTGGCGGGCATTTGATTGCTTTGCGACGAACCTCCGTCGGCCCGTTCTCCATCGACGACGCTCACACCCTCGACGCGTTGGAAGACAATGCTGTGTTGTCACTGACCATGGATGAGACACTGACCCGCTCGTGGCCGGTGCTTGATGTCAATACTGATGAATACGCGGCGCTCTCCATGGGCAAATGGCTCGAGCCGCGCGGTTTGAAGGGCGTGCACGCCGCCGTCGGACCAGACGGCAAAGCAGTCGCCCTAGTGAAAGAGCAGGGCAAGCGCCTAGCCACGGTGTTTGTGGCGCGGCCATCCACGCTTTAGCTCTTAGCGCACGTACGTGGAAGCCACCGCGTAGCCACCACGGACCACCCAGCGGCCCTCAAACACCGGCACCGGCGCGGGACGGGCGAGGAGCTGCGAGACAAACGTGCCGTCGGCGCGCAACTCAATTTCGGCTTCGTCGAAATCTAGCCAACGCCGTGTCATCGGAAACCAGCACTTGTAGGTCGCTTCCTTGGCGCAAAACAGCAGCCGGTCGGCCCATTGCTGCCCCTGCTCACGCATACCGTTGACCATCGCGATCTCAGTATCACTGGCGATCGACTCCAGCACCCCGTCTGGCAGCGATTCTGCCGGCTCCGCATCGAGCCCCATCGACAGTACGTACCGGGTTGGTGCTGCGACAGCGGCGCGCAGGCCATCGGTATGGGTCAGCGAGCCGGTAAACCCCTCTGGCCACAACGGCATACCGCGTTCCCCGCGCAGGATTGCGCCTGCAGATTCCACGCCCAGTTCGCGCAGTGCCTGGTGTGCGCACCAGCGGGCATCGCCGAACTCTCCCTTGCGCAGGTCCACCGCAGTCTTTACTTCCTGGCGCTCCGCCGGGTGGAGGTGGTCGTAGCGGGTGAGGTCGCCGGCGTCGTCGGTAAGTAAAAAGACGCAGCGTGCTTCTGGAGGAAACAGCGAAATATCTTGCATCACTATTCAACCTCCATGACCGGGTACGGGAATTGCCGCGTGGACGGGTGGTGGCGCCACTCGCGCGGATAGCCCAGGGAGACCTCAATGTGGTCGACGCCATCGACCTTGGTCACCCCCGGCATGTGCAGGTGACCGTACACCACTGCCTGCGCGTTGTAGCGCTTGGGCCATGTCCTGGTGTGCCGGGTCCCGCACCACAGGGCGATTTCGGACCACATCATGCGCTGCACCGGCTCCTGCACCAGCGGCCAGTGGTTGACCAGAATCGTCGGCCCGCTAATGCGGGATAAGCGTTTGGTGGTGTAGGCCAAACGGTCCCAGCACCAGCCACGGATATCCACAAATGGTGCGATGGCAAACTCGTCTGTCATCACCACGTTGTTGTCGTGGGCGGCCTGCAGGGCTTCGTCGACAGTCATTTCCCTGCTGCGGAACGAATAGTCGTACAGCGTAAATAGCGGCGCGATGGTCACTCCGCCGAACACCGGATAGCGATCTTCCGGGGTAATCACACCGATAGCGCGCATCGCTTGAACCAGCATGGCGTACTTTTCTCGGCCGCGGTACCTGTCCGCAGAACGGCAAAATAGCTCGTGGTTGCCGGGCACCCAGATGACGGTGTCGAACCGACTGGCCAGTTCTGTCATCACTTCAACGATGAGTTCGAACCGTTCGGCCACGTCGCCAGCGACGATGAGCCAGTCAGACGGGTCAGTAGGCTGGATGTCGTCGATTTTTGGGCCGTTGAGCTTCACTGCGGCGTGCAGGTCGCTGACTGCCCAGAGTGTCGTGGTCATGCGTCATTCCTACCATCACCGCTTGTCACTGCCCATCGCATGGAACGGAACCTGTGCACTACACCTACGAGGCGCACAAGGACTTGGCCGAGTTGTCCGACCCAAATACCGGTCAGGCCCCAGCCAAAGAAACCGGAAGCGATGATGATCGGCAGCGCAACCCCGAGCAGCGAAAACAGTGTCAGGTTGCGCAGGTACGCCGCATCCGCCGCACCAAGCAGCACCCCGTCGAGCGCAAACACTGCTCCTCCGGCGATGATCATGGCGATAAACAACAGCCACGGAAGCCGCAGCGTATCGACGACCGCCTGATCCTGCGTAAACAAACCCAGAATCGGCTCACGGAACAACGCGAACACCACGGCCAGCACGACCGCGAAGACCATCGAGTACTTCAGTGCGTGCTCACCAACGGCGCGTGCGTCCTGCGCCCCTGCCCGCCCCAAAGCCGAGCCGGTCAGGGTCTGCGCCGCAATAGCCAGCGAATCAAGCACGAGTGTGAGGAAGTTCCACAGCTGCAGCATCAACTGGTGAGCAGCAAGCGCAACCACGCCGAAGCGACCAGCAACTGCAGCAGCGGTCAGCAACGAGACTTGAAACGATAACGACCGCAAAATCAGGTCGCGGCCTAACACGAGCTGCTTGGAAATCACCGACCACTGCGGCGCCCAGCCCCGGCCCGACGTCCGGTGCTCCCTGATAAGAAACACCACGAACAACGTCGACGTGATCCCCATGCCAATCACGTTGGATATCGCGGAGCCCACAAGCCCGTACTGGTTCACCAATAACGGCAACGAGATCGCGCCGGGAATGAGGCCACACAACGTTAAGTAAAACGGCAATCGCGTATTTTGCACGCCGCGCATCCAGCCATTTCCGGCCATGACGATCAGCGTCATCGGGATGGCGAATGCGGATACACGCATCCAGGACGCAGCGCGCACACTCGTGTCAACGTCACCTGCAAGCGCCATCGCCAACGGCTGGGCGAACACCCACACAATCAGCGCCAAGATCGCGCCCACCCCGAGCGCTACCCAGGTAGCTTGTACACCTTCCTCGACTGCCTGATCGCGTTTTCCGGCACCATAAAACCGCGAGCTTCGCGCCGTCGTGCCATAGGACAAAAACGTTAATTGGGTTGTCACGGTCGACTGAATGGCAGCGCCTGCAGCGAGTGCAGCCAGCTGCGCGGTGCCGAGCCTGCCAACGACAGCGGTATCCAGCAGGAGATACAGCGGGTTGGCTGCCAGCACGCCGAGCGCGGGCAGCGCGAGCATCAAGATATCCCGCGCGGTTGGTGTGCGGGCAGCGTCCGCGCCCCTCATCGGTCGGCGGGTTCTGGCAACGCGTCGAGCAGGTCGCGGACGACCTCAGAGCGCGAACCGGTGGCCGAGTACCCCGCTGCTGCCTTGTGTCCGCCACCGCCAAGAGAGCGCGCGACGGTTGAAACGTTCAGCACCGTAGAACGCAGCGACATCGCCCAGTGCTTGCTGCTGTACTGCTTCAACACCACACCAACGTCGGTGCCTTCAAGGGCACGGGCGTAGTCGATGATCGCCTCGACCGTTGGCTGACTCATGCGCGCTAACAACCCCGTGGGGATGGTGAGCACTGCAACGGAGAGCCCCTTGACCGGAATGATCTGGGTTTCCGCCAACACCGCGCCCATGAGCTGGAGGTCAGTCGCACTCATCGTGTCCATCAGGTCCAGCGCAATCTGGCGAGTATTCAGGCCGTAGCCCATCAGCTCCGCGGCCAAACGGTGCATCCTCGGTGTGCCCCACCGGAAGCTGCCGGTGTCGGTGACCAAGCCCGCGTACAGGCAGTACGCGATGTCCTCGTCAAGCTCCACCCCAAGATGATCAAGCAACTCGCGGATCATCGTTGTGGTCGATTCGGACTCGACGATCAAATTCATGTCGCCGAAACCGGGGTTGGTGTTGTGGTGATCGATGACAACAACGCGCGACGGGTTATCCGTAACATCGACCAGGAATGCTCCTGTGCGATCTGCGGAGGCACAATCCACGGTGACAACAAGGCCATCCTCCGGCAAAGTTTCGCCGTAGATGATCTCATCGACTCCCGGGATAGTGCGCATATTCGCCGGGTGCGGCAACGGCTGGCCAATGTAAACGTCGTTGTCGATACCAAGCGCCGTGAGCCCCTTTGCGAGCGCACACGCCGACCCGATCGCATCCGCATCGGGGTTGATGTGTGCGACCACGTTGACGCGGTCCGCGGCGCGGATACGCTCGGCAACCTCGGCAAATAGCGGAGCATGCTCCGCAAACAGCTGGCTGTTCAGGGCACTACTCCCCTTCACCGGAGCGCTTGTACGGGTCAGCATCGCCAGCCGGCTTCGCATTTGCGCGCAGCTTTGCTAGCTCCTCATCACGCGCGCGTGCACGGTTGAGCAACTCCTCCATGTGCGCGGAAGCTTCCGGCACGGTATCGCGCTCAAACGAGATGGTCGGCGTGAACCGAACCGAAAGCTGATCTCCCACGATCTTGCGGATCTGCCCGCGAGCACGGTTGAGCGCCTCAGCGGCCTGCTCGTAGTCAGGTTCGTCGTCGATCTCTTGGCCACGCACTGTGTAATAAATGGTGGCGTCATGAAGGTCCCCGGTGACTCGGGTGTCGGTCACAGTGACCAACTCCAGCCGGCGGTCCTTAATCTCCCGCTCAATCGCGGAAGCAACAATCGTCTGAATCTGCTTCGCCAACCGCTGGGCGCGGGTGTTATCAGCCATGTCACTCCTCCTCAAAACTTCTGCATAGTGTAACCCCCGCCGAGCACGTGCGTGCGGGGCGGGGGTTTCGTCGATAAGCAATTGCTTTGCGACGACTAGTCGCGCGGGACCTCGACCATCTCGTAGGTCTGAATGATGTCGCCCACCTGGATATCCGGGTAGGACAGCACCATGCCGCACTCGTAGCCCTTGGCTACCTCGTTGACGTCGTCCTTCTCACGGCGCAGCGAATCGATCGACGCATCCGGAGTAATGACGTTGCCGTCGCGGACCAAGCGCAGCTTCGCACCGCGCTTGACCTTGCCCTCGGTAACCATGCAACCTGCGATGAGGCCGACTGCGGAAGCCTTGAAGATCTGACGGATCTCGGCTTCGCCCAGGTCGCGCTCTTCGTAGATCGGCTTGAGCATGCCCTTGAGCGCCTGCTCCACATCCTCGATCGCCTGGTAGATGACCGAGTAGTAGCGGATCTCCACGCCTTCGGCATTCGCCTCTTCCGTGGCCTTGCCGTCCGCGCGGACGTTGAAGCCAATGATGATGGCGTCGGATGCCGCCGCGAGGGTGACGTTGGTCTGGGTCACAGCACCGACGCCACGGTCGATGATGTTGACCTGCACCTCGTCGTCGACCTCGATCTTGAGCAGCGCCTCCTCGAGGGCTTCCACCGAACCGGCGTTGTCGCCCTTGAGGATGAGGTTGAGCTGGCTGCGCTCCTTGAGAGCCTGATCCAGGTTCTCCAAAGAGACACGCTTCTTACGACGTGCCTGCATCGCCGCACGCTGACGAGCGTCACGCTGCGCAGCAATCTGGCGAGCCACACGGTCATCCTCAACCACGAGCAAGTTGTCGCCCGGGCCAGGAACACCGTTGAGGCCCTGGACCTGAACCGGACGGGACGGGCCTGCCTCTTCCACGTCCTCGCCCCACTCGTCGACCATGCGACGCACGCGACCGAAGTTGCCGCCGACGACAATCGAGTCACCGACACGCAGGGTGCCGCGCTGCACGATGACGGTGGACACCGGGCCACGGCCACGGTCCAGGTGGGACTCGATGGCAATACCTTGTGCGTCCATGTCTGGGTTCGCCGTGAGCTCAAGCGCCGCATCTGCGGTCAGGAGCACAGCCTCCAGCAGGTTGTCGATACCGGTGCCCTGCTTCGCGGAGATGTCAATGAACATGGTGTCGCCGCCGTACTCTTCCGGCACGAGGCCGTACTCGGTGAGCTGACCACGGATCTTCTCCGGGGAAGCCTCCGGCTTATCCACCTTGTTCACTGCAACCACGATCGGCAGTTCCGCAGCCTTGGCGTGGTTAATCGCCTCAACGGTCTGCGGCATGACGCCGTCGTCCGCTGCCACCACGAGGATGGCCAAGTCGGTCGACTTCGCACCACGGGCACGCATGGCGGTAAACGCCTCGTGGCCCGGGGTATCCAGGAACGTGATCTTACGCGGGTGGCCGTCGAGGGTGACCTCGGTCTGGTATGCACCAATGCCCTGGGTAATACCGCCGGCCTCGCCACGACCCACGTTTGCCTTGCGGATGGAGTCCAACAGGCGGGTCTTACCGTGGTCGACGTGACCCATGACGGAGACCACTGGAGGACGCTGCTCGAGCTCCTCTTCGCCGCCTTCGTCCTCACCGAACTGCAGGTCGAAGGATTCGAGCAGTTCACGGTCCTCGTCCTCCGGCGAGACGATCTGGACCTCGTAGTTGATCTCAGCGCCGAGCAGCTGCAGGGTGTCCTCAGACACGGACTGCGTTGCCGTCACCATCTCACCGAGGTTGAACAGCGCCTGCACCAGCGACGATGCATCGGTGTTGATCTTCTCAGCGAGGTCAGACAGGGTCGCGCCTTGGCGCAAGCGAACGGTCTTGCCGCCGCCGTCGGGGAGACGAACGCCACCGATGACGTTCGGCTTGTGCATCTCCTCGTACTCAGCCCTCTTCTGGCCCTTGGACTTGCGGCGCTTGCCGGGTGCACCACCCGGACGGCCGAATGCACCTGCGGTACCGCCGCGACGTCCGCCGCGACCGCGGAAACCGCCACCCGGTCCGCCGAAACCGCCACGCTGTGGCCCGTTCTGGCCACCACGACCACGACCACGGCCACCGCCGCGGCCACCGGCCGGTGCAGCCTTCGCAGGCATTTGTGTCGGCGACGGACCTGCCGGCATATCCGCCGGGGACGGACGGTTGCCGCCACCCTGACGGGCACCACCCGGGCGTGGGCCGCCCTGGCCCTGGCCACCGCGACCCTGCCCCGGACGTCCACCCGGACGCGGCGGGCGCTGCCCACCGCCGGTGTTGGACGAGAACGGGTTGTTAGCAACGCGCGGGCGTCCACCAGGCTTCGGCATCGGGCGAGGCATACCGCCCGGAGTCGGGCCGTCCTTCTTCGCAGCAGCCGGCTTCGGCGCTGCAGGCTTTGGAGCTGCGGGTTTAGGTGCGCCCGGCTTTGGTGCGGAACCGGCAGGCTTCGGCGCTGCAGGCTTCGGCGCACCTGGTTTCGGTGCGCCCGGCTTCGGTGCCGACGCACCAGCAGGCTTCGCAGCCGGTGCCTTCGGAGCAGCCGGAGCCGGCTTCGGCTTCGCAGCCTCGCCCGGCTTTGGTGCGGAACCGGCGGGCTTCGGCGCTGCAGGCTTGGCACGGTTCTGGCCAGGCTTCTTCAGCGGCGGTTTCGCCGGAGTCGGTGCTTCCTTCTTTTCGTTGTCGTCTGCGCCACCGCCATTGAGCTTGGCGTAGTGCGCCTTCATCTTCTTGATGACAGGCGGCTCAATGGTCGACGACGCCGTCTTCACAAACTCACCCTGTTCTTTCAGGGTTGCGAGTAATTCCTTACTTGTTACGCCGAGCTGCTTAGCCAACTCGTGTACGCGTAGCTTTCCGGACACATGTCTCCTTGTTGTTCATGCTAGGAGCCCAGTGCCCTTCGGCTACCGGCCCCTAGACGTGGTCAGTGACTTTCATCGCTGATGCTGCTTCATGGTTGCGTACTCATCAGTGTTCGGTCTTTCCTTCATTCTCTGGGTCGACCGCCTCGGCGCTTCTGCTTTGCGACGAGGCGAGGTACGTACGTACATGACCTAGGTCTACTTTCGCAGACAGACGGAGCGCTCGCCCAAAGGCTCGGCGTTGTTCCGCCAGCTCGACTGCGTCCAACGACGGGGTAATCCATGCTCCCCGACCAGGCAGTTTCCGGTCCGGGTCGGCGAGGATCTTCCCCGGCACGTCCGGATCGGCGACCACGCGCAACAGTTCGACGTCGGGGTGAGTTTTTCGGGTAGCAATACAGGTACGTGTGCGGATGGGGTGCTTACGCATTCCGCTCATTCGCATCCTTCCCGCAACCTATCTGCCGTCTAACACTGTGCCGTTATGTCTCACACCGGCGCACTCGTGTGCGTGGTGGGCCGCCGCACCCAACGTGCGGACGCAAAGCCGTTAAACACTGTACGCGAAAACCCGCAGAATCTGTACTTCCTGCGGGTTTCATAAACGTTGGCAAAGACCTTATTCGTCGTCGGCGATATCAGCGTCGGAGCGGATGTCGATCTTCCAGCCGGTCAGGCGGGCGGCCAGGCGGGCGTTTTGGCCTTCCTTGCCGATAGCCAAGGAGAGCTGGTAGTCCGGCACCGTCACACGAGCCGCTTGCATATCCGCATCGAGCACCGTGACATCCACCACTTTCGAGGGGGCCAGGGAGTTACCGACGTACTTCGCCGGGTCCGCATCCCAATCGATGATGTCGATCTTCTCGCCGCCGAGCTGCTGCATGATGTTGGTCACGCGCGCTCCTCGAGGCCCGATGCACGCGCCCTTGGCGTTGACACCCTTGACGGTTGCACGCACCGCAACCTTGGAGCGGTGGCCTGCCTCGCGCGCGATGCTGACAATCTCTACCGAACCGTCGGCTACCTCCGGCACCTCGAGTGCGAACAGGCCTCGAACCAACTCGGGGTGCGTGCGCGACAGGTTGACCTGCACGCGCTTGTCGCCCTTGTTCACACCCACCACGTAAGCCTTGATGCGATCGCCGTGGCGCAACACTTCGCCCGGGATCTTCTCTGCCGGCAGCAGGATGCCGTCCTGCGGGTCTGCCTCCGTACCGAGCTGGACGATGCTGATGCCGCGCGCCTCTGCGTGGGCATCGCGCTGGATCAGCCCAGAGACAATCTGGCCCTCGAGTTCGGCGTACTCGCCGTAAACGCGGCCAGCCTCCGCTTGGCGCAGACGGCCCTTGATCGCGTCACGCACGGCGACGGAACCAATTCGGGAGAAGTTCACCGGCGTGTCGTCGTATTCGGAGATGACTTCGCCTTCGGCGTCGAGCTCGCTGACGATAACGGCAACGTCGCCCGTTTCGGTGTCAATGTCCACACGCGCCTTGGAACGCTCCGTACCGCTTTCCTCCTTGAACTCGCGGTATGAAAACAGCAACGCGTTTGCGATGGTGGTCAGCAGATCCTCCATCGAAATGCCTTGCTGCTCTTCGATGGTTTTCAGCGCGTTCAAGTCGATATTCACTTGTTTCCTTCCTGTGCCGCCGCTGCGGCTTCGAGCTCTGCAAACGTCTGATCCGCCAGCTCAACTTCTGCTGCTGGCGGCGCGTTGAACTCAATTTCTACCACTGCACCAGCAATTTCTGAAACCGGTGCAATTCGCACCTCATCGCCCTTTTTCGACGAACGCACCAGCGCAACATGCTCCTGCGCCTCATCCAGTGCGGCGATGCGCCACTTCTGCTCACCCGCCTTAATCAGACGGCCCTGGTTGCGACGGAAGTGTCGCGGCTGCGTCAGCGGCATATCCACACCAGGGGTGGTCAGTTCAAGCGTGTATCCGGCGCCGAAGTTGACTTCCCCGCGCTGCTCGAGGTCGTCGAAAAGCGTTGATAGCTCATTGGACACTTCCTCCAACTCATCCAGCGTCGGGTGCGTATCCGAGTCGAGCGCAATAACGACCTGCGATTTCTTCCCCGCCTTGACGGTGCGAATGTTCTCAATGTCCATCGCGTACGCCTTCACGACAGGGGCGACCAATTGTTCAAGTTCGTTATTTGTGGGAAATGCCATGCGTCAAACCTAGCGTGTAACGTGCAGCGGGTGAAGAAACTGCTTGTTTTGCCAGCTGTACTGCTCCTGACCAGTTGCACAGTGATGGATGTTGTCGGCCCTCGCGCCAACGGCGAGATCATGTCGCTGGCCAAGCAAGCCTCCGCTGATTGGGTGTTCGGGGAGCACCCCGAGTGGGCGGAACTGCGCAAGTTCCAGAGCGAGCAGCTTCAAGACGAAGCACTGCGCCTGTGCGGCACGGACGAAACTGGACAGACCCCGCAGTCCTGCAACGTCGGGTATGGCGACACCGACCTTCCGGCAGCCGCGGACGGCGCAGCCCTTTTGGAGCACACCGTCACCGCCGCCGACAAGGTGCCTGACGATTCGGTTGACCTCGTAGTAGCCCAAGCCATCGATGCGCTTGCGCTCACTCCAGTCGAGATCACTCTCGAGGGCCCGCTTGACGACGACGCCGCGACCCAATCCGCCGCCGACCTCCTCGCCCGCGAAAACGCGATGTATTACGGCCTCGGCCTCGCGCTCGCCCATGCCGACGAGGCTTTGCGCACCCGCATTAGCGAACTGCGCGAGGCATCCCACGAACGCACCGAGGCGCTTACGGAACTGCTCGGCGACACAGACGGCCAATCGTTAGTTCCCGCCGCCGGATACACCCTCGCGGACGGCTACAACGACCCCCAGACAACGCAAGAGGCCACCGCGCTCGTCGAAACGATGCACGGTGACCTTGTCAAACAGTGGCGCTACGCCGCCGCTCACGCAGAGACCAAGCAGTGGCGCAAGGCGGCAATCCAACTCGCCGCCCACGCCCAGCGGGCCTAGCCTTCACACCCAGATTTATCGCCTAGCCGCGGCGCTCTGCGACCAGCTCCTGGACCTTCGCCACGATCTCGTCGGCAGGGACTTCGAGAGTCTCACCACCGCGGATACGCAGCTCGACGATGCCGTCTGCGAATGCGCGGCCCAGGATCACGATGAACGGCATGCCGAGCAGTTCCGCATCCTTGAACTTGACGCCTGGGGAGACCTTCGGGCGGTCGTCGAAAAGCACCTCGAGCCCGGCGTCGGAGAGTTCTGCAGCGATGCGGTCGCCTGCCTCGAGCGCAGCAGCGTCCTTGTTCGCCACAGCCACATGCACCTGGTACGGGGCGATCTCCACCGGCCAGACCAGGCCCTTGTCGTCGTGGCGCTGCTCCGCCACCACAGCGAGCATGCGAGAGATACCGATGCCGTAGGAACCCATGGTCGGCACGGCACGCTTGCCGTTTTCGTCCAGGATCTGCACGTCCATGGCTTCGGTGTACTTGCGGCCCAGCTGGAAGATGTGGCCAAGCTCGATGCCGCGGGCGAGTTTCACGGTGCCGTTGCCGGACGGCGACGGGTCGCCTTCCTTGATCTCGGCGGCCTCGATGTAGCCGTCGACGGTGAAGTCGCGACCAGCGACCAGTCCGACGACGTGCTTCTGCGGAGCGTCCGCACCGGTGATCCACGCGGAGCCGTCAACCACACGCGGGTCCGCGAGGACACGCACACCGTTGGCCTGGAGCGCACGCGGGCCAACGTAGCCCTTGACCAGGAAATCACTCTTGGCAAAGTCCTCGTCGCTAGCCAACTCGAAGGTCGCCGGCTCGAGCGATGATTCCAGGCGCTTCTCGTCCAGTTCGCGGTCACCCGGGATGAGCACGCCGACCAACTGTGGGCCGACCGGCTTGCCGTCCTCATCCACGGCGCGCGGATCGTTGACCTTGATCATCATGCACTTGAGGGTGTCGGAGGCTTCGGCAGGGCGGTCGTCGATAAGCACTCCTGCGCTCTGCGCCCACTTAACGAGTGCTGCGATGGTCTCGGAATTCGGGGTGTCGTGCTCGACAGCCTCAGGCAGCCCTTCGACCGCACGGGCTTCCGGAGCAACCGTGGTCACAGCCTCAACGTTGGCTGCATAATCGCCCGCGGTGGAAACGACAAAAGTGTCCTCGCCGTTGTCGGAGTACGCGAGGAACTCCTCGGATGCGGAGCCACCCATGGCACCGGAGGTGGCCTGGCAGATCTCGTACTTCAGTCCCACACGGTCGAAGATGCGCTGGTAGGTCGCACGGTGGTTTGCATACGACTCATCCAGACCCTCGTCCGACATGTCGAAGGAGTAGGAATCCTTCATCACAAACTCACGCCCGCGAAGGATGCCCGCGCGCGGACGTGCCTCGTCGCGGTACTTCGTCTGAATCTGGTACAGCGTGACCGGGAAATCCTTGTACGACGAGTACAGGTCCTTCACCGCCGTAGTGAACATCTCCTCATGCGTCGGGCCGAGCAGCATGTCCGCACCCTTACGGTCCTTCAGACGGAACAGGTCATCGCCGTATTCGGTCCAGCGGTTCGTCGCCTCGTAGGGCTCGCGCGGCAGCAGTGCCGGAAACAGCAGTTCCTGGCCACCCATTGCGTCCATCTCCTCGCGCACCACACCCTCGATCTTGCGCAGCGCACGCAAACCAAGCGGCAGCCAGGAGTACACGCCCGGCGCGGCACGGCGGACGTAACCAGCACGGACAAGGAGTTTGTGGCTCGGCACTTCAGCGTCGGCCGGGTCTTCGCGCAGAGTGCGCAGGAACAGCGTGGACAGGCGAGTAATCATGCGGGGCAGTTTACCCGGTAGCTTGTTCGTCATGCTGATCGTCCTCCCTCCTTCCGAAACCAAAGCGCCCGGCGGCACCGACGCTGCGATGGCGTTGTCGTTTCCGTCGTTGGATCCCATTCGCAATTCGCTTCTCGACGAACTCACCCACACCCTCGTCGACGCCCCCGCCTCCAAGCAGGCAGAGGCGGAGGAGAACCTCACGTTGCGCTCGGCACCGGTGATGCCGCCCATCGAGCGCTACACGGGTGTGCTGTACGACTCGCTCGATGCCTCCACGTTGCCCGCCGATGCGCTATCGCGCCTTGCCGTTGGCTCCGCGCTGTTCGGCGTGGTTCGGGCAGGCGACCTCATCCCCCGCTACCGCCTGTCTGCCGGGATGAAACTGGGCGGCAAGACGTTGCGCGCCTGGTGGGGATCTGCCGTGACCGATGCTCTTGCAGACTGCGGCTTTGTCATCGACATGCGCTCCGGCGCCTACCAGAACCTCGGCCCTGTCCCCGGCGCGCTGACCATCCGTGTGGAGCAGGCTGATACCGGCAAGGTGGTCAGCCACTTCAACAAGAAGTACAAGGGCGAGCTGGCCCGGGTACTGGCGCCACACGACGCGTCGTCTGCTTCGGAGGTCGTGGACCTGTCCGTGGCTGCGGGCTTCGACGTCGCCGTTGACGGCACGCTGTTGACCATGCGTGTGTAGGTGTCACGCTGCCTGGGTGTGTACTGCCCCGTTGGCTGCTTCCCGCGCCTGGGCGAGGGCGAGCAGGGCGCGGGCGTCGTCGACAAACTCGTCTTCCTTAAACAACAGATCATGCGGCGACGCCCTGAGCAGATACACACCACGTTTGAGCAGATGTTTCTCCCGCTTGCGCTCTTGTCGCAGCGTCTCGTCGGTTTTCTTGAAGGTCACTCCGTCGTATTTGTAGTCCCCGTCGATCTCCAGGATCAGCGCCCCGAGGCGAAGATCTACCTCGTAGCCGGCGAACATGCCGTTGACGATCCAACCGTCAGCCACCCGCTCGATCAGCACCGCGCGTGCGTACGACTCGAACGGCGACCGCGAGTTACCCACCGCGTACCGCAGCACTTTCCGCAACACCCCGATCCCCTTGACCCGGCCGAGCTTGTCAACCTCCGCCTCCACGGTCGCACGATCGGTGTGGTGTTTGAGCACCCAGTCCATCGCCACCAGCCCCTCCCTGAACCCGTGGCGCAGAGCGATCTCGAACGCGGTGGTCAGCTCGTCGGTAACGCGCAATGTGTCAAAGTGCTTGATCACGGCCACGCGGTTACGCGCTTCGTGGTAGACGGTGTTTGCTGGCCATTGTTTCCTCGACGGCGCCTTGCCACTGGGCAGCACAAGCTCTACAGGTTCGTTTGAGTCCGTGGTCACCAGCCACATCCCCAGCACACGCGCCGCAGACCTGCCGGCGAGCGCCGCCTTCCTCGCTGCCTGACCTGCTGCAACCGCCTGCACCCAGCGCTTTTCGTAAAACGCCAACGCGTGAAAGTCGGCCTGTAGCATCGCATGCCTTGCCGACAACGCGACTGTCCTACCTGCTTGTGTATCTCTACGGTCGATCACCTTGCTCAGGATCTCCCGTTGCCTCCCCATATCCATGCCACAACGATTGCAGAGATCCCGTGTCGGCGGAAGACCCCGCCCGTTTTTGTGGATAACTTCGGGTAACTCCGGATACTTTCGCGCCGGTTATCCACAGCCTAAAAGACGATATCATCTTTTAGCATTTGCGCGGATCTAAAACCCCAGGTCGCGGCTCCATCGCCGGCACAAAAGACGATATCGTCTTTTGGGCTGTGTCTAAGATCGCCTACATGCCTGCCCATTACCGTCGCTATGCCCTCGCTGCCCTGGCCTACGCAGCCGCGTTCGCGTATATCCTCCTGCGCTGGGATGCGATCCCCGACCCGGTGCCGGTCCATTTCAACGTCAACGGCGACGCGGACGGATTCGAACCGAAAACCCTGCTTCACGCGACGTTCTTGATCACAATCGGCATCGTCATCTCCATATCGATGCTGGCGTGCCTGCCGCCGAAAACCCTCGCCCGAGTGACCGCGGACGTACCGGAGGACAACGCGTTGCCGTTTTCGGAGACGGCGGCGGCGCGCGTCGAGAAGCTTTGCGATGCCACAGCCGATTTCATGTCGAAGACCATCCTCGCTATGGCGGTCTTGTTCGCGCTGACCAACGTCTCGATGATGCTGCCGGACATCTCGCTGCCGTTCTGGCTGGAGATCGCACTGTGGATCGCCTTCACCGTCTACGTCGTCGTCATCGCAATCCGCATGACCACGGCCAAGGACGGCATCGAGCCCGACGAAGCCGAGCAAAAACGCAACCACCTGCTACGGATGCAGGGCGGCATGGGCACCTACAAGGAGCCCAACGACCCAATGCTCGCCGCGGTGTTGCCGCAGAACCCGAGCAAGATCTCGGTCAATACGGCACACGCGCCGGGCAAGCGTTACCTGTGGCGTGTGGCGACAAGCGTCGTCGCAGTCCTGATTGTCGGTCTCCTGTTTGTGTTTCTCTAACGGCTACAGCACGTTGAGAAACACCGTCACCACGAGGATGTTGACGAAGTCGATGAACATCCCACCGACGATTGGCAAAACGAAAAACGCTAGGCGCGACGGCGAGTACTTCTGCACCACCGACTCCATGTTGGCCACACCGTTGGGGGTTGCGCCCATGCCAAAACCGCAGTGGCCGGCGGACAGGACGGCGGCGTCATAGTCGCTGCCCATCGCTCGGAATGTGACAAAGCGGGCGAAGAGGAGCATCAGCACGGTCTGGGCGATGAGCAAAATGACAAGCGGGATGGCAAGGTCTGCCAGTTCCCAAAGTTTGATCGTCATCAGTGCTTGCGCGAGGAAAAGTGCGAGCGCAACACTGCCGATGATCTCCACCTCTTGTGTGGGCACAAACTCGTGGTACTGGCGCTGGTTGCGCGTGTCTGAGATGTAACGGAACAGAATGCCAACGAGCATGGCACCCAGGTAGTTCGGGAAGGCGGCTTTGTCGGTGAACTGGCTAATGATCCAGTTGATGCCGTCGGTGATGTAGGTGCCGATAAACATCGCGATGAGGATGACGATGAAGGCTTGCATGACCTGGTCGCTGCGCAGGTCTCGTCGATACGCAGTGAGCAAATTATCGTCCACGTCGACATTACGGGTGCCACTGGATTGGAGGCGGTTGCGTTTGATCAGACGGTCGCCGACAGGCCCGCCTATGAGGGAGCCCATCAGCAGGCCGAACGTTGCTGCGGTGTAGGCGACGGTTTCTGCGCGCTCCACGCCCTGCGCCTCCACGAGCGGGGCCATACCACCGGAAACACCGTGGCCGCCGGTCATGGAAACGGATCCGGTCATCAGCGCGAGCGCGGACGGGATGTCCACAATCGGCGCGAGCAGCACCGCAAGAAGGTTCTGTAGCACCACCAGCACAGAGGCGACGAGAAGGAAGCGGGTGACCATTTTGCCGGCTTTGCCAAGAAGCGCGACACTGGCGCCGAAGCCGACGGTGGTGAAGAACATCGTCATGAAGAAGCCCTGCAGGGTGGTGTCGAAGGTGATGTCCACCCAACCGGTGAGTTTGAACACCAGGTTGAACAGGGCGAAAAGGAACCCGCCGATCACCGGCGCTGGGATGGCGAAGCGCTCAAAGAACGCCACGTTGTTGCGCAGCCAGCGTCCAACGACGAGCAGGAGCACGGCGAAGCCGATGGTTTGGATCATGTTGAATTCAATCGCCATCGGCGGCCACCTCTCTGTTAGATGTCTGTCGATCTCGAAGAGTCTAAAGCGCACACACGGTTTGTGACAAAGAACACGCTCCTTTGCTTCTCCCGGTAGCGTTTAAACCATGACCACAATCGACAACGCCCGCGCACTACTCGCCGACGCCAGCCGTATCGAGGTCTTCACCGGCGCCGGCATGAGCGCCGACAGTGGCCTTGTGACCTATCGCGACGCACAAACCGGGTTGTGGGAGAACGTGGACCCACAGGCCATGGCGTCTATCGGCGCCTGGCACACCGACCCGGACACAATGCTCGCCTGGTACCTCTGGCGCGCCCAACTCGCCCAGCGCGCCGAGCCGAATGCAGGACATCTCGCCATCGCGCAATCGCCGAAGACGACGGTAACCACGCAAAACATCGACAACCTTCACGAGCGTGCTGGCAGCGACAATGTCGTCCACCTGCACGGCTCGCTCTTCGCGTTTCGCTGTTCGCTTTGCGACGAGCCCTACACCGACCCAATCCCACTGCCCGAGGAGCCTGTCCCGACGATCACTCCGCCCCAGTGCTCGTTATGTGGCGGGCCGGTGCGTCCCGGCGTGGTGTGGTTCGGCGAGATGTTGCCCCAAGCTGAGTGGAAGGAGGCGGAGCGTCGCATGCGCACCGCTGACGCGTTGATCATCGTCGGCACTTCTGGCGTGGTCTACCCCGCCGCTGGCCTGCCTCTAATGGCGCACGCGCGCGAAATCCCCATCATTGAGGTCACCCCGATGCGCACGGACCTGTCGCATATCGCCGACGTGGTCATCGAGGACACCGCCGCCAACGCCCTGCCGAAGCTGCTGGGTTAGTAGTGGTACCGGGCTTGGAGAATCACCAAATCTGTCCCAGCGACCGTATAGACCAAGCGGTGTTCTTGCGTGATCCTCCTCGACCACGCCCCTTCAGCTCCGTACTTCAGCGGTTCGGGTTTCCCTATGCCTTCAAACGGATCCCTTAAGGTGTCGCGCAGAAGCTGGTTGACTCGCCTCAGCGTTTTCTTGTCGTTGCCCTGCCAGTACAGGTAGTCCTCCCACGCGTTGGTGGTCCACACAAGCCGCATTACGCGTCCAGGTCGATGTCGTGTTCGGCCACCGCCCCGTTGAGTGCTTCCTCGTAGGCCTGAGTCAGGCGTCGAGCATTCTCTGGCGACTTAAACAGGTAGGCAGTCTCAACCCATGCCGCGTAGTCATCTGCAGCCATCAATACTGCATTACCGTGACGCGACACGATTTCAACGGGATCGCGATCATTGTTCACACGCTCGATGAGCGGATATAGCGTGCGCCGCGCTTCAGATGCACTGATAGACATCACAACCTCCTCCGTGTGGTACCGCAATACGGTACCACACTCTAGAGTGAAGCACGCAGGACCGTGAAGGTCTTATCGCGGGTGACCTGCTCCACGGCGCCGAACCTTTGCTCCACCTCGCCACGGTAACGCAGGTGCGAATTGTGGACCAGGTAGAGCGTGCCGCCCGGCGCGAGTAGTCGCTTGGAGGCGTCGAGGAGGTGCTGGACGAGGGTTGCGTCGACCGTGGTCCCGTCGTGGAACGGTGGGTTGAGCGCAATGGTGTCGAAGGAGCCGTCCGGGAACTGTGAGCCGGCGTCATCCCAGGTCGCTTCCAGCCCGATGGCGCGGGCGGAGAGCACCGCGTCTGCGTCAGCGTCTGTGGCCACTGCCTCCAAGCCACGCGTGACAGAGCCGTTGCCACACCCAAGGTCCAACAGTCGTCCGGGCTCTGCCGGCAGGCAGGAGCGCAGCAGTTCCCCACCACGGTCGGGCTTCGCCCCTGAGAACACGCCTCCGATGGCGACAAGTCCATCGCCGCGTACGGGCTCATAGGACACCTCGCGCGGCCCAGACGCCACAAGACAGCGAAACTTCCCGCGCCCACGGGAGGCCGCCACCTGGTCGAACGATTCTCCCAGCACCACATTCATGCCACGAGACAGGTGTTTATTGTTCGCGCCGAACACCACCCGCGCCGAAGCAAACCCAGCTCCCGCAATCGAGCGTGCCAGGTAGTCCAGCCGCGCCAGGGACTTCGGCATCTCCCCAATCGCAACGGCTGTGCCTGAAGAGCCGGCAAGGTAGTCGTCGATACGCATATCGCCCGCAATCTCCGCACCGAGCGACGCTGCTTCCTGGCAGCGTGAGTAGTCGGAGTCCAAAAACACGACCTTCGCCCCAGCAGCGAGTGCGGTGCGGGTGAGATCGAGTGTCGGGTCGTTGCACACGAGGACGACCTCTCCCGCAGCAACATCGGCCGTGTCCCAAATCAGACTATCCAGTGTGCGCAAGGCCTGCGACCTCCCCAAACACGTACACGGCAGGTGAGGTCACATCGTTGTTCTCCATCACATCCGGCAGGGTGGCCGCGGTAGCGAAGAACACGCGCTGCGCGTCGGTTTCGCCTTCCTGGATCACCGCTGCAGGAGTGTCCCGCGCGAGTGATGCCTCCAGCAGCTTCTCGACGATCGCACGCACGTTTCGCACCCCCATCACCACCACGATGGTGCCGCCGACCTGTGCAAGCGCGGACCAATCCACGAGCGACTTGGGATGCTCCGGCGGCAAGTGTCCCGACACCACGGTGAACGCATGCGTCACCCCGCGTTGCGTCACGGGCACGTTTGCCGCCGCAGGAACGGACACCGCGGACGTCACGCCCGGGATTACCGAGCACTCAAGACCGGCAGCCGCGCATGCCTGCAGCTCCTCAAAGCCGCGACCGAACACGTACGGGTCGCCGCCTTTGAGCCGCACGACCTGCTTGCCCTCACGCGCATAGGACACCAGCATCTCGTTGATACGCTCCTGCGCGACCTGGCGCGCGTAGGGCAACTTGGCCACGTCCACGACTTCTTTGCCGGTCAGATCCAGAAAATCCTCAAGCTCCGCGGCCGGCCCAAGGTGGTCCGCGAGGATCACGTCCGCTGCCTCCAGCGCGCGCAAACCTCGGATGGTGAGCAGGTCCCATGCGCCTGGGCCGCCGCCGACAAGAGTGATGTGGCCAATCGTCATAGCGACACAGTCTAGGGTGGCACCATGACACGACCCCAGCTCGACCACACATTCGCCGAGAACCTGCCCGAGCTCGCCCACCCTGAACCAGGCAGAAGTTTTGAGAACCCGCAGATGGTTGCCCTCAACGAGCCTCTCGCAGTAGAACTTGGGCTCGATGTCGCTTGGTTGCGTAGCAGCGACGGCCTCGCCTGTCTCACCGGCGCCCAGGGCGGGCACGCATTGGCATATGCGGGCCATCAGTTCGGTCAGTTTGTGCCATTGCTTGGCGACGGCCGCGCGTTGCTGCTCGGCAACATCGCCGGCCACGAAATCCAACTCAAAGGATCTGGTCTGACAGTGTTCTCGCGGCGCGGCTCTGACGGTGTGGGCGCAATCGGCCCAATGCTGCGCGAACATCTCGTCTCCACGTTCATGCACGCGGTCGGCGTACCGACGACACGCTCGCTGGCCGTGCTGACCACCGGAGAAAAGGTCATACGCCAAAACGGCGCGGTGCCGGGTGGGGTTGTGGTCCGCGTTGCGAAAAGCCACCTTCGTGTCGGCAGCGTCCAGTACGCGGCAACGCAGTCCGAGGACCTTGTACGCCAGATCGTCACCGCTGCCGGTTTCGACAATGCAGCCAGCCTGCTCGAAACCGTCACCCGCCGCCACTTCGACCTGGTTGCGCACTGGATGCGCATCGGTTTCGTCCACGGGGTGATGAACACCGACAACGTGACACTCTCAGGCGAAACGATCGACTACGGGCCATGCGCGTTCACTGAGCGCTTCGATGCCGCAGCGTCGTTTTCATCTATCGACAGGCAAGGCCGCTACGCCTTTGGCAACCAACCGAGCATCATCGCCTGGAACATGGCTCGCCTGGCAGAGGCGCTTTACCCCTTACTGGGCCAGGATTATGTTGACGCCTACATCAAAACAGTCCAGCCAACCTGGGACGAGGCGTGGCAGCGTTGGATCGGCGACGACCACGAAGGCCTCAACAACGCCACCGACATCACCACCTACAACCGCGAACACGGCATCAACGGCGATCCAGGACCGATCTTCGTCCCGCGCAACCACATGCTGCAGGATGCGATAGACACCGCTGAGTTGCACGGTGATTACGCGAAGTACAACGAACTGCTCGCGGCAGTATCCGACCCGTACAACGAGCAGGCCGGGCCCGAATGGATGGCCCGGCCGGAAGGACAACTGCCCTACGTCACCTTCTGCGGGACGTAGGGCAGCCAGTTCAGTGAAGCGAGCGGATTAATCCTCGAGCTTCAGCGTCTTCTGAGTCCATGCCCACTGCTCCTCGTACGCCTTCTTGTCGTGCTTGAGCGACTTGCCGTACGTCGGGAACATCTCGTGGAGCTTGTCAGCCCACTCAATCATGCGCTCACCGAAGCAACGCTCCAACAGCTCGAGCATCGCAGCTGGGGTAATCGACGCGCCCGGGGATGCGCCGAGGATGCCCGCGATGGTGCCGTTCTGGTCGTTGACCAGAGCGGTACCGAACTCCAAGGTGCCGAAACGCGGGAATGCTGCCGGCTTGATCACCTGCACGCGCTGGCCGGCGACGACAACGTCCCAGTCCTTGCCGTCTGCCATCGGGTAGTACTCGTGCAGCACGTCCATCTTGCCGTCGAAGTTACGGAAAACCTCTTCAACCAGGTACTTGACCAGGCCGATATTGGTTGCCGCGACACCAAGGTAGGACGGGATGTTGTCCAGACGGATGGACTTGAACAGGTCCAGGTAGGAGCCTTGCTTCAAGAACTTCGGGGTCCAGCCGCCGTATGGGCCGAAGAGCAGGGACTCTTCGCCATCGACGACGCGCAGGTCCAGGTGCGGAACGGACATCGGCGGGGCACCAACCTTGGCCTTGCCGTACACCTTTGCCTTGTGCTGCTGGACGAGTTCCGGGTTGGTGGTCTTGAGCCACAAACCGGAGATCGGGAAGCCCGCGTAGCCGTGAACCTCTGGAACGCCTGCCTTGCGCAGCAGGTCCAGGGCGTAGCCGCCAGCGCCGATGAACACGAAGCGTGCACGGACGACCTGCTTGTCACCGGTGCGAACGTTCTTCACGGTGACCTTCCAGAAGTTGCCCTCACGCTTGAGGTTGAGCACTTCGTGGCCGTAGCGGATCTTGGTGCCGCTTTCCTGAGCGGACTCCAGGAACTGCTTGGTCAGGGAACCGTAGTTGATGTCAGTGCCGGCATCAGTCCAGGAAATTGCGACCGGCTCAGCGTCGAAGTCGCGGCCTTGCGCCATCAGCGGCAGCTTCTCAGCGAACTTCTCGCGGTCATCGGTGAACTGCATCTCCGGGAACATGTGGTTCGCAGAAAGCTTGTCGTAGCGCTTACGCAGGTATGCAATCTGGTCTTCGCCCTGGGCGAAGGAAACGTGCGGCACCGGGTTGATAAAGGCGCGCGGGTCCTTGATCACACCGTTTTCTACCTGGTGGGACCAAAACTGGCGGGCGACCTGGAACTTCTCGTTGATCGCCATCGCCTTAGAGACGTCGATTCGACCGTTCTTTTCCGGGGTGTAGTTCAGTTCGCAGAGAGCGGAGTGACCCGTACCAGCGTTGTTGAACGCGTACGAGGATTCCTCGGCGGGACCATCGAGGCGCTCGAAGATCACCTGGCTCCACTCGGGCTCCAGTTCGTGCAACATCGAGCACAGGGTGGCGCTCATAATGCCAGCGCCAACGTGCAGGATGTCCACCTCGTCCGCGTACTTATTACCACCGTTGTCAGACATGCGTAGTCATCCTTATAGTGTTTCGACAATTTTTGGAGTACAGACATTCTACGTCTATCTGCACCGGAACGTGCATAGGCCCGAATTATGACACGGCCCACACCCGCTTTCGGGTCAGTATCATCAGCCCCATGAATCAAACAGAAGAAGCATCCCTCGACACACTTACCTGGAAACCGGACGTGCTCGGTAAAAATTACGAGCATGCGCGTCTGCAATTAGATAAGGACCCCGACACGGGACATGCACCGGAGGCGGTGTTGGTCCGGGACGTGAGGTCGTCGACAAGCAATAAGCCCGCGGTGCTGTGGGTCCACGGCATGTCGGACTACTTCTTCCACAACCATGTTGCCGACGAGTTCGTGGAACGCGGTTACCCCTTTTACGCGCTGGATCTGCGCCGTTGTGGCCGCGCGCACACGAAGGGCCAGCGCTTCCACTTCACGCTGGATATGCGTCGTTACTTCGAGGAACTCACGACGGCGCTGCGGCTCATCGCGCGCGAGCATGGCTCGGTCGTTGTGCTCGCACACTCCACTGGAGGGTTGATTGTTCCGCTGTGGGCGGATCATTTACGACGAGAATCGCCCGCGGATCATGCACTGCTTCAAGGAATCGCGCTCAACAGCCCGTGGTTGGACCTGCAGTACCCGACCTGGCAGGTGAAGCTCCTGCGCCCAGTACTGAACACGCTTGGAGCCATTCTCCCGTCTATCCCACTGCCGGGCGGCGGGCTGGGCACCTATGGCACCTCTATCCACGAGAGCAAACACGGCGAATGGAGCTTCAACACCACCTGGAAACCGCTGGTCGGTCACCGCAAGTACTTCGGCTGGATCCGGGCAGTACTTAAAGGACAGGAACAAATCCACAAGGGCAACGTTGATACTGGCGTGCCAACGCTGACCCTGTGCTCCTCGCACTCATACCTGGGCAAGGAGTACTCCCCCGCTGCCGACACGGCCGATACCGTGCTTGATGTCGACCAGATCCAGCGTTGGGCCCCGACACTTGGGAAAGATTCACAAGTGCGAGTTATCGACGGCGCCCGCCACGACGTTTTCCTCTCCGAACGCCATGCCCGCGAGTCCGCGTTCAAGGCGACGTTTACGTGGCTAGACGATCTCACCGGGGCGCAGTAACGTCTAAACCCAATCCATACATATATATAGAGGAGACGAGCATGTCTGCTGTGGCGACAAATTCCACCCACTACGACCTCATTATCGTGGGCACCGGTTCCGGCAACTCGATCCTGACCCCGGACTTCGACGACAAGAAGGTCGCTATCGTCGAAAAGGGCAAATTCGGTGGAACGTGCCTGAACGTGGGTTGCATCCCGACGAAGATGTACGTCCTGGCCGCCGAGCATGCCTTTGCTGCACGCGAGGCCGGCAAACTCGGTGTTGATCTTGAGTTCCATGGCGCCGACTGGGATGCCATCAAGGAACGTGTCTTTGATAACCGGATCGACCTCATCGCCAAGGGCGGCGAAAACTACCGTCGCAACGAGTGCGACAACGTCACCGTCTACGACATGGAGGCCTCCTTTGTCGGGCCGAAGACCCTAAAGACGGGTCGCGGCGGCGTAGAGGAAACGATTACCGCAGACACGATCATTCTCGCCGCCGGTGCGCGTCCGTTTATCCCCGAGTGGGCCAAGGGCGTCACCTATCACACCAACGAGGACGTCATGCGCCTCGACGAACTGCCAAAGTCGATGACCATCGTTGGCGGCGGCTTTATCGCGATGGAGTTTGCTCACGTCTTCGATGCCCTGGGCACCGACGTAACCATCATCAGCCGCTCTCCCCTGCTGCGTCCGCTCGACGAGGATCTGCGCGATCCATTCAACGAGATCGCCACACAGCGCTACACCACCCACATCGGCCACACGGTCGCATCCGCCACTGAGGATGGCAGCCAGGTGACGCTCACGCTTGACGACGACACCCAGGTGACCTCCGACGCCCTCCTCATCGCCACCGGTCGCATCCCGAACAGTGACACCCTCAACGTTGCAGCGGGTGGCATCGAAACGCATGACGACGGTCGCGTAAAAGTCGACGAGTTCGGCCGCACGACCGCTGAGGGTGTGTGGTCGCTTGGTGATCTCTCTTCCCCCTACCAACTCAAGCACGTTGCCAACGCCGAGATGCGTGCGGTGACCCACAACGTCCTTGCCACCTGGCGTGACAACGGCGCGCTCGTCCCGATGCCGCACGACCACGTGCCGTCGGCGATCTTCACCCACCCGCAGATCGCCACCGTCGGCCTGACCGAGCAGCAAGCAATCGAGGCCAGCCACGATGTCACCGTCAAGGTCCAGAACTATGGCGACGTTGCATACGGCTGGGCGCTGGAGGACAGCACCGGACTGGTGAAGCTCATAGCGGATCGCACCACCGGCAAACTGCTTGGCGCGCACTATATGGGCCCACAGGCTTCCACCCTGATACAGCAAATGATCACCGTCATGGCCTACGACCTTGACCTTCGAGAGTTCCCTCGCGGCCAGTACTGGATCCACCCAGCACTGGCTGAAGTGACGGAAAACGCGATCCTGGGCCTCGACCTGACCTTCAAAGAAGTCTAAACCTATCCTTTACCCCCTAATTTGGGGGCCGTTCATCAAAAGCGCTGGGACAACTGCCCAAGACGCGAAAAGCGCACGTTGCGATTGTTATCAACCCGCAATCATCCCCAGCGGACACACAGAGACTCCAACCTTTTGATGATCTTTGCATCAAATCGCACACCAAACTTGCACGATGCTGGAAACGATCGGCTATTGTCGTTGCAGACACCGGGACCGAGCCTCTAAGGCTTGCTATCGGTCCTAGGAGCTCAATGCCCCTGGACTTCTTTGAATTCCACCCGGACGTCGTGCAAGAACTATCAGAGAAGGATTTCGTTTCATGCGTAATTTCCGTAAGGCAGCCCTCGCCGGCGCAACCGCCGTCGCTGTGGCATTCGGCTCCACCGCAGTCGCAACCGCTCAGACCGAGGAGGACACCAAGGCGGCAGAGAACACCTATGTCGCACCGTCCCGTCCGGTCGAAGACAAGGACGGCAAGGACGGCGTCAAGCCTGGTTCCTCCGAGAAGATCACCCACTCCAAGTGGCTCGAGTTCCGTGACAAGGACGGCAACCTGCGCGGCACCGATGGCACCGCGATCTTCGGTAAGAAGGACAACTTCGACGCACAGCCGACCTACGCCAAGGTTGGTTACGGCCTGACCATCTTCACCGCTGTTTCTGCTGTCATCGGCCTCATCGTCGGCCCGCTGTACAACTTCATTGTTCACGGCCCGGTCAAGTTCTAATAACGCGGATTTCCGCTAACCACTTCCAACTCACATTTCGAAAGAAGGAAAAAGATGCGTAACTTCCGCACCGCTGCAGTTGCTTCCGCAACCGCTCTGACCGTCTTCGTTGGCGGCACCGCTATCGCTTCCGCTCAGGATGCGGACAAGCCGGCGACCCCGAACACCAACGCTTCTAGCCAGGAGAACGGCCAGGACAACACCAAGCAGGACGACAAGAAGAAGGGTGACAAGCAGGTCATCTTCGTCGGCAAGCAGGAGGGCGACAAGTCCTTCGGTGAGGTCATCTCCGACGGCACCAAGGGTCTCTTCGACGGCAAGGGTTCCTCCAAGTACTTCAACCAGGAAGTTGATGGTACGCCGGATGCTGAGAGGCCGTTCTACCCGACCGATGCTTTCGGCAAGAAGACCAACCCTGAGGCTGTCCCGCAGTGGGCACGCTACTGGATCGACGGCACCATCGTCGCTGGTATCGGTGCTCTCGTCGGCCTCGTGATCGCTGGCATCAACTTCGCTTCCTACAACGGCTTCATCCAGCTGCCGAAGTTCTAAGTCAACTTCGTCGTAGGACGATAGAAACCCGCTGCTCCGGCAGCGGGTTTTTGCTTTGGCCGGTGCTGGCCCTTGCAGCATACAAAAGTGTGCCCCGCAGGGAACGTTCCCTGCGGGGCACATATGCATCTACCAGTGCGACGCCTACTCCCCCAGCATGTGCTGGCCTGCTGCTACATCGGCGTCCGGGATCGTGAGAATCTCGTTGCCATCGTCAGTGATCACGATGGTGTGCTCGAACTGCGCGGTGTACTCACCATCGACGTTCTGTACCGTCCAGCCGTCGTCCCACACGGTGTACGGCAACTCACCCAAGTTGATCATTGGCTCGACGGTCAGCGTCATTCCCGGCTCGAGAACATCCGTGTATGCATCCGAGTCATAGTGCAGGACGACGAGACCGTTGTGGAACGTCGTACCCACACCGTGTCCGGTGAAGTCGGTGACCACGTTGTAGCCGAAACGCTTCGCGTACGCCTCGATGACGCGCCCGATGACGTTGATCTCGCGGCCCGGCTTCGCCGCCTTGATGCCGCGCATCATGGCCTGGTAGGTACGGTTCACAAGGTCCTTGTGCTCCTGGGCAACCTCGCCCGCGAAGAACGTGGCGTTGGTGTCGCCGTGCACACCGTTCTTGTATGCGGTGACGTCAATATTGACGATGTCGCCCTCCTGGATCACAGTCGTATCCGGGATGCCGTGGCACACAATCTCATTGAGCGACACGCAGGAAGACTTTGTAAAGCCTCGGTAGCCAAGCGTGGAGGGGTATGCGCCGTGCTCGATCAGGTAGTCGTGCACAATGCCGTCGATCTCATCGGTGGTTTTGCCCGGCGCAACCGCCGCACCGGCAAGGGCAAGGGCGTTCGCGGCGATCTTGGATGCCTCGCGCATAGCCTCAATCGTCTCGGGCGTTTGGATGACGGGTTCGCCGACGTTTTCTTGGACGTCGTCTTTCCAGGCGTACTCCGGACGCTCAATGTGGTCCGGGACCTTACGCACTGGGGTTGGTTTACCTGGTGTAAGTAGTCCTCTTGGATTCATAAAGGCCATGGTAGTACCGCGAGCAAATTGGCCCTGCGGCAGCTAGCCAGCTTTCTGATCTACCCCAGCGGCAAGTTGGCAAGCATCGTGTTCGTCAGCGCGACTGCCGCTTCAGAACCACCGCCGAGGACCACCAGGGTTGCAAACGCGATGTCGTCTTCCACGCGGTAGCCGGTGAACCAGGAGTGGGACCCACCGTTGATTTCGGCCTCGCCGGTTTTGCCGCGAATATCGCCGCCGGCACTCATGCCGCCTGCGGTACCGCCCGGCCCGGTCACGGCAGCCATGATCTGGCGCAGCTGATCGATCGCTTCCGGTGGAAGGGGCTGCACGTCCTCGCTGAGTTTCGTTTCCTCGCCCTGCACCAGGTACGGCACCGGCAATGACCCACGCGCGGCCGTCGCAGAAACCAGTGCCATGCCGAAAGGGCTGGCAAGGTCGAGGCCCTGGCCGTAGCCGGCCTCAGTGCGGTCGAGGGGCTCCTCCCCGACCGGGATCGAGCCAGTGATTGTCTCTACCCCTGGGATCTGCATATCGACCCCGAGACCAAACTGCTTACCCACGTCCTGCAACTCACCTGGGGCGAGACGCGTCGACATGTCCGCAAACGTGGTGTTGCACGAACGCGCAAACGCCGTCTCCAACGGCACGGTGCCGAGGCTGAAGCCTCCGTAGTTGGTCACGATGCGCCCATACAGGTTCATCGGGCCCGGACACGGCACCGGCGAGCCTGGTGTGAGCCCTTGCCGTGCAAGCCCCGCCGCTGCGGTGATGATCTTAAATGTCGAGCCAGGCGGGTACTGGCCCATCGTCGCCAGATTGCCTTGCGCATCCGCAGCCGGGGTCTGCGCAATAGCCAGAATCCCGCCCGTAGACGGCCTGATGGCCACAATCATGGCCTGCTGCCCGGCAACGGGTTCGAGCGCACGCTCAGCGGCTTCCTGGACGCGGTGATCCAAGCTGATGTGCACCGCCGGCGCCGGTGCGGGATCCTGACGGGTGATCTCCTCGTACGACGCACCATTTTCGTTGACAATGTCGACGCTCCAGCCGGAATCACCAACCAGATCATCGCGCACCAACTCGCCCACGCGCGCCATAATGTCGGGCGCGAAACCCGGCTTTGCGTTGACCATGGCGGCTTCTTCGTTGAGCCGGACACCGGGTTCGTCGCTAAGCGCTGCTTCAACAGCATCTCGCGCTGCTGCCGGCACCACCGCCACCGAATACACACCGGAGGCGCGCTCGAGCTCGTCCTTCAACGTGTCTGCATCGCGGAGCGGCACGCCACGGTCCTGCTCGTGCGCCCGGGCGAGAGCACCGCTGATCGCAGATGCCGCAGCACCGGCGGTGCGCATCTCGTTGGTATCCACCAACACCCGATACGCGATGCCGGGCTTTAACAACTCCACCCCATCAGAGGACACGACACTCGCCTGTGCGGGAGCGATCGCGCGCAGCTCCAAATGCTGGTGCGCACCCAGACGCGGGTGCAACACCGACGGCTGCCAGCGCACCGTCCACTTCTCGCCAGATTGTGTCAGCGTCATCTGCGCGTCGTACTTCAACTCACGGTCACGCGGCAATTGCCACGCCAACTCGTACGTCGCGGTGGCTAGATTCTCCTCCTGGCGCACATCTTTCAGCGTCGCCGTGACGTCTTCTGCCTGCAAACCATCCCAGGTCGCGTTCGTGGAATCAGCCGCGGACGTCGGATTGTCAATCGCAGACGACTCGACGTCGCGACGCTCCAGCGCCTCCAAAAACGCACTCGCTGCTGGCTCAGCATCATTGGGGCGCGGGGTGCATGCGCTTATCGACGACGCAAGCACCACCCCGGCAACAACTGCGACGACACGACGCATACTAGCGGGTGACCTTGACCTCAGCCTTGGCGCCAGCGACCTCCTCGAGGCCCTGCTCCTCAGCAATACGCAGCGCGTGAGCAATCAGCGTTTCCACAATCTTCGACTCCGGCACGGTCTCCACAACCTCGCCCTTGACAAAGATCTGGCCCTTACCGTTGCCGGAAGCCACACCAAGGTCAGCGTCGCGCGCCTCGCCCGGACCGTTGACAACACAGCCCATGACGGCCACACGCAGCGGGAACTCCATACCATCCAGGCCAGCGGTGACCTCTTCGGCCAACTTGTACACGTCCACCTGGGCGCGACCACAGGACGGGCAGGAAACGATCTCTAACTTGCGCGGACGCAAGTTCATCGACTGCAGAATCTGGTCACCGACCTTGATCTCTTCCACCGGGTCAGCGGAAAGAGACACACGAATCGTGTCGCCGATACCCTGCGACAACAGGGCACCGAAGGCGACGGACGACTTAATCGTGCCCATGAACTTCGGACCAGCTTCCGTCACACCGAGGTGCAACGGGTAATCCGTCTTCTCTGCCAACTGGCGGTACGCCTCGACCATCAGCACCGGGTCCGAGTGCTTTACGGAAATCGCAATATCGCCGTAGCCGTACTCTTCGAACAAGCCAGCCTCGTAGATCGCGGACTCCACCAGCGCTTCTGGCGTGGCCTTGCCGTACTTCTCCAGCAGGCGCTTATCCAGCGAGCCACCGTTGACGCCGATACGGATCGGGATGCCTGCGTCACCGGCTGCCTTTGCAACCTCCTTGACGCGGCCGTCGAACTCCTTGATGTTGCCCGGGTTCACACGCACAGCTGCGCAACCGGCGTCGATCGCAGCGAAGATGTACTTCGGCTGGAAGTGAATATCGGCGATCACCGGGATCGGCGACTTTGCAGCAATTGCTGGCAACGCTTCCGCATCGACCGTCTTCGGGCACGCGACACGCACAATGTCGCAGCCAGCCGTGGTCAACTGCGCAATCTGCTGCAAGGTGGCGTTGATGTCGTGCGTCTTCGTCGTGGTCATCGACTGCACCGTGATCGGGTGATCGGAGCCAACACCGACACCTCCAACCATCAGTTGGCGGGTCTTACGACGTGGGGCCAGGGTGGGTGCCGGACCTTCAGGGATGCCTAATCCGATGGGGGTACTCATGGTGGATAACTCTAGCACCGTCACCCAAAAAGATTGACGGGGTTGACCACGTCTGCCGCCATCACCAACACACCGACAACAAGCAGCAGCGCCGCCATGAAATAGGTCAGTGGCATCAGCTTCTCGTAGTTTGCCGGGCCGACTGGTGGCAGGCCACGGAGTCGTCGCAAAGCATTGCGAATCTTCTCGTAAATAACCACCGCAATATGGCCACCATCAAGCGGTGGAAGCGGCACGAGATTAAACAACGCCAGGAAGAAGTTCAGGCTGGCCAGCATCATCCAAAACGCCGGCCACTGGTCGCGTTCCACCAGCTCGCCGCCGGTGCGCGAGGCCCCAATCACACTGATGGGGCCCTCAATGTCGCGCTCCCCGCCGAAGATCGATGCGACAACCCCCGGGATCTTGCCCGGAAACGCCATCAACCCGTCAACGGACGCACGAAGCATCTGACCGGTAAACTTGGCCGTCGCCGGCACCGCCTCGACAGGCCCGAATTGCTTCACCGCATCCTTGACCGGAGCTGCGGCGATGCCCACCGCGCCGACGTCGATACGCTCGCCCGTCGAAGGATCGATGCGCTCGACCCGCGCCACGGGGACATCAATGCTTTGCGACGACCCACCGCGCTCCACCTCAAGCGCGACCATCTCCCCCGGACGCTGCGCAACATAAGTACGCAGATCCGCGAATGTCTCGATTGGTTCGTCGTCGACCGCAACCAACGTGTCGCCCACCTGTACACCCGCTTGGCCCGCAGGACCAGGTCCGCTGCACTCCGCCAGAGTTTTCTCATCCACCTGGTCGGCAACACAGACGACCTGGCCCACCTTCGGGGTGAAATCCGCGTACGGGTTCCGGATACCTGATGAGACAGCAACCCCAAAAATGATCACGACGCCGATCAAGATGTTCATCACGATCCCGCCGGAGAGCACCGCAATACGCTGCCACGCAGGCTTTTTCACCATCGCGTGCGGCGCTTCCTCCTCGGTGACCGGATCCATCGCCGTCATCCCCGCAATGTCACAGAACCCACCGAACGGCAGCGCAGCAATCCCATACTCTGTTCCGCCCCGTTTCACCGACCACAACGTTGGCCCGAAACCGACAAAAAACCGGCGCACTCGCATGCCAAACGCACGCGCAGTGAACATGTGGCCTGCTTCGTGCAGCGCAATCGAAGCAGTGATTGCAAGCGCGAAAAGCACAATCCCCAACACACTCATCGCGCTTCACCCCACAGCACACACAGCGAAGAGGTGCGGGCACACCGCCCGCACCTCAAGGGTCTAACGCTCAATGCGCGCAATCGCCGCGGCGACTCGCTCACGCGTACGGGACTCAACCCGCATCACATCAAACACATCGCTCGGGACTGCGGCGAACTCGTCGGCCTCGTCCAGGACCTCCCCGATAATGTCCACGATCTCCGGGAACTTAATGCGACCCGCGAAGAACGCCTCTACCGCTGCTTCGTTAGCAGCGTTGTAAATAACCGGGTACGGATCACCCTTCTTGGCCACCTCACGGGCCAGACACACAGCAGGGAACACCTCGTTGTCCAGCGGCTCAAACTCCCACGAGAATGCCTGCGAGAAATCCAACGGCTCCTGCACATCCGGCACACGGTTCGGCCAATCCAGCGCGTGCGCGATAGGCAGCTTCATCGACGGCGGCGAAGCCTGTGCAAGCGTTGCACCGTCCGTAAACGTGACCAACGAGTGAATCACGGACTGCGGGTGAATCGTGACGTCGATCTTGTCCGGATCCATGTCGAACAACATGGCCGCCTCAATCAGCTCAAGGCCCTTGTTCACCAGAGTCGAAGAGTTAATGGTGTTCATCGTTCCCATCGACCAGGTCGGGTGTACCACGGCTTCTTCCGTGGTCACCTCCATGAGACCCTCGCGCTCCCAGCCACGGAACGGACCACCCGATGCGGTAAGAACAAGGCGAGCGATTTCGCTACGGCGAGTGCCGCGCATGCACTGCGCCATTGCCGAGTGCTCCGAATCAACCGGAACAATCTGACCCGGCTTTGCAGCGTCGAGCACGATACGGCCACCCGCTACAAGCGATTCTTTGTTAGCCAACGCAAGTGTCGCATCCGAGCGCAGCGCAGCCATGGTTGCCGGCAGGCCCGAGGCACCAACGAGTGCGTTGAGCACCACGTCAGCTTCCTGCGATTCAACGAGCGCAGCAGCGGAGTTCTCGCCAGTGATCACGTAACCGCCAAGCGCACGGGAGACTTCCTTCGCACCCTCAATATTGCGCACGGCAATCTGGTCGGCGCTCAGGCCAAACTCCTGCGCCTGCTCAATAGCAGCCTTAGGATTGGCGCCACCAATGGCAATCCCGACAATGTTGAACTTGTCGCGGTTTTCGCGGATCACCTCCACAGCCTGTGAGCCAATGGAACCGGTCGAACCTAAAATTACAACGTTTCGCACGCAACCATTGTGACACGTTTTGATTCATTTCGGCACTTGAACTGGATTAAACCCCCGAGGTGGTGCGAAAGTTTGAACACATTGGGGGCTATTGTCACCTTTTTCGCGCTCTGTGTGCGATGATGGGCAGCGATAGTTTCATCATTTCCAGGTGATCGTGTTTGCGATCGATCCCGTGTTAACAAGGAGCGTTGCAGTGGCCCACGCAAAGGAAAGCGCACCCCAGGTGTACAACGGTGTATCCGAGGCTGACGTCCCGTCCGCCAAATTTGGTTGGAGTGCGCTGAGCGACCGCGCCATCCAGCTGGCAGGTTGGATTTCCGTCGCGTTCCTCGTCGCCTACAACTTTGGCAACCACCAGGGCCACGTTGAGACCATTTGGCTCATCGCACTGGCCGTCCTCATTGCTCTCGCACTGATCCTTCTGGCTACCAAGCCGAAGCTCAACCAGGTGCGCACCGTGACGTCGCACAACAAGCCGGTCGGCTACGTGGAGCGTGACTGGACCTACGACCAGGCCACCCTCTCCGGCGACGTCTACGAGTCGCTGACCGATAGCCAGCTGCGCGCCCTCAACATCGAGCCGAGCCGTGTTGCACACCTGCGCAACACTGCACCGGCGCAGGCACGCGAAAACGTAGAGGTCATCGAGGTCGAATCCAAGACCGGCAAGCACGCCCTCTAAAATCTTTTCGACGAAATACCGCCGCACCTTCCAACGAAGGTGCGGCGGTATTTTCATGCCGTCTGCCTGAGCGGACTAGCCAGTTTTTTCGTCGGCTGCCAACTGCCCGCAGGCAGCCGCGATCTCCTGGCCCTTGGTGTCGCGCACCGTGCAAGGCACGCCTTGGGCGATCACACGGCGGACGAACTCGTCCTGCCGATCCTTCGGCGACGCATCCCACTTCGATCCCGGTGTCGGGTTGAGCGGAATGAGATTGACGTGCACCAGCGAACCCAACGCGCTGTGAAGCTTCTTGCCCAACATGTCAGCGCGGAAGTTCTGATCGTTCATGTCGCGAATCAAGGCGTACTCAATGGAGACACGGCGCCCCGTCTGGTCCGCGTAGTAGCGGGCCGCATCAAGCACTTCGGCTACCTCGAAGCGGTTGTTGATCGGGACCAACTCGTCGCGCAATTCATCGTCCGGTGTGTGCAGACTCACTGCGAGTGTGCAGGACAGCCCTTCATCCGCGAGCATACGAATCTGCGGTGCAAGTCCGACAGTGGATACCGTCACGTTGCGCTGGGAGATGCCGAAGCCAGCAGGCGACGGCTGCGTAATCTGGCGAACAGCAGAGACCACACGCTTGTAGTTAGCCAGTGGCTCCCCCATCCCCATAAACACAATGTTGGATAGGCGGGAGCCTTCTGCCTCCATCATTGCGGCCGCAGCGCGCACCTGGTCCACGATCTCCGCGGTGGACAGGTTACGGTCCAGGCCACCCTGACCGGTCGCACAGAACGGGCATGCCATGCCGCAGCCAGCCTGCGAGGAGATGCACAACGTCGCGCGACCTGGGTAACGCATCAGCACCGATTCCAACAAGATGCCATCGTGCAGGCGCCACAGCGTCTTCGTGGTATCACCGTTGTCGGTCTCCACGGTGCGCACGGGAGTCAACAACGTGGGAAAAAGTGCGTCCTTGACAAGCTGACGCTGGTTCTCGGGCAGATCCGTCATCGTCAGCGGATCTGCCTCAAACTTGCCGTAATAGTGTCGCGCGATCTGATCAGCACGGAACTTCGGCAGCCCGAGTTCCTTCAACGCGTCGATTCGCTCCTGTGCCGACAAATCAGCGAAGTGCTTCGGCGGCATGCCACGCTTTGGGGCGAGCAGTTTGATCTCGGGAAAATCACTCATAGTGCGCCCCATCTTTGCATGTCGCACGAATGTTTTCGAATTACTAGGTCTGTGCTTAGGCACTCATAAGCGTGATGGTCGTGAGCAGGATGTAGGTCGCCGCTGCTGCGGGAAGCATCCCGTCAAGTCGATCCATGATGCCACCATGCCCTGGCAGCAGGTTGGACATGTCTTTGATGCCCAGTTCACGCTTGAACTGGCTTTCCACCAAATCGCCCATCGTCGCGCAAATCACTAAAGCGATGCCGAGCACTACGCCCATCCACCACGGGCCGTGAATGAGCAGCGTGACCACCAAGATGCCGGTAATACTTCCGGCAACGATCGACCCAGCGAAGCCTTCCCAGGACTTGTTCGGGCTAATTGCCGGCGCCATCGGGTGCGAGCCAAACATCACGCCTGCAGCAAAACCACCCACATCACTGGCAACAACGCACAGCATGAACGCCACAATGTAGGCGGAACCATCCACCCCACCTTGGCTAATCAAGGAAATCATTGCGGCGAACGTGCCAAACAGCGGAATCCACGCAAGCACGAACAGACTCACTGCCGTGTCGCGCAGGTAATTCTCTGGTCGCTTATTCCTGCCCTGGTGGAACATCCCCCAGAACATGACAACGAGAACGGTGAAGGCAAAACCCGCCACGAGCCCTGTAGTGCCATACGGCACGGAGGACCACAGCATGAGTTGGGCCATGATGATCAGCAGTGTGCGCGGCTGCTGGTAACCAGCTTCCCGCAGCCGGGTCATCACCTCCCACATCGCTCCTGCTACAGCGACGGCGACAAGTGGGTACCAGGCTTTGGGCCCCACCCATACGGCGGCAATGACAATCGCGCCGAGCACAACACCGGTCGTAATGGCGGTCGGCAGATCACGCCCCGGGTTGTTCTTCGGCTTCGGCGCATGCACCGGCCAGCGGCTCGGCGTGGCGCGCTCCTCCTGATCAGCAGCAGGCACGCTAGACCTCCAGCAGTTCGGCTTCCTTACGCTGAACGATCTCATCGACCTGAGCAACGTAGGACTGGGTGGTCTTGTCCAGCGCCTTCTCGGCGGTCACGACCTCATCCTCACCAGCGTCGCCGTCTTTCTGAATCTTCTTCAGCGCTTCCATGCCCTGGCGACGGATATTACGGATGGCAATCTTGCCGTCCTCGCCCTTCTGCTTCGCCTGCTTGACCAGGTCACGGCGGCGTTCCTCGGTGAGCTGCGGGATAGACACACGGATGACCTGGCCGTCATCCGTCGGGTTCACACCGAGATCAGAGTTACGGATTGCGTTCTCGATCTCACCCATGGTGGACATGTCGTACGGCTTGATCAGCAGCATGCGCGGCTCCGGCACGGAAATCGTCGCCATCTGGTTAATCGGCGTCGGTGCACCGTAGAAGTCAGCCATCACACCGTTGAACATCGCCGGGTTCGCACGTCCGGTACGAATCGTGGCCAACTCGTCACGAGCGTGCTCAACAGAGGCGGTCATGCGCTCTTCGGCATCCAGCAATACGTCATCAATCATGGGAAAACCCTACCTTTTCTCTATTCGGCGTCCCTACTAACCTACCAGCGCGACTGGCACCTACACTGGCGCCATGCTGCATCCCGCGTTCACGTTGCCCCCAAGCACACACACGCGGCCGCGCCCAAACGTTGGACGTCTGGCTGGTTGGCAGATTCCGGTCAAAGACGGCACCGACGTTGCTGGCATGACCACTACCCACGGCAGCCCTGCACGCGCCTACACCGCAACAGCAACCGATCCGTTTATCTCCAATCTTTTGGCGCACGGCGTCGCCATCCACGGCAAGACGCTGACCTCGGAGCTGGGCGCGACCTGCTACGCAGAACGCCCTGACGTTCCCGTGCTCGAGTCGCCGGCCTACCCCGGCTGCACCCCAGGTGGCTCTTCTACTGGCGCCGCAGTTGTGGTGGCCGACGGCACCGTTCGCGCCGCACACGGCACCGATGCCGGCGGATCCATACGCGTGCCAGCTGCAGCGTGCGAGATCGTCGGCTTCAAACCCGCAAGCAAAGGTATCGCCGCACATGGGTTTCTCACCCAGGACGTCGCGGACCAATTCACGTTGTGGGGTTGGCACCGCCGCATCAAAGGCAAGCGGCTCCGAATCGGTGTGCTTACCGACGGTATCTTCGCGCGGCCGGATGTGGAGGATCGGCGAGGTGCGCTCGTCGAAAAGCTTGCGAGTGCTCTCGACTTTGAAGTGGTGCAGCTCAAGCCGTATCGCGAATCGCTGGAAACCTACGCCCACTTCACGACCACAATCACCGCGAGTTTCAACCTGACGGATCCGCTCGACAGCGAATACATCGGCTGGCTCGTCGAGCAATCCCACAAGCTGACCAACAGCGACCTTGACGCCGCCGAGCAACACCGCCGGGATTTGCCTCACCTCATCGCCTCCCAATGGGACGTCGATGTAGTACTCTCCCCCACGCTCGCATTCGCACCACCCCGGATCGGCTATTTCCCCTCTCTCACGCCAGAAGCGAGCTTCCACGCGCAAACCGAATGGTCACCGTGGTGCTCGCTGTACAACATGCTCGGCACCCCTGCGATTGCACTCGGCGGGGTGCACCTTGGCAGCCTTACGCTCACCGGGCCGGAACTGCTCACGGTGGCGCAGCATATTGAGACGCTGTTAGGCGACTAGCGTACCTACCTGCTCGCCGCCAACCGCGCGGGCGATGTTTCCTTCCTTGAGCAGATTAAACACCAGGATCGGCATGTTGTTGTCCATACAGAGACTAAATGCGGTGGCATCCGCAACCTTGAGGCCAAGTTCAATGACCTCGCGAGGGGAAATCTCGGAGTAGAGCTTCGCATCGGGGTTCTCGCGCGGGTCGGAGTCGTAGACACCGTCCACACCCTTAGCCATGAGCAGCACCTCGCAGCCGATCTCCAGCGCACGCTGCGCGGCCGTGGTGTCCGTGGAGAAGTACGGCATACCCATACCCGCACCGAAGATGACCACGCGGCCCTTCTCCAGGTGGCGTGCTGCACGCAGTGGCAGGTACGGCTCTGCAATCTGCGCCATGTTGATCGAAGTTTGGACGCGGCAATCGATGCCCATCTGCTGCAAGAAGTCCTGCAGCGCAAGGCAGTTCATGACAGTGCCGAGCATGCCCATGTAGTCCGAGCGCGCACGGTCCATGCCGCGCTGCTGCAGCTGAGCGCCGCGGAAGAAGTTGCCGCCACCGATCACGACAGCGACCTCGGTGCCGGAGCGCGCGACATCTGCGATCTGGCGGGCGACGGACTCGACTACGTCGGGGTCGATGCCAACCTTGCCGCCGCCGAACATCTCACCCCCCAGCTTCAGCATGACTCGCTTGAAACCTGTGCGGTTGGGGTTGAGGTCAGTCACCGAAAACGCTCCTTTGCGCGGATCAGCCAATTGCAAAATGTTCGGAACCGATCTTAGCCACGCAACGCGTTGAGTTCAGAACTGCTTGCTTAACGACGACAACCCCGCACCACCCGTCCCCCTAATCGGGACAGACAGTACGGGGTTGCACCGCGTGTGAGGCTATGAAACCTCTCGCCTGGCTTATGCCTGGCCGACCTCGAAGCGGACGAAGTCGGTGATCTCGATGCCGTTCTCGTCAGCGAACTGCTTCACGGTCTTCTTGGAGTCAGCCAGCGACGGCTGGTCGAGCAGGACAACGTCCTTGAAGAAGCCACCCATGCGGCCCTCGACAATCTTCTCGATGGCAGCTTCCGGCTTGCCCTCGTTGCGGGTGATCTCTTCCTGAACCGCACGCTCCTTCTCAACAACGTCGGCCGGGACAGCCTCCTTGTTGAGGTAACGAGCCTTCATTGCAGCGATCTGCAGAGCCACCTGGTGTGCAGCCTCAGCGTTGTCACCGTTGTAGGCAACGAGTACGCCAACTGCCGGCGGAAGGTCAGCAGCCTTCTGGTGCAGGTACTTGGCAATGTTGTCGCCTTCGATGGTGGCAGCGCGACGCAGCTCGAGCTTCTCGCCGATCTTTGCGGAGAGGCGCTCCAGCACCTCGTGTGCGGTCTCACCGTTGACGTCGGCCTTTGCCAGCTCCTCCTGGGAGTTCGCCTTCACTGCAGCAGCAGCCTCAGCGATCTGGCTGGCGATGTCCTTGAACTCCTGGTTCTTCGCCACGAAGTCGGTCTCGGAGTTGATCTCCACGATAGTGTTGCCGGAAACAGCAACGAGGCCCTCGAGGGCGTTGCGCTCAGCGCGCTTGCCCACGTCCTTCGCACCCTTGATGCGGAGGTTCTCAACGGCCTTGTCGAAGTCGCCGTCGGTTTCCTCGAGTGCCTTCTTGCAGTCGAGCATGCCGGAGCCGGTGATCTCGCGGAGCTTCTTGACGTCAGCAGCAGTGTAGTTCGCCATATTGGGCGATCCTCCTCGTGAAAGTTTTACGTAAAGGTATTCAACCGTTTCAAGCGTAGCCGACGATCTGGCCGGCGGCATGACTTGCCACGTGTGGAAAATACGAACACCCCGGTCCGCCGCGTCCCGGCCGGTAATCGGCGGACGTGAGCGGAACGCGGGGTGTGCGTGAATCCTGGCCGAAGCCAGGCGGCTTACGCCTGGGTTGCGGACTTGCAGTGTCCTTGAGACTTAGGCGTCCTTGCCCTCAGCCTGCTCAGCAGCGCGGACGGCTGCCGGCTGCTCGACCTCTGCAACTTCCTGCGGAGCAGCGGTCTCTGCAGCAACAGCGGCCTTAGCAGCATCGGCTGCGGAAACCTCGTCGGAAGCAGCGGCCTGTGCAGCAGCCTCGGCTGCCTCAGCCTGACGCTTCGCGTCGGTGTCGCCTGCAGCGTCACGTGCAGCTGCGAGCTGACGCTCTTCGCGCTGCTGCTTACCAGCGATGACAGCCTCGCCCACGACGTGGGTGAGCAGCTTGACAGCGCCGATGGCGTCGTCGTTGCCCGGGATCGGGAAATCGACAACATCCGGGTCGCAGTTCGTGTCCAGAACAGCGACGACCGGGATGCGGAGCTTCTGCGCCTCGTTGACGGCGATGTGCTCCTTGTTGGTGTCCACGATCCAGAGAGCGGACGGAGCCTTGGTCATCTCAGAGATGCCACCCAGGACACGCTCGAGCTTCACGCGCTCGCGGGTCAGCATGAGGATTTCCTTCTTGCCGCGACCTGCGTAGCCGTCCTCGGCTGCGTCCATCGCCTGAAGTTCCTTCATGCGACCGATACGCTTGGATACGGTCTGGAAGTTGGTGAGCATGCCACCCAGCCAGCGGTGCGTGACGTACGGCATGCCGACGCGCTGCGCCTCTTCCTGGATCGGCTCCTGTGCCTGCTTCTTGGTGCCGACGAACAGGATGGTGCCGCCGTGTGCGACGGTTTCCTTGACAAACTCGTATGCCTCATCGATGTAGGTCAGCGTCTGCTGCAGGTCGATGATGTAGATGCCGTTGCGCTCCGTGAAGATGAAGCGACGCATCTTCGGGTTCCAGCGACGCGTCTGGTGACCAAAGTGGACACCTGCGTCGAGGAGTTCACGCATGGTTACAACTGCCATGGGAATGTCTCCTTCGGAGAAAGTAGTTCGGTTACTTATAAGTCTCACGTGCGGGTTTTTATCCCTCACCCTGGCACCGTGCCTGCCCCGCACCCCTGTGAGAGGGACCGTTGCTGAGCAGCCATTGTTCGGCGCGCGTAGTCAATTTATGCAGCGCTCTACGGTGCTGCACAAACTGCCCCGGCAACCTTACCCGCATGAGCCCTAAAAACCTAAACTCATCTGCGACGTTGTGGATGACTTCCCCTGGAGTCACACTAACCACTCCCGTTATCCACAGATTTTGCGCGAACCCTGGTTTTTTCCGCGCCGCAATGGTCCTTTGAGAGCATGCATTGCCTATCGACGACGCCACGCACCACCACAGCCACCATCCTGCTCGGAGCCCTACTGTGGTGCTCCCCCGCCACCGCCCTTGCCTGGGTCGATCCCGCGGCAGGCACACCGTATCCCCGCGCGGTATCCCGTCCTGCGTCAATCCCGGAGGAAAATTGGAAGCCTGGCCACCGTGGCGTGGATCTGCCTTTGAAGCTCAACGCGCCTGTGCTCGCTGCGGGCGACGGGGTTGTGGCGTTCGTCGGCACTGTCGCGGGCACTCCTGTGATCTCGATTGACCACCCAGGGGGCATTCGCACGACCTACCAGCCAGTGCGCTCAGACCTCAAGGCTGGCGACAACGTTACGGAAGGCCACATCATTGGCAGACTTGCGCGCGCCACAAGCCACTTTGCTGGCGAACACGACGGACTGCACTGGGGTGCGCTTACAGGACCTGACAAGTACATCGATCCGCTCACACTGCTGGAGCCACCGAGAATACGACTTAAGCCCGTGGATGCGCCTGGTCGTAGACGTTTTTGAGCCGCTGCGCCGAGACGTGTGTGTAAATTTGCGTGGTTTGCAGGCTTGAGTGCCCAAGCATTTCCTGCACAACACGCAGATCCGCTCCGCCTTCGAGCATGTGCGTCGCGGCCGTGTGGCGAAGGGTGTGCGGACTGATGTCGCTGACACCGGCACGTTGCCCGGCGCGCTCGACAACGCGGCGCACTTGGCGTTGGCCGATGCGCCCGCCACGGGATCCGACGAATACCGCATCCTCTGCTTTGCCATTGGCCAGTTCGGAGCGCCCGAACTCGAGCCACTCGTTGAGCGCCAGTGTTGCTTCGCGCCCGAATGGGACCACGCGTTGTTTGTTGCCTTTGCCGGTCACGCGGGCAAGCCCGCGAGCCAGGTCAATGTCGGCGAGGTTGAGACCGGTGAGTTCGCCAACACGCATGCCGGTGGCGTAGAGCAGCTCGAGCATGGCTCGGTCACGGAGGTGTTCGGCGGGGTGGGCGTCGTCGGCGGTATCCGCCTCGACGAGTTCTGTGGCACGCTCTCCTCGCACGACGTTTGGCAGCGCGCGATTCACTTTTGGTGCTTTGAGGCGGGCTGCTGCGTCGTGGTCGATGTAGCCCTGGCGGTACGCCCAGGTAGAGAATGCGCGCGCGGCTGCGGTACGGCGCGCAAGGGTGGCTCGGCTGCGCCCGGCGGTCAGTGCGTCGGCCAGCCAGGTGCGAAGCGCCTCCAGGGTGAACGCGTCGAAGGTGTCTGCGTACCCGGCGAGTGTCGCCAGGTCGGAGACATACCCCTTCACTGTGTTTGGGGAGCGCCCGAGCACAAGCGAGGCGTAGTCGGCGAAATCGCCGACGCCCGCTTGCACTTGCCCTACGCTTTCACTCATGTCGCAGGAGTTTACTCGCTAACCAATATTCACTTGGTTATTCACTCGGTGCGGGACCATTCCTTCCGCTCGCGCTGCACCACTCCCCGCTTGGCCAGGTCCATCAGAATGTGCACCGTCAGTCCGATGGAAAGGCCAGCGTCTGCCGCGATCTCTTCAGCCGTTCGCGATCCTTCGCCTGCTCGTGGCAGTGCGTCGTAAATGCGCAGTTCGTTGTGGCTGAGTTGCTGCGTCAATGTCGGCGGGTACTTCATTTCCATCTGCTCGCCCGCATCGAAATCCCCCGTATGCACGATGTGCTCGTGAATCTGGTCGGCGTTGAGCACCATCGCCGCCTGCTTGTTCTGAATGGCGAGGTTCGTGCCGAGCGACTCCGTTGCAGTTATGGGGCCCGGCACTGCCATCGTTTGTTTATTCATTGCATTGGCCCACTTCAGCGTGTTTAACGCACCTGAGCGAAACGCCGCTTCCACCAGCAGGGTGCCCTGGGTCAGCCCTGCTACGAGACGGTTACGGGTGAGGAACCGGTGCCGGTCCGGGGTCGTGCCGGGTGGGTACTCGGTGACAATGGCTCCCCCGGCGCGCACAACCCGATCGAAGAGTGGCTCGTTGCTCAGCGGGTAGACGTACCCCGGCCCGCAGGCGGCGACCACCACAGTTGGCGCTCCACAGTCGAGGGCCGCCTGGTGTGCGATCGTGTCGATGCCCAGTGCACCACCAGAGACGATCGTGTACTGGTGTTTTGCCAAACCCCGCACAAGGTCATCGGTAGCGTGACGTCCATACTGCGTTGCTGTTCGTGTACCGACAACGCCGACCGACTGTGCAAGTAGCTTCGCAAGGTCTGCTTCACCTTTTACCCACAGCGCGTGTGGTGCAACCGCTTCTTCGTTCAGGGAAAGTTTTCGATCATCGTCCGGATACTCACAGTGGAACGTGGGCTTGATGTTCTCTCCAGGCCAGCCTGGCGAGTCTGGAGTCAGCAACGTATATCCGGCGGCCCTAGCACGCGCGAGATCCTGCGCAGGTTGGTCCCAGGTATAGCGGTTTTGCGTCTGCGGTCCTAGGGCCCCGATCCAGCTTGCACGCGTGCGCACACCGTGGGCAATCTCGTCCGCGCTTCGCCCGTTGGTAATGAACTCCTGAATGTGGATCGAGGGTCCCTCGACAACACGGCTGAGATACGCCCAGGATTCTGGCGAACTTACATTCCTCATGCCGCCACCTCCTCTGGTGCGGTGCGCATATCGACGGCGCGAGCCACATGGTCGATATCCGGTTGCGCCACGCCTTCCAGATCCGCAAGCGTCCACGCCACCTTCAGGCTCCGATCCACGCCACGCTGCGTGATACTTCCGGTGCGCAGCAGCGAGGACAGGTAGGCCATCGCTGCTTCGTCCGCGGGAAATTGCTTGCGGATCAAAGTTGGGGCAACGCGAGCGTTGACGGACTCGTCGATACCAGCCTGCGACCAGCGCTCTTGGGCACGCTCGCGCGCCTGCATGACACGCTCGGCGATGACTGCCGACGACTCCGCGTCACCCGGGGTAACCACCGTGGAATCCGCTGAGGTCTGGATGAACACATCCAGCCGGTCGAGCAACGGGCCGGAAACGTTGGATAAGTGCCGGGCCCGCTCAGCCACCCGACACGTGCAATTGCCGTTGACCCGCTGGCACGCACACGGGTTCGCAGCCAGAACGATTTGCGTATCAGCCGGGTAGACAACTTCCCGGCGCGAGCGCGTCAGGCGCACCTCACGCTTTTCTAGCGGGATCCGAAGCGCGTCGAGAACGTGCGCAGAAATCTCCGAGGCTTCGTCGAGGAACAGCACCCCATGGTGGGCCTGGCTGACCACCCCGGGGCGAGGCACTCCTGAACCGCCGCCGATGAGCGCCGCCCTGGTCAACGACGGATGTGGGGCGATAAACGGCCGGTTGGACACAATGCCGCCACTGGAAATTCCCGCAGCCGAGTGCAGCGCCGTGACTTCCACCATCTCCTCGATGTTCAGCGGCGGCAAGATAGAAGGCAGCCGCTCTGCCAGCATCGACTTGCCGGAGCCAGGCGGGCCGATCATCATCACGTGGTGCCCACCGGCTGCGGCGACCTCGAGGGCCTCGCGCTCCACAGTCATTCCGGCGATGTCACTGAAGTCCGCGACCGCTGCAGCGTGTTGGACCTCCGGCTCGCCGACGGTATCCAGCGTTGTCTCCCCGATGAGCCACTGCCACACCTGCGCCAGCGAATCTGCCACAAGGATGTTCTTCATGCCGAGCAGTGAGGCTTCTGCGGCGTTCTCTCGTGGAACGACGACGATGTCGGGTCCGGTGGTGGAGTCGTCGTGAAGCATTGCAATCAGCATCGGCAACACGCCGTCCACTCGGCGCAACGAACCATCCAACGCCAGCTCTCCGAGCAGCATTGTGCTCTCTAGTCTGCGCTGCACCCGCGGATCCAAACTGCCCAAGACGGCAGCTGCAATCGGTAAGTCGAAGTGCGAGCCCGTCTTCGGCAAATGCGCCGGCGACAACGACACCATGATCTTCGTACGTGGCCAAGGAAGCTGCGAGTTGGAGATCGCAGTGCGAATCCGGTCGCGCGACTCTTTCACCGCAGCATCGCCCAACCCCACCATGTGGATCCCCGGAAGACCCGGGCCGACGTTGGCCTCCACAGTGACAAGCCGAGCCGTGATGCCCTCAACTGTTGCGCTGATCGTGCTAGCAAGCGGCATCTTCCACCCCCAAGTAACGACGAAGGACGAAATCATCGCCATCGGTGACGCACTCCACGACGTCGAAACGGATAGCGCGAACCCCCAACGCAGGATGCTCTCGCATCCACTGCGCAGCGCAACGACGCATCGTGCGCAACTTCTTCGCAGTGACCGCCTCCGCAGCACCGAACGCGCCACCCCTGCGCGACTTCACCTCGACGAACACAATCGTGCCGTCTTCGTCTTCAACGACTGCGTCAATCTCCCCCGCAGCAACGCGTTCTCGCTGACCAAGGACGGTATACCCTTGCTCCGCGTACCAGCGAGCCGCAGCACGTTCCCCCAATACGCCCAACTCCTGTTGGGCCGCATACCTGGCGTGCATACATTCCCCCTTATTGTCTTTTAGGACCAAAACATCTGGTGCCTATTAGACGGGCAAATGCACGCCCCGGTTCCCTACTCCGGGAATGTCAGCTCAGGTTTATCCAACTCTTCAATGTTGACGTCCTTGTAGGTGATCACACGCACGTAACGCACAAAGCGCACCGCACGGTACATGTCCCACACCCACGCATCCGACATGAGGACCTCGTAGTAGACGTCGCCACCCTCCGTGTGCGGAATCAGCTTCACCGCATTAGCCAGGTAGAAGCGGCGGTCCGTCTCCACAACGTAGGAGAACTGGCTCGCCACGTCGCGGTACTCGCGGTACAGGGACAGCTCAACTTCTGCCTCGTAGTTGTCAAGATCCTCGGCGCTCATACATGACCCCTTAGCTCAGTGTGAAACCTGTCAGCGTCCCTGACGTTCGCATAACTATAACGATGTTCCGGGCTCGCCCCGTGGCGGCGCACCGCGTCCATATGCACCTTTGTTGAATAGCCCTTGTGGCCCTCCAACCCGTACTGCGGATAGTCCCGAGCCATCTCCACAACGAGCCTGTCGCGGCTCACCTTTGCCAGCACACTCGCCGCAGCGATACAACGCGCGGTGTAGTCACCGCCGACAACTGGCAGTTGCGGTGCGCGAAGCCCCGGCACACGAAACGCGTCCACGAGCACGTAACCCGGATCGACATCCAAGCCTGCGACGGCGCGCCGGGCCCCATCCAGGTTGGCGTGTTGGATCCCGCGCCGATCAATCTCTGCCGCAGGGATATGAATGACGTGGTAGGAGACGGCGGCGTTGCGGATTTCGTCGAAAAGCAACTCGCGCTTTTTCGCCGAGAGTTTCTTCGAATCCGTCAACCCCTCAAGCGCAGCAATCGGCTTGATGGGCAAGACGCACGCAGCGATGGTCACAGGGCCGAAGCACGCGCCCCGGCCAGCCTCATCGACCCCCGCCACCGGCCCCAGCCCGGCCTTGTCCAACGCGACCTCGTAGGTGCGTAACTGCTTAAGACGGCGCACTACCCTACTGCTGAATGTCCGGGTCCGACACACCCTGAAGGCGGTTCAGCGGGAAGACAACCGCCTGCACCTTGCCGCGGATATTCTCCTCCGGAATAGTTCCCTGGAACTGATCCCCCAAGTGGTAGCGAGAGTCCAGCGAGTTGGTGCGGTTATCGCCCATCATGAAGTAGTGGCCTTCCGGCACCGTCACCGGGCCGAAGTACGGACCACCACACGCATCCGATCCGGTCTCCTCATCCACCGGGTAGAAGTTCGGCTGCAAGATGTACGACTGATCGATCGGCTTACCATCAACCATGACCGCCGGGTCGCCCGCCTGACACGAGACAGTCTGTCCGCCGGTAGCGATGATGCGCTTGACCAACGTGTTTTCATCCTTGGGCACCAAACCAACCCAGGAACCCACCTCCTGCAACCCACGAATCGCAGGGTTCGAAGAACGGTTGGAGGAAAAACCCGTGTTCCACGAATCCGTACCGGCGAACACGATGACATCACCCGGCTCAGGGTCCGAGAAGTAATAGCTGACCTTCTCCACAAAAATGCGGTCGCCCGAACCGTCCTCGCCGTGCAGCGTTGGCTCCATCGACGCCGACGGAATGACATACAGCCGGCCGATAAACGTTTGCAGCACGAACATGATCACCAACGTGAGCACAACTACCACCGGGATCTCGACGTACCAGGGAAGGTTCTGCTTCTCGTCGCTGCTGTCAGCGCCATTTGCAGCGCCGTTTGCAGGGCGGTCTGCAGCGTTCACCTCATACGATGCATCCTCGGCAGCGTACGGGTTGTGCGGCTTAGGGGTCTGGGGCTGCCCGTTGGCGGGCACATTCGCGTTGGTCACGCCGGATAGGTTAGCACCGCACCCCGACACCCTGAGAACGCAACGTGCCCCGCCCGAGAAACTCGGACGGGGCACGTGGTGCGGCTAAAACTAGCGACGCTCCTTAATACGAGCAGCCTTACCGCGCAGATCGCGCATGTAGTACAGCTTCGCACGACGGACGTCACCCTTGCGGACGACCTCAATCTTCTCCAGGTTCGGGGAGTGCACCGGGAAGGTACGCTCAACGCCGATGCCGAAGGAAACCTTGCGGACGGTGAAGGTCTCGCGGATACCGCTGCCCTGGCGACGCACAACGAAGCCAGTGAACACCTGAGTACGGGTCACAGAACCCTCGATAACCTTAACGTGAACGTCGAGGGTATCGCCCGGGCGGAAGTCCGGGATATCGTCACGGAGCTGGCCTGCGTCAACCAGATCAATAATGCCGTTGCTCATGAAAGCAATCCTTTTCGTTTTCGGACAGAGGACCCTGGCGGCACTTCCCTAATCAGGGCGCTCGGCCGGTTCGTGTCGATTACAACAACCTGCAGCATTCTACATACTGCCCGGTCACTTCCCAAATCCGGCACGCTTGAGCGCGTCCGCCATCGAGCCAGATGCTTGACGACGATCACCGCCCCGGTTCTGGTTTCGCCCCTGGCGCTGCTTCTGACCGCCACGGTTCTGGCCACGGTTCTGGCCACTGCGCTGTTTCTGGCTGTTGGGCTGGCCGGGCTGGCCGGGCTCGTCGTCAAGCCGCAGGCTCAACCCGATGCGGTTGCGAGCGACATCCACATCCATCACCTTGACCTTGACTACTTCGCCGGAGCGCACCACCTCGTGAGGGTCGGAAACAAACTTGTGGCTCATCGCGGAGACGTGAACCAGACCATCCTGGTGCACACCCACATCCACGAACGCGCCAAAAGCCGCAACATTGGTCACGGTTCCCTCGAGGATCATGCCGGGCTTGAGATCCTTGACCTCGTTGACGCCTTCCTTGAACTCCGCAGTTTTAAACTCAGGGCGCGGGTCGCGCCCCGGCTTGTCCAGCTCGGCGAGAATGTCGGTCACGGTAGGCACACCGAAGGTGTCGTCAGCGAAATCCGCCGGCTTGAGTTTGGTGAGTACCGCCGTGTTGCCAATGAGTTGCTCGGTGTTCAGACCCGTCGCCTGGGCGACGCGCTCCACCACCGGGTAAGCCTCCGGGTGTACCGCTGAGCCATCGAGCGGGTTCGTCCCGCCCTGGATACGCAGGAAGCCAGCGGCCTGCTCGAAAGCCTTCGGCCCCAGACGCGGAACCTTGCCCAACTCCTTGCGGGTAGCAAAACTGCCGTGCTCGTCGCGGTACGCCACGATGTTCTTCGCCACCGTGCCGGACAGACCAGCGACACGCTCAAGCAGCGGTGCCGAAGCGGTATTGACGTCCACGCCAACTGAGTTCACCGCATCCTCCACCACAGCGTCCAACGTCTGTGCGAGCGCCGTTTGATTCACGTCGTGCTGGTACTGGCCTACGCCGATCGACTTCGGGTCAACCTTGACCAGTTCCGCCAAAGGGTCCTGCAGGCGGCGCGCAATGGACACTGCGGAGCGCAGCGAGACATCCATGTCTGGGAACTCTTCGGCTGCGATTGGGCTTGCCGAATAGACCGACGCGCCTGATTCGGACACAACCACCGGAGTCGGGCGCTTGCCGCCAGCCTGTGCGATGAGGTCCGCTACCTCGCCGGCGAGCTTCTCCGATTCGCGCGAAGCGGTGCCGTTGCCAATAGCGATGAGCTCGACTCCGTGCTGGGCAGCCAGCGACGCTAACTCGGCACGCGACGCGTCCCAACGGTTCTGCGGCTGGTGCGGGTAGACGATTGTCGTGGCCAGCACCTTGCCGGTGCCGTCCACAACCGCGCACTTCACGCCGTTGCGATAGCCCGGGTCAAGCGCGAGCGTTGCGCGCTGACCTGCGGGGGCGGCGAGCAACACGTCACGCAGGTTGGTCTTGAACACCTGCAGCGCGCCCTCCTCGGCCTTTTCCTTCAGACGCATGCGGGTATCTAGGTTGGCCGACACCTGCAGTTTCGTGCGCCAACCCCACTGCACCGCCTTGGCCAGCCAGGCGGAGTCTTTCACCGGAAGATCGAAACGATCCGCAATCATGCCCTCAAAAACAGACTCGTCGCCCGGGTCAAGGTTGAGCGTGAGCACGCCCTCGTTCTCCCCGCGAAGCAGCGCCAAAATGCGGTGGCTGGGCAGTTTGTCGAACGGCTCCGAGAAGTCGAAGTAGTCCGCGAACTTCGCACCTTCCTGTTCTTTGCCCTCAACGACCGAGGAGCGCATGGTGCCCTGCTCGTACACGCGGTCACGCACCGCACCGACCAGGTCGGCGTCGGTGGCGAACCGGTCCACCAGAATCGCGCGGGCACCGTCGAGTGCAGCCTTCGTGTCCGGGAATCCTTCGGAGAGGTACCTCTCGGCGAGGGTCTCGGGGGTGGCGGTGGGGTCGTCGATAAGCAACTGCGTCAAATCCTCAAGACCTGCCTCGCGGGCGATATCCGCCTTAGTCTTGCGACGCTTCTTGTACGGCAGGTACAGGTCTTCGACGCGCGCCTTCGTGTCGGCTGCGAGAATCTCGCGTTTGAGATCGTCGGTAAGTTTGCCCTGCTCCTCAATACTTTCGAGCACCGCGGTCTTGCGCTCAGCGAGCTCGACGAGGTAGATGTTGCGCTCCTCAATGTGGCGCAACTGCCCGTCGTCGAGCCCACCGGTGGCTTCCTTGCGGTAGCGGGAAATGAACGGCACGGTGTTGCCCTCGGCGAGCAGTTTCAGCGCCTGCTCGACCTGAGATTCCCGAATGTTGAGTTCGTTCGCGATGGTGACTGCGATTGATGTCATTCGGGCGATCTTAGTCGCGCCGTTGTTGTGCCAGCTTTACAGCAGCACCTGCGCCAGAATCGAGCCCACCACGCACGAAGTGAACACCGAGATCGCACCCGGAATCAGGAACGAGTGGTTGATCACGAACTTGCCAATTCGGGTGGTGCCGGTGCGGTCGAAGCCGATGCAAGCCAGGTCGGACGGGTAGGTGGGCAGGATCCAGTAGCCATACGCCGCGCCGTAGAAGCCGACAATGACCTTCGGGTCGATGCCCAAGGCAAGCCCGATCGGGGCAATAGCGACCAGCGCCGCAGCCTGGGAGTTCACCAACTTGGACACAATCAGCAACACGATGGCATACGCCCACGGGGCAGCTTCCACAACAGAACCGAGGCTGGATTCGAGCTGGTCGATGTGCGCCGCGAAGAACGTATCCGCCATCCAGGCCACGCCAAACACGGAGAACACCGCGGTCATGCCTGCCTTGAACACCGGTGTCGAGGCGATCTTCTTGTGATCTACCTTGCAGAACAGCAAGATGATCGCACCGGCAAAGAGCATCACCATCTGGATGGCGAGGTTCATGGACAGCGGCTTCATGCCACCGTCACCGTCGTCGAACGCGGGACGCAGGCCCTCAAACGCGCCGAGAACAACCACGAACGCGATCGCACCGAGGAAGATCCACACCGCGTTGCGGGCGGACTTTGGAAAGACCTCATCCAAAAGCGAGTGGCTGGACCGCTTGATGGACTCCGCAAACTCCGGGTCCTTCATGCGCTCCTGGAACGCCGGGTCTTTGTCCAGGTCCTTGCCACGACGCAGCGACCACAGCGCGGCCAAGATCACGCCGGAAAGCGAAGCCGGAATGGCAACCATAAGAATCTGCGGGATCGAGTACGCCTTATCGATGACACCGGCGTGTTCCGCCAAAATCGACGCAAGCGACACAGTGGCCACCGACACCGGCGAGGCTGTAATACCCATCTGCGCAGAAGTGGAAGCCACCGCCATAGGACGCTCTGGGCGAATCCCTTTCTTCACCGCAATGTCCTCGATAATCGGGAACATGGTGTACACCACGTGGCCGGTACCGCACAGCACGGTGAGGAACCATGTGGTCACCGGAGCCAGCAGGGTGATCCGTTCGGGGTGGGCGCGAAGGAGCTTCTCGGCTTGCTGCATCATCACCTCCAATCCGCGCGATTGTTGGAGGGTCGCCGCACAGCCGATGACTGCGATGATGGTGAGCATAACGCCCACCGGTGGTTCGCCCGGCTCCAGACCGAAGACGAAGACCATGAGCATAAGGCCAATGCCAGAGATCAGACCGAGCCCAAGGCCCCCGTACCGCGTGCCGAGCAGAAGAGCGCCAAGAATAACGGCGATTTGAAGGACAATTGCGAGCCCCGAGGTGGGGTCGAGCACTGACGCGAGCATGGGTGTCCTTTCGTTTTGCAACGCGTGTAACACACCCAACTCTAAGCGAACAATGATCTGACCTTTAAATTATTGTGGGGTGATTTTCACCACCTCAGCAGGCATTACCCTGCCGTGTACCCGCTCCACTGCGTACCCTTCGGCAACGCATCCGCAACCGCTTGCGTCGCATCCTCCAGCGACAGCGCGGTTCGCCCTTTTACCGTAAGCGTCGTTTCGTTCCGCTCGATCGTCTCCGCGCGGTAGCCTGCCTGTTTCAGCGCCCGTCGCAGTTGCTTTGCGACGACCCGCTGTCCGCCCACCTCGAACACCGACACAACCTCACGCGAATCCAGCATGAACCGGTCCTCTTCACTGAGCTCCACCTGTTCGAGCAATTCGGGCCTGACGGCACGGGTGCGTTTCAGCGACTGCTCACGGCGCCACGCTTCAACCTTCTTGTGGTCGCCAGAGGTAAGCACCTCCGGAGCCTCGATCCCCCGCCATACTCGTGGTTTTGTATAACTCGGGCCCTCAAGCAACCCATCCGAGAAGCTGTCCTCCTCGTGGCTTTCAGTGTTGCCAAGCACTCCGGGGATCAACCGGGTGACTGCCTCCGCGATGACCAGTACGGCGACCTCGCCACCAATGAGTACATAGTCACCAATGGACACCTCACGCACCCGGTAGCGCTGCTTCGCATCCTCGAAGACACGCTGGTCGATTCCCTCGTAGCGCCCGCAAGCGAACACAATGTGTTCCTCGCGCGACCAGGCACGGGCATCCGCCTGCGTAAATGGCTTTCCGGCCGGTGTGGGAACGAGCAACAGCGGCTTTGAGGCGTCATCGCCTGCCACTGGGGATTCGTACGGGCGCGGTGCAACGTTTGCGACATCGTCGTGACGCAACTTGTCATTCCGGTGCTTGGCCGCCGAGTCCAGCTCCGTGCCTGTGCGTCCCGCAGCAACATCGTCGAGCGCCGGCCCCCACACTTCCGGCTTCATCACCATGCCAGGACCACCGCCCAGCGGGGGCGCGTCTACCGACTTGTGGTTACCCGTCGCCCAATCACGCAGGTCATGCACTCCGACAGACAGGATGCCCTGCTCAATCGCCTTGCCCAGCAGCGCGTGGCGCAACGGGTCCAAGTACTCCGGGAAAATGGTGACGACATCGAGGCGAAGCACCGGCTTCGGGTTAGACATCAAGCAGTCCCTC
>NZ_KV826394.1:282869-401741 GCF_001835905.1 Corynebacterium sp. HMSC034E11
GGCGGCGTAATCACCAGGTAGCCATCAGCGAGGTCAATATCCGGCACAAACTCCATAACGAAGGGCACGAGGACTTCCTTGCCGCGATAGTCGATCTCCAGAATCTTGCGATTCGGCGCATCCATCACGCCAGTAACCTCGCCAACTTCATCGCCGTCATGGCGGACCTTCAACCCGATGAGTTCGTGGTTGTAGTACTCGTCGGAATCCTCGTCGCGCTCCAGAGGTTCTGCAAAAAACTTCATGCCACGCAGACTGTCCGCGGCAGTGCGGTCTGGCACCTCCTCAAAACTGACGAGGAGGCGCTTCTGATGAGGCCGAACCGTCTTCACAGTCAAGTGCTGTTCCTTGCCAGCCTGGCGGCCAGTGAGCACCTCGCCGACAACAATGTGGTCTTCAGACTCGTCGGCGAGTAGCTCGACTGCTACCTCACCCTTCACGCCATGCGACTTCACGACGCGGCCAATGTTGAGCTCCATAATCGGCTACGGTAGCAGCCCCACAAATTGCCCTTGTCGGCCTACCAGACCTTGTCGCCACGAACTGTGGCGTCGAAGCCGCCGTCGATAAAGACAACCTGGCCGCACAGGTGGGTATTCTCCTCACTGGTCAGCCATGCAATGAAGCTGGCCGCAGCCTCTGCCGGCATCCAACCGTTCAGCGGCATCGGCACCTGTGCCAACTGCGCACGACCTTCGTCGGTGTTGCGCAGCTCTTCAGTCATCGGGGAAATCACAACGGCCGGCGCAATAGCGTTCAGCGCAATGCCCTTGCCAGCCCACTCCTCGGAGATCGCGTTCTTGCGCACCCAACGAGCAATGGCCTGCTTAGAGGACGAGTAGTTAAGGTATGCAACCTCGGGGCCCTGGTCAGCAAGTTCCTGACCGCGCTTGACAGTGGCTTCCTCATCACCAGCAAGCATCGCCTCAATGAGCTGATCGTCAGCCGGCTGCAGTGATGCGATCGACGCCGTCACCACAGCGCGCGGCGCATCCGACTCCTCCAGCAGCGGACGAAGCCCCTCAAGCGTTGCCACCGCGCCGAAGTAGTTCACCTGCGCGGTCTTCGGCGTCGGCGCCTGCATACCTGCATTCGCAATGACGCCGTCGAGCTTTCCTTCGGAAAGCTTGGTTGCCTCATCGACGAGTGCCTGTCGGCCCTCAACAGTTGTGAGATCCGCATTGATATCCGCATTCGCAATATCGGCAGTAATCACCTTGTGGCCGCGAGAAGTAAGCAACTCCGCAGTCGCCTTGCCAATGCCGCCCGCGCCACCAGTCACCAAAAACGTACGAGCCATGATCCGCTCCCCTTTCGATTAGGAAATGTCTACATGCCCAACCGTACGCAAGTTTTGCAAAGCTGCAGCACGAAAAACCCCGCACCGGCACGAAAAGTGTGCGGTGCGGGGTGTCGTCGATAAGCGAAAGGCTTATGCCTCCTCGGCCGGAGCCTCCTCAGACTCAGCCTCAGCAGCCTCGCCCTCGGCCTCTGCAGCCTCGGCCTCTGCGGCAGCTGCAGCCTCAGCAGCTGCCTTAGCCTCAGCGTCTTCCTTAGCCTTCTTGCGCTTCTCGGTGATCGCCTCAGCGGTCGGGCCGTTCTTAGCCTCTTCCAGAGCCTGGTTGAACAGGTCGAGCTTGGACGGCTTCTCCTCAGCAACCTTGAGGGTGCCCTCAGCACCGTCGAGGCCCTTGTGCTTCTGCCAGTCGCCGGTCACCTTCAGCAGCGCGAGCACCGGCTCGGTCGGCTGTGCGCCGACACCCAGCCAGTACTGAGCGCGCTCGGAATCGATGCGGATGAGCGACGGCTCTTCCTTCGGGTGGTAGATGCCGATGTTCTCGATGACAGCACCGTCACGACGGGTGCGAGCATCAGCGATGACGACACGGTACTGAGCGTTGCGGATCTTGCCAACGCGCTGCAGCTTGATCTTGACAGCCATGGTGTACTTCCTTTAGGTCACTGGGCAGTGCAGACACCCGCCGCTTCTCGACGAGCCGGTTCAACCCTTCTTATTTACCCTGCGCGTGCCTGGCCGGTCGACCATCCCCTCCCAGGCAACCTGGGAAGGATCCAGACGGATCCGGCGCGTACGCAGTTATAGACTTGTCGTGCCAAACGCCAACAATGACGTCAGACAACCTTTGACACCTTACGGGCTAAAACCCCAAGACACCAAACTCCCGCACGGCAATGCCTTGCAATGCCCCGGTGTGGCTGGTTCGGTCATGCAAAGTTCAGACTGTATGGTCTTTACCGATTGCGACGCGCATTGCCAGCTGCAATACACGTCGCCTGTAACGAAATAGAAGTAGTTGACAAGGTTGGACACGATGGCAGGACAATCGGCACAGTCGACAAAAGGCTCGACCGCATACCGCGTCGACCTCGATGGGCTGCGTGGATACGCCATCGCACTCGTCGTCCTGTTCCACGTCTTCGTCGGACGTGTCTCTGGTGGCGTCGACGTCTTCCTGCTGCTGTCCGGTTACTTTTTCCTTGGCGGGCAACTGCGATACGCCCTGCGTCCGAACCCAAACCTGAACCCGTGGTGGCCCCTGTGGCGCACCATCCGCCGACTCGTACCGGCGCTCGCACTTGTCATCGTTAGCGTTGTCCTTCTCGTTCTCGCGTTTACGCCAGAACTGATGAGCCAGCAGCTCGCGAGCCAAGTCACAGCGTCGATGCTGTACTACCAAAACTGGGAACTCATCGCCCAAAATGCCGACTACGCTGCAGCAAGCCAGGAAACATCCCCGCTACAGCACCTGTGGTCAATGTCGGTCCAGGGCCAGTTCTACATCTTCGGCATCCTCATGGGCACCCTATTGGCTGTTGCAGTATCGAAGCTCAAAGCCAACCCTGTCTGGGCGCGACGCGTAGCCATCGGAGTGCTGGCACTCATCACTATCGCCTCCTTCGCCTGGGCCTCCCGCTTCGGTTTCGTCGGCACCGGCGCCAACTACTACTCCACGTTCTCTCGCGCATGGGAACTCTCCCTCGGCGCACTGCTCGCCTTCGTACCAGCCGAGCGATTCTTCCCACAGCGTTTCGCCTGGTTCACTGCGCTACTCGGCGTCGCAATGATCACCATCACCGGCATCGTTATCCCAACGTCGCTCGCATTCCCCGGCCCCCTCACACTGCTGCCACTGACCGGTGCCGCACTGGTCATCCTGTCAGGCAACAGCAACGCTGTCTCCGGCGTGCTGGCATCTGCACCCATGACCTGGCTGGGCAAGATCGCTTACTCGCTCTACCTTTGGCACTGGCCGCTTTTGATCATCGTCACCGCCCTCGGCGGATACGCCGTTCCCCCAGCATGGCTCGGCGCATGTGTCATCGCCGTGTCCCTCGCCCTCGCACACATCACCCACATGCTGGTGGAAGATCCACTACGCCAGCATCGTGCGCGCCCGCGTGCCATGGATACGCCGGTGCGCGACGCGGGGTCGTCGCTACGCACGTGGCCCGGAAAATTCCGCGCAACGGGTGGTGTGCTCACCGCCGCTTTGTTTGCCGCAGCACTTGCCATCCAGCCAATCTGGAACGATCGTATCGACGACGCCGACAAACCCCTCGACCCCGCCATCTACCCAGGCGCACTCGCACTCGCCGGCGCCGAAGTCCCCGACGTCGAAGCCCGACCAGACCCGAACCTGGTTGCAGGCATCTACCCACCAATCGGGCTGGACAACTGCATGGTCTTCCTCCCCGAAGGCCCAGACATCATGCCGGGACCTCACTGCGTATACGGTGACCTGGAAGCCGACACCACCATCGCACTGGTCGGCGGCTCCCACATCGAACCATTCGGCATCCCACTGGACATCCTTGGCAAACGCCACGGCTTCAAAGTTGCAACATTCGTGCGCCAAGAATGCCCACTCGTCGTCGGAGGCCCCTGGGACCCCGCCAACGCCGACATTGTCTCGCCAGAATGCGCAGAATGGGGCGAGAACGCGTTCGCAGAACTCGTCGAACTCAACCCTGCCATGGTGATCTCCACCTCCACACGCCCCGCAGGTCACGCAGGCGGTGGCATCGCCTCTCAGGACTACGTGCCTGACGCATACGCAAACTTCTGGCAACGCCTCGCTGAATACGGCATCCCATTCGTCGGCCTGCGCGACAACCCATGGATGTTCAACCCCGACGGCGACCCAATGGACCCCAACCTGCGCCTCGTAGCCGGATACTCCGAAGCCGACTGCTCCATGGACGCACACGTGGTCTACTCCCCTGAAGACCCTGCGAAGTACTTCCTCGACGGCGGCTACAACCAGTGGGAAATCGACACCGCCAGCTGGTACTGCATCGACGGCATCTGCCCGCCACAGATCGGCAACATTTACATCTACCGCGACCAGAATCACATCTCCAACGCGTACGCCGAATCGCTCGCCCCATTGATGTGGGAAGAGCTCACCCCGATCTTCAACAAGCTTGGGCTTATCGACGACACCACGCTGGCCCCCGAAACCGCCACCGACTCTGCCCAAGATGGCGAAGAGGCCAACACCCTCTAAAGTGCTGGCCTCTCCCCCCCTTTGATCTGTGAAGCGTTCGCGCTGCGGCGCGCTGCGCGCTAGAAGAACTTCCCCTTCTGCATACGCTTCATCGCCTCGTTGAAATCGAGGTTGTTGAGATCCATGCCCTGCATGCCCGCAGGAAGCTGGCTCTGCAACTTTTCCAAATCCTTCATATCCGGCATACCGCCACCCATGCCCGGCATTCCTGGCATTCCTGGCATCCCTGGCATCTTCGGCATGCCCTGATTTCCACCGCGCTTCACCGGCTTGCGCTTGCCGTTCTTGCCCCGGCGACCCTTCGGCTTCTTCTTAGTAGCGCTTCGGCCCATGCCAGGCATACCCGGCAAGCCGAACTGGCTGGCCATCTGCCCCATCATCTTCTTCGCCTCGAAGAAGCGCTCCACCAACTGGTTCACATCCGAGACCTTCACACCGGAACCGTTAGCGATGCGCTTGCGGCGCGATGCGTTCAAAATCTTCGGATCCTGGCGCTCCTGAGGAGTCATACCGCGAATGATGGCCTGGATACGGTCGAGCTGCTTCTCGTCGACCATGTCCGCCATCTGGTTCATCTGCTTGCCGCCAGGCATCATCTTGAGCAGGTTGCCAATCGGCCCCATGCGACGAATCATGAGCAACTGGTCGAGGAAGTCCTCCAGTGTGAGTTCGCCGGAAGCCAACTTGGTTGCGGCTGCCTCAGCGTCCTGCTCGTTATAAGTCTGCTCAGCCTGCTCAATCAGCGACAGCAGATCACCCATGCCGAGAATACGGCTGGACATGCGGTCCGGGTGGAACACGTCGAAGTCGTCGAGCTTCTCGCCAGACGACGCAAAGAGAATCGGCTTGCCCGTGACCTCACGGATGGACAGCGCGGCACCGCCACGGGCGTCGCCATCAAGTTTGGTCAGTGCAACACCAGTGAAGTCGACGCCAGCAGCGAACGCCTCGGCGGTAGACACCGCATCCTGACCGATCATCGCATCAATAACGAAGATGACCTCATCCGGATTCACTGCATCACGGATGTTGCGGGCCTGAGTCATCAGGGTCTCATCGATACCGAGGCGGCCCGCAGTATCGATGATGACCACATCGTTTTTGTTCTGCTTGGCGTGCTCAATACCCTGCTGCGCCACCGCAACCGGATCACCGTGCGAGGTGCCCATCTCGTGCTCATACGAGTCGATGGACGTACCCGGATCCGGGGCAAACGTCGGCACACCAGCGCGCTCACCAACAATCTGGAGCTGCTGCACCGCACCCGGGCGCTGCAAGTCACACGCCACCAACATCGGGGTGTGGCCCTGCTTAGCCAAGTGCTTAGCCAACTTACCTGCCAGGGTGGTCTTACCAGCACCTTGCAGACCGGCGAGCATAATCACGGTCGGCGGGTTCTTCGCCAAATTCAACCGGCGAGTCTCACCGCCGAGAATGTTTGTCAGTTCCTCATCAACAATCTTGATGACCTGCTGCGCCGGATTCAGCGCTGCCGAAACATCGGCACCGAGGGCACGCTCCTTGACACGCTTAATAAACGCACGCACAACCGGAAGCGACACGTCCGCCTCCAGCAACGCGATACGAATCTCGCGAGCCGTGGCGTTAATATCCTCCTCGGTGAGCTTGCCCTTGCCTCGCAGACCACCCAGGGCTGATTGGAGGCGGTCGGACAGTGACTCGAACACGGTGTGCACGCTCCCTTTTGCTTCTAGCGGAAAAGAACCCCCACAAGACTAGCGCGCGCCCCGGGTGATGGGCACATCACCGGGGGCGCGGGGTCGTCGACAAGCAAGCGCTTAGCCGAGAAGAGCGTCGACGAAACTCTCAACCTCAAACGGCGCAAGATCGTCCGCGCCCTCACCAAGACCAACCAGCTTTACCGGCACACCAAGTTCCTCCTGAACCTGGAAAACGATACCGCCCTTGGCGGTGCCGTCGAGCTTGGTCAGCACCACACCCGTGATGTCAACAACCTCACGGAAGACACGCGCCTGCGCAATGCCGTTCTGCCCCACCGTCGCGTCGAGCACCAGCAACACCTCATCGACGTTGCTCTTCTTCTCCACGACGCGCTTGACCTTGCCCAGCTGATCCATCAGACCCGTGGAGGTGTGCAGGCGGCCCGCCGTATCGACGAGCACCACATCAGCACCCTCGTCAACACCAGTTGCCACAGCATCGAAGGCCACCGAAGCCGGGTCCGCACCCTCCTTGCCACGAACCGTGGAAGCGCCGACGCGCTTGCCCCAGGTCTCCAACTGGTCCGCAGCCGCCGCGCGGAACGTATCCGCAGCACCAAGCACCACCGAGTGCCCCATAGACACGAGCACACGAGCAAGCTTGCCGGTAGTCGTCGTCTTACCGGTGCCGTTGACACCGACAACCAAGATCACGGCCGGTTTGCCGTCATTCGGCATCGCCTTAATCGAACGGTCGAGCTCCGGACGGGCAGCCTCAATCAGAGTTTCGCGCAGCATCGCACGAGCCTGCGCTTCGTTTTCCACACCACGCTCAGCGATCTTCTCGCGCAGGTTGTCCGTGATCTTCATCGTCAGACCCGCACCGATATCGGCCAAGATCAGCGTGTCTTCAATCTCCTCCCACGCGTCCTCGTCCAGATCGCCAGCGGAAAGAATGCCAAGCAGACCCTGGCCGATGGCGTTCTGAGAACGGGAAAGGCGGCCACGAAGCTTGCCCATGCGACCTGCTGCTGGAGCGATGTCATCGATCGGTTCGCTCGCGGGGGCCTCAACAACGACAGCCTCATCGGAAACCTCAGCGCCATCCTGGAGCGCCTCTTCAGCACCCTCTTGAGCCACTACAGCAGCCGCAGCAGCCTCCTCTGCCTCCGCCGTGTCTGGTGTGTCTGGCGCATCGGGCGTTTCCGATTCGGCCTCAGGGGTTTCTGCCTCATCGACAACAGGTTCCGGCTCCGGTTCTGGAGCTGGCTTCGGCTCTGCTACCGGCTCAGGTTCTGGTGCCGGCTCCGGTTCTGGCACGGCACATTCTTCAACGACAGGCTCCTCCACAGGCCGCTCGGCCGGCTCCGGCTGATCTACCTCCGTGCTGGTGGTGTCGTCGACAAGCAATGGCTCTTCATCAGGCGCAACTGCTTTCTCGATAACAGTCTTCGGCTCCTGCTCGGCCTTTTCAGGCTCGACTACTGGCAGAACCGGCTGGTCACGACGAATCGGCTCCGGCTGCTTCGGCTGAGCATCCGCCGGTGCGAAATTGAAACCGCCCTTCGCCTGATAATTGCCGGATTTCTCCTGCTGAGTGAGCTCCTTCGGCTCCTCCGGCTTCTCAAACGAAACGGTCTTCGACTCCTTGCGCTTCTTCCCCGCAACGACGATGCCCACGATGATCAGCACGGCAACGACGACCGCAACCGCCACCCAAAGGGCCGGGGAGTTCATCAACTCAGTGGTATTCATGCGTTCTAGTGTGCCAGCCGCCACGACACAAGGTGGAACAGCAATAGACACATTGCTTATCGACGAATCAACGCTGCAGGTCAGGCCCATCCATACGAACGGGTGTTCGAATGTGTGGCGATCGTGTCGGCCTGGTCTGTAGCTTCATTTTCAACTCAGTTAGCAGCACACGTAGCCGAGAGGGGGACCCATGACAACCATCATCGACCAACACGTCAACCAGATCACCGCTGGACTAGAAGCGCTGTCCAACCTCATGATGGAACCCGACTCCCTCCACCTCCTCGGCACCCACCAAGCAATAGAGCGGCTACACGGCTCATTGCCACTGCTCGGAAACGTCAACGCCGCCTTCGCACATCTCTGCACAAGGGACAATGCCGGATCCCTGGTCGGCGCCAACCATCCCGTGGAATACCTCACGCAACGCCTCGGCCTCTCCCGTGCCCAGGCGTTCGACCTCCTCAACCACGGCAAGCGCCTCTTCGGCGAGCCCGACATCCCAGTCCCACCAACTAACCCGGAACAAACCGAAGAGGACAAGCGAGCCGCAGAAGAAGAAGCACAACGACGCAAAGAACAAGAAAAGAAAGCCCAGGAACGCGCCCGCAAGGCTGCACGAGAAAAGAAAGCCTCCGAAGAAAAGAAGCGCATTATCTCCAACGCGCTCAAGGACCTCAACGAACACGCCAACCCGGGCTACCTCGAGTGCTACTCCCAAGCCATGGAAGCCGCAGCACGCATGACCCCCGAAGAGCTCCGGAAGTTCGTCACCGACCTCGTCCGCAAAGCCAACCGCGCGGGGCTGGACTACGAAAAGAAAAAGGACCCCCTAGCCGCGTTTAAAAAACGAGGCATCTCCTTCGGACCCACCGATGCAGACGGCGGCTCCTACGCCCGGCTCTACCTTGACGCCGCATCACGCGCAAAATTCGAAGCAGCCCTCGCCGCCGGAGAAGCCCCCGGCTCTCACCTACCCGACGGCTCCAAAGACACCCGCACGAAACAACAACGCCGCTTCGACCAACTCATGCACATCCTGGATAACTACTCCCAGGCACGTATCACGCGCGACCGCGGCATCGGAACCGTTGTGGTGACACTGACCCTGGAAGATCTGGTCGGTGCTGATTGGCAAACACGCTTTTCCACCAATACCAGTGTGGATCTCACTGCCCTCGACATTCTTCACCTGGGCTTAGCAGGAGACACTTTTGCTCTCCAACTCGACTCTGCAACCGGTGTGCCACTATCACTCGGACGCGCCCGCCTCGCGTCGATTGAACAGCGCCTCGTCCTACTCGCTACCCAAGGTGTCTGCGCCTGGAACGGGTGCACCAAACCTGGCGTCGAACTCGAAGCCCACCACCTGCAGTCCTACCTCCACGGAGGTGTCACTGACCTCAATAACCTGATACTGCTATGTCGCGAACACCACAGATGCAACAACGACAACAGAGACGGAGCCGGTGGTAAGGGTCACTTCGAAAAAGACCCCGACACTTGGGACATCACCCACCATCCAGCCGACGGCGGGCCACCGACCACGACCAGCACATGGCAGTTCGAACAGTCACCCGGTCAGCGGCATAAACGAAAAATTCGGGACAAACACCCAAGTTTCGACGACCAAGAACTACCGGGAACAGATCCACCCCTGTTCGCACCGGACACCGGGTAGCCATCTTGCGCTGTGCTACGCCCCAGGTGCTACACCCCAGGCGCTGCACCGGCAGGTTGCATGCGTTGAGACAGCACTCGAGTGACGCCATCGCCACGCATAGTCACGCCATAAAGCACGTTCGCAACATCCATCGTTGGCTTCTGGTGCGTGATCACAATGAGCTGCGAATCCTGACGGAGTTCCTCCAGAAGGGCAATGAGCCGGCGCAGGTTGACGTCGTCGAGCGCCGCCTCAACTTCGTCGAGCACATAAAACGGACTTGGACGCGCACGGAAGATAGCGACCAGAAACGCCAAGGCTGTCAGCGATTTTTCACCACCGGAAAGCAGCGAAAGCCGCTTGACACGCTTACCCGGTGGCCGAGCCTCAATTTCAATGCCGGTGGCCAACATGTCGTCTGGCTCGGTGAGCACCAAGCGCGCCTCACCACCCGGGAAGAGCGTCTGGAACACTCGCGGGAACTCGGCCTCCACATCCGTCCAGGCATCGGTGAACAACTGCAAGATCTGTGCGTCAACGTCCTCGATCACACCAGTGAGGTCTTTGCGCGCCTGAATAACATCATCAAGCTGCGTAGAAAGAAACGAATACCGCTCCTCCAACGCCTTGTATTCCTCCAATGCCAGCGGGTTGACCTTACCCAGCGCGCGCAGATCCTTTTCTGCCCGCTTGAGACGTTTCTCTTCTGCTTCGCGGTCAAAGTCCTCACCTGGGGTGTACCCATCAAGCAGATCGGCTACGGCGATGCCCAGGGTGGAGGTGATGTTGGCTTCGGCTTCGTCGATACGCACCTGTGCTTGCGAGCGGGCAATATCGGATGCGTGTGCGTTGTCGGTCAATCGAGACAATTGTTGGCGCGTGGCATTGACCTGCTGACGAGCTTGCTGCAACTGCCCCTGCAGGCTTGCGGTCTGGGCGGAGAGCTCATCGCGTTGCGCCGTCGCGCGTGCCAACGCGTCCTCGATTCGGGCGGCAAGGTCGCGCGCGTGCTTCTCGACGACCCCCGCTAGCTCCGCCTCTGCTCGACGCCTTGCCATCGCAGCGTCATGGCGGGCTTTCGCCTGACGTTCTTGCTCGGCTTGGCGGCGTAGCGCGTCTCCCTTGCCCGCTTCCGCCTCTGCCCGCTGTTGTGCAGTACGCGCGGCGAGGACGGCCTCCATTTCCATGGATTTGATGTGGTTTAGCGCGTTTCGGGCAGCGTCGCGTTCGGCAGATGACGGCTCCTCGGGTGAGGCGGATACATCCGTGTCCACTCGGGTGAGACGGTCGCGAGTTTCTTCCAGTTCGGCGCGGCGTTGCGCAAGCCGTGCGTCAGCTTCGTTGGCGCGCTGCGCAGCTCGTTCGTGCTCCGACTTGTTCGCTTCAGCTTGCTTGACCAGGCGGGTGCGATCGCGTCGCCAGGCTTCGAGTTCGGTGTCGTGTTCTCGAAGAGACGCACGCGCCGACGCGGCGTTGACTCGGGCTTCTTCCGCCGCAACCTTCGCACCTTCAAACGTGCCTGCGAGTTCGCTGAGTTGTTGGCGGGCCGTTTCAAGTTCCACGCGAGCAGCCTCGATGCGGGCGGAGACTTCAACCGTGGTTGCTTGCCCGGAGCCGGCTGCGATCCAGCCTTCGCCGACAAGTACGCCGTCGTGTGTGACGGCTCGTAATCTCGGGTCTTGTTCGACGACGGCACGAGCCAGCTCAACATTTTTTGCGACCACAGTGTCAGCGAGCAAACGTGTCACCGGACCAGCCACTGCATCGTCCAGCGTGACGTGGTCGAGCAGCCAGTCCACCTCAACGTCGGTCTCCAGGCGCCATGTGGAGCCGCCTCGCTTATCGACGACCACCGTACGACTCGCATTCCCCAACCGCGACACGGTCTCGTCGGACACATCACCTGCGAGCGCTTCGGCATAGTCGCCGAGGGCCGCCGCAAGCGCTGTTTCCAAACCTGCCTCTGTAGTCAGCAAACCCGCTAGCGGTGAGAAACCGTCGAGCAATTCGGCGGCATCCATTTTCGGCGTCTGCTCAGACAGCGTTGCAATGCGCGATTCAAGCGTTGCTACGTTGCGTTCGTGTTCGCGCTGCTCAGCACGAAGTTGCTCTAGGCGCTTCTCTGCAGCGTCAGATTCGGTGTGGGCGCGGGCGAATGCGGCGTCGAGTGGAGCGCGTTCCGCCTGAAACGCCGCGATGCGTTCCTCAACGGACACAACCTCAGCGTCAGCTTGGCGTGCACGTTCACGGGTTTCTTGAAGCGTCTCGTCGAAACGCCGAATCTCCTCCTCAGCAGCTTCAACCGCTTGCGCCTGCGATTCTTCTTGAGCAAGCAGTCGCACTACGCCTTCGCGACGGTCCGCGATCGCACGCACCTGCGCCATGTGTTCGCGCTCAGCTTCATCGAAAGCTTCCTGTCGTTCCGCGACTTCTTCTCGTACCGTTTCCAGCTGTTCTGCTGCTTCTTCGGCTGCTTCGACGGCTTCCGCGTAGCGTTCGTCGGCAATCCGTGCCCGTGCTTCGAGGTCTTCCGGGTCTTGCCCGGCATAGGCAACATCGGCGTTGTGGCTCCGAGCACGCTCCGATGCGATGCGTTCCGTAGCACTCGCCCGTTCCGCCAGCGTCGATAGCGCAAACCACACCTGCTGTGCTTCTTGTGCTTTGGGCTGTACTTCCTGCTGCTGTGCTTCGATGCTCTCCTGCGCTTCGGTGTATTCCTCGAGTTGCGCGGTAACGGTTTCTACCTGTTCTTCGAGGAGTTCGGCGGCGCGGGCGGCGTCGGAAAGCTTCGCTCGCAAACGCACGACTTGGTCACCTGCGAGTTTGAGTTTGGCGTCGCGCAGTTCGGCCTGCACCGCCGCCCCACGCTTCGCGGCTTCTGCCTGCCGCGCCAACGGTTTGAGTTGCTTGCCCAGTTCGTCGGTGAGGTCGGTGAGGCGATCCAGGTTCGCCTGCATGCCGACAAGTTTGCGCTGTGCCTTCTCTTTACGACGACGGTGCTTCAGTACACCAGCGGCTTCTTCGATAAACGCGCGACGTTCTTCAGGGCGCGAATCAAGGATTTCGGAGAGTTTGCCCTGGCCGACAATGATGTGCATTTCGCGGCCGATACCGGAGTCGGACAGCAGCTCCTGAATGTCCATGAGACGTGCTTTGGAGCCGTTGATTTCGTATTCGGACGCACCGTCGCGGAACATGCGGCGAGTGATTGCTACATCGGTGTAGTCGATGGGCAATCGTTTGTCGGTGTTGTCGAAAGTAAGCGTGACTTCGGCACGTCCGAGTGGTTTGCGCCCGCCGGCACCGGCGAAGATGACGTCTTCCATCTTCCCGCCACGCAGGTTTTTCGCACCTTGCTCGCCCATCACCCACGCGAGTGCATCGACGACGTTGGATTTTCCCGAGCCGTTCGGCCCGACGACGGCGCAAATGCCCGGTTCGAATTTCATGGTTGTCGCGGACGCGAAAGACTTAAATCCTTTGAGCGTCAGCGATTTCAGGTGCATTCGCGCAATATTACCCGCTCGGGCGCGGCTTTTAGCGTTCGTCGAACCCTACCGCACCCTTCGGTGCGCTGTACTGGGCTTGCACATGGTTCACGCGCCCAGGGCGCCCCGAACCAGAGGGTGTTTCCCGCAAGAGCTTTTCAAGCTTTTCGACGCCACCCTGCTCCCCCTCCGCAACCACTTCAACGCGGCCATCTGCAAGGTTCTTGGCGTATCCCGCAAGTCCAAGTTCGAGGGCGCGGGAGCGTGTCCACCAGCGAAACCCAACCCCCTGGACTTCGCCGTGGACGTGGGCGGTCATGCGTTTCTCAGCCATACCGCCCGAGAATACAACTTAGATGCGGTCGTCTGCGCTGCGTCGGGTGACGGGGTCGGAGCCGTCCCAGAACTCAACGTTCTTGACTTCCGGCAGCATGTCGCGGTGGAAGACAGGGTCTTCTCCTCGGCGACGCTGTTCGTTGTAGTTCTTCAGCAGCTTCAGCGCTACCCCGCCGAGCGGAACGATTGCGATGATGTTGAAAAGCGCCAGAAGACCGGCCATCGTGTCGCCGAGGGCCCAAACGAGCGGCACAGATCCGAACGCACCGAAGATGACGAAGCCGAGAACAACAATGCGGAACGTGGTCAACGCGGACTTGGAGTCGGTGAGGTACTGCAAATTAGCTTGCGCCAAGTAGTAGTTACCGATCACGGAAGAAAACGCCAGGAAGAACAGGATGCATGTGATGGCGTGTGCGCCCCAGGCGCCGACAGAATCGGCGAGTGCAGACTGCGTCAGCGAGGCACCCTGGATGTCATCGCGGCCATAGGTGATTGCGGGGCCGAGCAGTACAACAAACGCGGTGATGGAGCACACGAGCAGGGTGTCAAAGTACACGCCGAGGGCCTGCACAAGTCCCTGCTTAACGGGGTGAGACACGGTCGCAGTCGCGGCAGCATTTGGTGCCGAACCCATGCCTGCCTCGTTGGAGAACAAACCACGACGCATACCGTGTGCGAAGGCTGCGCCAACGGTCGCGCCCGCAACCTGCTTGAGGCCGAGAGCGTGGCCAACGATGAGTTCGAACATGCCTGGGATCTCGCGCCAATTGATCACCAGCACTGCGAGGCCAATCAAGATGTAGGCACCGGCCATGAACGGAACGATCACCTGGGTCCAAGATGCAATGCGGGTAACGCCACCGAAGATGATGAGCGCGGTGAGTGCGGCGACGACACCAGCCACGATGGTTTTCACAGCGACAGAGTCGTTGCCCAACGAGCCGGAAACCGCTTCAGCGATGGAGTTGGTTTGGATGGCGTTGTACACAAAGCCGTAAGTGATGGCGAGGAAGGCAGAGAACAGCACCGCGAGTGGCTTCCATCCAAGGCCGCGGGTCATGTAGTAGGCCGGACCGCCGTGGTAATTGCCGTCGCTGTCCTTGGTTTTCCACAGCTGGGCCAGCGTGGATTCGACGAATGCGGTCGCACCACCGAGCAAGGCGAGCATCCACATCCAGAACACCGCACCCGGGCCACCGATGGAGATTGCCAGTGCGACACCGGCGATGTTGCCGGTGCCGACACGAGAGGCGGCAGAGATGGTGAAAGCCTTGAAGGCCGACAAGCCACCGTACTCTTCATCGAGGTCGCGGCCCTCGCGGTCTTTGCCCTTCGGGGTTTCTGCAACGGCTTTGAGCATGTCCGGGAACATGCGGATTTGAACGAATAATGTGCGCAAGCCGAAGTAGATGCCGGCAGCAACGAGGAACCACGGTACGAGGCTCCAAATCACGCCATTGAGCGATCCCTCGACAAATGAGGTAGCTGAATCCATGGCGGGCAGCTTATCCCTGGGTTGTCTCAATTACCCAACGTGATCGAGCGCACTACCCCTCTATGGATTTGGTCTGTACCTCTCCGGGTTGGATTGGCCCGTGGGTGCCAAACTCGCGTTGCCAGTACAGCAGCGGGCAGTTTGCGGTAACTTCGGTGGCAGTGACGTCAACCAAGACGAGGAAGTGGTCCCCTGCTTCGATGATGCGGCTAACGTTGCCGGCGATCCAGGTGTGGTCGCCGGCAAGTTTCGGTGCGCCGTCGGCAATGCGCCAATCCACCCCCGCGAAACGATCCTCGAGCTTGTCAGCGAACCTGCGCGCCAACTCGTTCTGTTCGGTGGACAGCACGTTGATACCGATCGGTGAGCCGATCTCCAACCTCGCGAGCAGCGATGACTTCTGGTCTAGCGAGACCAGCACCATCGGTGGTTCGAGAGAAAGTGACATGAATGCGCTGACCGTTGTGCCGTGTGCCGATGCTTGCGTCCCTGTCGTCACAATGGCAACTGCAGCGGCAACCTGGGACATCGCGACTTTGAACGTCTGCTGATCAACCATGTCTTCTAACCTAGAGCACTTGGCAAACCGGGCAGTAATAACTGGAACGGCCGTTGATCACGGTGCGGGCGATCTCCGTTCCGCATCGCGCACAGGGTTTTCCGGCTTGACCGTATGCATTGAGAGAGCGTGCGAAGTATCCGGAGGCTCCGTTGACGTTGACATAGAGGGCATCGAAGCTCGTTCCGCCTTGCTCGAGCGCCCGGGCCATTACGTCACGCGATGCCTCAAGCACTGCTTCGGCGTCGCGTTGTCGCATGGTGCGCGCTTTACGCCAGGGTTTGAGGTTTGCAGACCACATTGCTTCATCGGCGTAGATCGAGCCGATTCCACTGACAATTTCTTGGTTGAGCAGCACCGTTTTCAGAGCCGAATTCTTCCGGCGCATCGCGCGCGCTGCCTCTCGCACATCAAATGCATCCTCGAAAGGGTCCGGCGCAATATGGCCCGCAGGACGTGGCACCCCATCGACAAGGTCGGTGTATTGCCAGAATCCGAACGTGCGCTGGTCGACGAAACACAGCTCACATTTGCCCATGTCTGCGCGAATTCGCAAATGCGGCGATGTCACTTCGCCATGCTTTGCGACGAGCATCTGCCCGCTCATCCTCAAATGCACCAGCACCGCTGCCCCATTGTCCAGCAGTAGCCACAAGTACTTGCCCCGTCGGCCCGTATCCACGACGGTACGTCCCGGCAGCACTCGCTCAAGATCAACTTCGTTGCCACGTGCCGCACGTGGGTGAAGCACTTCGACGCGGCCAAAGGTAAGGCCGACAATGTGCTGTTCAAGCCCCCGGCGGACCACCTCAACTTCTGGCAGTTCAGGCATGTCCTAGGGTCGCCTCGGCAGCGTGGTCGCGCAGGTATACCAGTGCCTGTTGCGCTGCTTCCTGTTCCGCGAGTTTCTTGTTCGGCCCTACGCCCTTACCTCGCACGACGCCGTTGATCAGTGCTTCGGCGTGGAAGGTCTGCTCATGGTCTGGACCAGTGGCTTCAGAGCGATACTCTGCAACAGGGAGCTTCAGTTCTGCCACACGAACTTGCAGTGCGGTCTTCCAGTCCTTGTTCTTCTTGCTTACCGTGGCGTGACGCAGTTTCTCGTCGAAAAGCCGCAGGATCACGTCGCGGGCAGTCGCGAATCCATGCTCGAGGTATATCGCGCCGAGCACAGCTTCTGTTGTGTCGGCAAGAATCGACTCTTTATCGCGCCCACCAGTCAGTTCTTCACCTTTGCCGATGAGAACGTGCTGGCCGAGGTTGATCTCACGGGCGATGTCGGACAAGCCGTAACGCGACACAATCGCTGCGCGCATTGGAGAAAGATCGGACTCGGGACGCGACGGGTAAAGCTCAAAGAGCTTAGTTGCCACGGTCAGACCTAAGATGGCGTCGCCGACGAACTCGAGTCGCTCGTTGTTGGGCAGTTGGTTGTGTTCGTTGGCGAACGAGCGGTGAGTCAGCGCAAGTTTGAGATTGTCGCGCTCGATGTTGACGCCCAGTTTTTCCAGCAGTGGCGCATGGTCTACTGCCCCATAGGCGTCTTCCCATGCCTGTTCGGCGTTGGCGGGTTTCCTGCGTGAACGGCTCACAGGAACTTCTCCAGATCTGCCCAACGCGGGTCGACGAGGTTGTTTTCTTCACCCGATACACCGTCCGGCACGGGAACGTCGGTATCTCCGGCACATTCTGGCTGGCAGGACGGGTTGAACGGCAGGTTAAGCCCAGCTTCGTTCACAAACCCTTGCTCTAGGTCGACAGTATCGCCTTCGACACGGGCAATTTCGTCCCCCGAGCCACGGTCTTCTTCTTCCTCTGCGTCTCCGGTGATGAAATCATCTGAAGTGGAAAACACTTCGGAGATCTGGAGCGTTTCGGTGGGGGTCAGATCTTTAAGGCAGCGCACACACTGGCCTACAAATTCGGCAGTCAGGGTCGCATCGACCATGATGCCGGAGCCAAGTGGGGTCAGGGTGGCTTCTATCTTGACCTCTCGGCCTTCAGGAATAGCGATCATTTCCGGGCCGATACGCGACGGGGATGGCCCCGTCTGCGTCAGGGTTTCCGGCAGTCCATCGCCTTTGAGGACGCCGGAAACATCAAATACGAAAGGATTGTTAGCCATAGCCCTTTCAGACTACAACGAATCGCTTCCCTTGCTAGTACTCGTCGGCTTCACCCTGGCCACGGCGAGCGCGGTCTGCACCGGAGACGCCCGCCCCACGACGCAGCGCGGAGCGGTCGGTGGAGACAGTGCGCAGCACGGTGTTGAGGGTCTCCTCGAACTCTGCGAGCTTGGAGTCGACATAGTCGTCGCACTCTGCGCGCAGGCGGGAGGATTCAGCGTGTGCGTCTTCGACGAGGCGATGTGCCTCTTCGTCTGCGCGACGCATGACCTCAGACTCGGAGATCAAGCGCTTCTGCTCCTTCAGGCCCTGGTCGACGGAGCGCTGGTATTCCTCGTTGCCGGTTTCCACAAGGTGATCGGCTTCGCGCTGAGCACTGTTGATGGTGGTTTCTGCAATGTCGCGAGCGCGGGTGATCATCATGTTCGACTCTTCCTCGGCGCCCGAGACGAGTCGAGTTGCGTGGTCCTGGGCGTCCGACAGCACCGTCTCCGATTCGGCTTGGGCGTCGGAAACGATGCGACGGGCGTCCTCTTCGGCGTCGCCAACGAGAACGTCGGCGCGTTCCTGGGCCCCGCGCAGGATTTCGTCCTGCTTGTCCAGAACGTCCTGGGCGTCGTCTAGATCGCCGGGCAGGGCGTTGCGGAGGTCGTCGAGAAGAGCGAGCATCTCATTGCGGGGCACCATGCAGTTGGAGGTCATCGGCACGCCGTAGGCCTGCTCCATCGTCTGCACTAACTCATCGAGGGCTTCAAAAACGCGGTACATAGTTGCACAGCGTACTGGATGAAGCTCTAAATCACGCCTTGCGCCAGCATCGCGTCGGCAACCTTTTTAAACCCAGCGATATTTGCGCCCACAACATAGTCGCCCGCGCGGTCATATTGCTCTGCGGTTCGTGCCGCGGTCTTGAAGATGTTGGACATGATGCGCTGCAGACGGTCGTCGGTGTATTCGAAGGACCAGGAGTCACGGGAAGCGTTTTGCTGCATCTCCAGCGCAGAGGTAGCAACACCACCGGCATTAGCCGCTTTACCTGGGCCGAAAGAGACCTTATTAGCCCGGAAGACCTCGGTCGCTTCGTGCGTGGACGGCATATTGGCGCCCTCCGCGACGTACTTCACACCGTTGTCGACGAGGCGTTGGGCATGCTCGCCGTTGAGCTCATTTTGGGTTGCGCACGGCAACGCCACGTCAGCTTCGAGGTCCCAAATGGAGCCGTCGGTGTGGTAGGTCGCCCCGGTGGCTTCTGCGACATAGTCGGAAACGCGTCCGCGACGGTTTTCCTTGATGTCGATCAGGAGCTCAGTATCAACCCCATTCGGGGTCTCCACCCAACCGGAGGAGTCGGAGAAGCCAACGACAGTTGCACCAAGCGCCTGCGCCTTCTTGATCGCATAGGTGGCAACGTTGCCGGAGCCGGAGACAATCACGCGTGCACCGTCAATGGATTCGCCGTTGGTACGCATCATTTCGTCGGTGAAGTACACAGCGCCGTAGCCCGTGGCTTCCTTGCGCACGAGGGAGCCACCCCATGTCAGCCCCTTACCGGTGAGCACGCCCGACTCGTGCTGGTCCACCAGGCGGCGGTACTGGCCAAACAGGAAGCCGATTTCGCGCCCACCCACGCCGATGTCACCCGCGGGGACGTCGCGGTATTCGCCGATGTGGCGCCACAGTTCAGTCATGAAGGATTGGCAGAAGCGCATGATTTCGGCGTCGGACTTGCCCTTCGGGTCGAAGTCGGACCCGCCTTTGCCGCCGCCGATGGGCAGACCGGTGAGCGAGTTTTTGAAGATCTGTTCAAAGCCAAGGAATTTGATGATGCCCAGGTTCACGCTCGGGTGGAATCGCAGACCGCCCTTGTAGGGGCCAAGTGCGGAGTTGAACTGGACACGGAAGCCACGGTTGACGCGCACGTTGTTGTCATCGTCGATCCACGGGACGCGGAAGATGATCTGACGCTCCGGCTCGCAGAGGCGCTCGATGAGGCCGTAGTCGGCGTAGTGCGGGTCTTTTTCCAGGACGATCTTCAGCGAGTCGAGCACCTCGGCAACTGCTTGGTGGAACTCGGGTTCTCCCGCGTTTCGCTCGAGCACCCTGTCGTAAAAACTCGCAACTTCCTGGTCGATTGCACTCATGTGACCCCGCCTCCAATTTCTATAGGCTTGCAGAATTGTTTACCGGAAAGATGCTACAACACATCTCGCCCGCCCGCGGAATTTTGCGGTCTTCCGGTTAAACTTGCCCGCATGTCTTCCTCTTTCGACCCGGCTCCGTCGCCGAAAATCGTCATCGCCCCGGATTCGTTTAAGTCCACTGCTACTGCGCAGGAGGCTGCTGAATGGCTGGCAGAGGGTGTGACAAGCGTGATCCGCGATGCCCAAATCATCCTTGCCCCGATGGCCGACGGTGGCGAGGGCACGTCCGCGTTGTTTGAGGGGGAACGCATTTGCTTACCGACGACCACAGCAGACGGTCGCCTTACCGAAGCCGAATACACATTCCACGCCCCCTCCTCCACCGCCTATATCGATGTGTCTGCTGCTTCTGGGTTGCCCGCTGTGGAAAAGCCGGCCCCGCTGACCGGCGACACTTACGGCACCGGTGTGCTCATCGCTGATGCGGAGACCCGCGGCGCGAAACGTATCGTGCTTGGTCTCGGTGGCACCGCAACGGTCGATGGCGGTACCGGCATTCTGGTGGCGCTCGGTGTCAACCCCCTCGACGCTGCTGGCTATCAGCTAAAACCTGGCGGTGGCGCTTTGGAAAACCTTGCGGATTTCGACACTGCCAAAGTCAATGTCCCTGCTGGCGCTATGGAGTGGGTGCTGCTCACTGACACGTCTGCACCAGCAACAGGCCCGAACGGTGCAGCTCACGTGTTCGGCCCACAAAAGGGCGCTACCACCGACGATGTTGAACTCTTGGATCGTGGCCTTGCTCGACTGTGCGAGGTCGCAGAGATCGACCCCACAACCCCGGGGCTTGGTGCGGCGGGCGGCGTGGGCATCGGCCTGACATGGCTTTCCACCATGCTGCACGGGACCGATTCCCACGTGCATATCGTGCCCGGCGCGCGCGTTGTCGCAGATTCCAACGGGCTGACTGAGCAGATCGATGGCGCTGCGTTGGTGATCACCGGCGAAGGTCGCTTCGATGGACAGACAGGCACCGGCAAGGTGGCGTCTGTGGTCGGCGAGCTTGCTGCGGAAGCAGGTGCGGTATTCGCGATTGCTGCAGGGCGTTTCGACGAGCAGCCCGCCGACGGAACTCTCGCAGTGACGCTGCCCGAGATTGACGACGTCCGCGAGCAGCTCGTTCGCGCCGGTGCGGAGATTGCGGTCGCTTACCTCAACACTTCAACTGTCCAGGGATAGATCGACGGGGCCTCGAACTTGTCCTGGTCCTCGAGCGCCACGGGGTCGCGTGGCAGGTCGCGCTTGGGGGTCAGGATGCGTGAGAGCCCCATAGCGAGGCGGTTAATACTGTCCGCGCCTTCGGACTCGATGCGGTAGCGGTGGATTTCAGCGTCGTCTGCTGGCTCGCCGCGGTCGTGTTCATAGGTTTCGGCGAGCTGGGCGTGCACGGTGTCGTCGATACGCACTTGCTCCATAGTCACGCTGCCGGAGGTGAGCATCTCGCGGCGCACCAGGATGTCGAGGGCGCGCTGGAATGCGTCGCGTACCTCTGGAGCTGCCGCGGGTGGGACGAGGACGTCGAATTGAATGACAGACATGGGCATAAGGCTAGACGCTCGGGGCGGTAGGGTGTCGTTCATGTCTCACGCTGCTGTCAACCCGACGCCCGCGCAGCACACAGCGCTGCAACGTATGAAGGACGGCACGTTAAAGCAGGTCAATCCGTTCACCGGAACCCATGTGTGGACGGTGCCTGGCCGTGGCAACCGTCCGCTTCACCCCCAGCCGAACGAACCTGCAGCACTTGGCCCCGGCGCGCACACCGATACGTGTAATTTCTGCGCGGACCGCATGCTGCATACTCCCCCGGAGCGTTCGCGACTGGTGACTACCAGCACGGGTTTCGACATTCTGCGCAATGTCATGCCGGATGAACTCGATGCGACACAGGCCGACTTTCGGCGCGTGCCCAACCTGTTCGAGATCGTTTCTTACGACTACTGGCGCGAAAACTATGGTGCGGAAATGTCAAAAGATTGGCAGGAGCACATGGAGCGCTACCTGTCGGACCCGTCTGGCCGACACCACGTGTTGGATATTGTGCGCACGCGCTTGTCTGCGTCGGGTCAGGATCCGGATCTGCCGGACGAGCAACTGCTCAGCATCGCGCCTGCTTATTTTGGTGGTGGGCACGACGTCATCATTGCAAGGCGGCACTTTATCGACGACGCCCGCGACACCTCCGACCTCGCAGGCTCAGGCTCGCTCACTGCGGATGAGCATTACCAGTTCATCGCCTTCACCGTCGATTCGTTGCACGACCTCATCACTCACCACCGTCACGCCCGCTATGTTGTGGTGTTTCAAAACTGGCTCGCCGCAGCCGGCGCGTCCTTTGAACACCTGCATAAGCAGTTGGTTGCTATCGACGAGCATGGCGTCAACGCTGAGTCCGAAATCGCCAAGTTGCAGCAGCACCCGAACATGTACAACGACTGGGGTGTGAACCCCGCTTTCGACAACAACCTGGTCATCGCGGAGAACGACCACGCCGTCCTAGTTGCCGGTGTGGGGCACCGCTACCCCACGATGACGGTGTATTCGAAGTCGGAAGCATGCGAGCCATGGCTGCACACTGACGACGAGGTCCGTGCCATGTCGGACCTGCTCCACGCCGCACACGCCGCGACCGGTACCCGTGTGGCCACGAACGAAGAGTGGCACTACAAACCACACGATGTCGAGGTGCCAATGCCGTGGCGTATCAATGTGAAGTGGCGCATCTCTACTGTTGCGGGTTTTGAGGGCGGCACGCAGATCTTCGTCAATACGCTTTCGCCCTTTGATGTCCACGACCGCGTCACCACGGAACTGGAGCGCTTGCGTGCCGTGGGAACGGTCGCGCCTAGTATCCGTATAGGCCAAGAATGCACGCCTAGGCCGAACGTGCTGCGCTATACCCAAGGTTTGGCCCCGAACGTAGAGAGGTAACGAGACTATGAGCAACATCGCCGATATCTTGGATACGTACCAGGTTGATGCAGCCTGGCAGCGCCGACTCTACGAGGAACTGCACGCTAACCCGGAGCTCTCCATGCACGAGGAGGAGACCTACCAGCGAATCCTGCATGAGTTGAAGCCGCTTGATTGCGAGGTTGTTGCCCCGATTGGCAAGTACGGCATCTGCGCAGTCTTTCGCAACGGTGAAGGCCCGACAGCGCTCTACCGAGCCGACTTTGATGGCCTTCCGGTCACGGAGCGCACCGGCGTACCGTTTGCTTCCCGCAAGGTGGTCACCACTGCGGATGGGCACACGACCGGCACGATGCACGCTTGCGGCCACGACATCCACACCACGGCTCTGCTGAGCTTGTGCCACGTCATGGACAACACGCGCGACCACTGGTCGGGCACGTTTATCGCATTGTTCCAGCCTGGCGAGGAGCTGGCTGCGGGCGCCCAAGACATGGCCGATGGCGGCCTGGCTGAGAAGGTGCCCACCCCGGACGTGGTGTTGGGCCTGCACGTGATGCCTGGTCGCGCTGGCGAGGTCATGTCCAAGCCCGGCCCGCAGTTCGCTGCTTGTGATTCGATCAGGGTGCACATTCCCGGCCGTTCGGCCCACGGTTCGATGCCGCACAACTCGGTGGATCCCACGTTTACTGCCGCGATGATTATCGCTCGTCTGCAGGCGATTGTGGGGCGTGAGGTCAATCCGGCGGATTTCGCGGTGGTCACCGTCGGCAGCATGAGTGCTGGGCGCGCGATCAATATCATTCCAGGGTCTGCGGAGTTGGTGCTCAACTGCCGTTTCTACGACGACAAGGTCAAGGCACGCGTGTATGCCGCCATCGAGCGTGTTGTCCATGCCGAGGTAGCTGCCTCGGGCGCGGAGGGCACGGCTGGCATCGAGTACTTTGCTCACGGCGAACTGTTGGACAACGACGAGGCGGTCTTTTCCGCAGTGCGCGCGAACTTCGATGCGGTGTTCGGTGAGGAGTCGGTCACGTCCGATCCGAAGACGGTTTCCGAGGACTTCCCGATCATCGGTCAAACGTTTGGGGCGCCGTACCTCTTCTGGCTCATCGGTTGCACCCCGCGCGACGTGTGGGATCGTGCTGTCGCGGAGGATAGGGTTGCCGAGGATGTTCCGGTCAACCATATGCCGAACTTCCTGCCGGATTATGAGCCCACGATTTCTGCTGCCACACGCTCGGCCGCAGTTGCTGTCTTGACCTACCTAGCTGGCTAACTGGCGGTACGCTTGGGCGCCATGACGTTCTCCAAGCAGTCACCCGCATTTGAGCAGACGATCGCAGGCCATGTCCGTGGCTTTGCCGGCAAGTCGCCGCAAGCCGCAACCGTAAAGAAGTTTTGGACCGGCTTGTCGGCCGCTGTCGTTGAGCAGATCGCCGACGATTGGGATGAAACTCGCAACACCTACCGCAAGACTCGTCGCGCTGCGTATTTCTCGGCGGAGTTTTTGCAGGGCCGTGCGCTGCTGAACAATCTGACGAACCTTGGGCTCGTCGATAAGGCTGAGGCTGTGGCCCGCGAGTTGGGCCACGAGCTCTCCGACGTGTTGGAGGCAGAACACGACGCGGCACTGGGCAATGGCGGGCTCGGCCGCCTCGCCGCCTGCTTCTTGGATTCGGCAGCGACGCAGGACTATCCGCTGACCGGCTATGGCCTGCTGTACCGCTACGGGTTGTTCCGCCAGGAGTTCGAGGACGGCTTCCAGCGCGAGCACCCGGACCGTTGGAAGGAATCGTTCTACCCGTTTATCGTGCGTCGTGGCTCTGAGCAGCGCATTGTTCATTTCGACGACATGGATGTGCGCGCAATTCCGTACGACATGCCGATCACGGGTTACGGCACGAACAATGTGGGCACACTGCGTCTGTGGGACGCTTCCCCGATCGATGAGTTCGACTATGACGCGTTCAATTCTCAGCGCTTTGCCGACGCGATCCTTGAGCGCGAGGCTGTCCACGACATCACGCGTGTGCTCTACCCGAACGACACCACGTACGCCGGCAAGTTGCTGCGCGTGCGTCAGCAATACTTCTTCGTGTCTGCATCGTTGCAGGAACTTATCGACGACTACCGCGCCGCCCACGGCGACGACCTGCGCAACTTCCACAAGTACAACTCGATCCAGCTCAACGACACACACCCGGTGCTCGGCATTCCTGAGCTGATGCGTTTGCTTATGGACGAGCACGGACTCGGCTGGGACGACGCCTGGGAAGTCACCACCAACACGTTTGCCTACACCAACCACACGGTGCTGCAGGAGGCGCTGGAGACCTGGGAAGAGTCCATCTTCAAGCAGCTCTTCTGGCGCATCTGGGAGATTGTGGAAGAGATTGACCGCCGTTACCGCCTTGATATGGAGGCCCGCGGGGTGGATCCAGAAACGGCGCACCACCACTCCCCGATCCACGACGGTCGCGTCCATATGGCATGGATCGCCTGCTACGCCTCCTATTCGGTCAATGGTGTGGCTGCGCTTCACACGGAGATCATCAAACGCGACACGCTCGGCTTCTGGCACGGGCTGTATCCGGAACGCTTTAACAACAAAACCAACGGTGTGACCCCTCGCCGTTGGCTGCGTATGTGCAACCCGCGTTTGTCTGAGTTGCTGGACCGTCTCGCGGGATCGGACGAGTGGGTCACCGACCTGTCCAAGCTGCAGGAACTACGCCGCTTCGCGGACGATCCGGAGGTCATGCGCGAGTTGCGGGAGATCAAGGCTGCAAACAAGCGTGACTTCGCCGAGTGGATCAGTGCCCGCCAGGGTGCGGTGATCGACCCAGACTCGATCTTTGACACCCAGATCAAGCGTCTGCATGAGTACAAGCGCCAGTTGATGAACGCCCTGTACATCCTGGATCTGTACTTCCGGATCACCAAGGATGGCGAGCACAACATTCCGAAGCGCACGTTCATCTTTGGTGCGAAGGCGGCCCCGGGTTACGTCACGGCGAAGGGCATCATCAAGCTCATCAACACCATCGCTGAGCTGGTGAATAATGACCCCGTGGCGTCTCAGTACATCCACGTGGTGTTCGTGGAGAACTACAACGTCTCCCCCGCCGAGCAGATCATCCCGGCAACGGATGTCTCTGAGCAGATTTCCACCGCTGGCAAAGAGGCGTCGGGAACCTCGAATATGAAGTTCATGATGAATGGCGCTCTCACCTTGGGCACGATGGACGGCGCGAATGTGGAGATCGTCGATGCTGTTGGCGAGGACAACGCCTACATCTTCGGCGCCCGCGAGGAGGACCTGCCGGAGTTGAAGGCGCACTACAACCCGCGCCAGGTTGCGGAGCAGACCCCAGGGCTCATGCGCGCACTCGATGCGCTTGTCGACGGCACCTTGGATGACCGTGGCACCGGAGCCTTCCACGACATTCGCGCATCGCTTCTCGACGACAACGGCTACGGCGAGCGCGACGTCTTCTACGTCTTAGGCGACTTCGCTGATTTCCGTGCGACTCGCGACCGTATGGCCGCTGACTACTACGCCGACCAGGACGAGTGGGCGCGGAAGTGCTGGATCAACATTTGCGAGTCTGGCCGATTCTCCTCCGACCGCACCATCCGCGACTACGCCGACGAGGTCTGGAAGATCAGCCCAACCCCGATCAACTAATCGCGCACCATGCGTTTGGTGGTGATCTTGTCCCGCTCATGGGTTTTCGACTCACCATCAAACGCAAAGCCTTGCTTGGTGTAGAAGGCCTGGGCGCGGTCGTTGAAGTCTGCCACCCAGAGAAATGCTGGTTCGCCGGGGTGGATGACGGCGTCGAGAAGCTTCGGCGCCACTCCGGTCCCTGCTGCGTCCTCGAGCAGGTACAGGTTGCGAAGTTCGGTGCGCTCGCCTGGGATGCCGTACGCCAACCCGATGATCTTTCCGTCAAACTCCGCGATTGCGACGCGGCCGTTGGGGTTGCGGAAGTACTCGACCCACTGTTGTTCGAGTGCTGCGTGATCGTCGAGGACGTCGTCGTCAATATGCCCCCGGAATGCTTGGGCACGGGAGCGGTAGTGCATGTCGGCAATGGCGATGGCGTCTTGTGCGCTTGCTTGTCGGATGCTGGCGTCCATGCGCGTCAACGCTATACGATTCCGAATCGATGATCCTGCTCATTGACAATTACGATTCATACACGTTCAACCTCGCCCACCTCATCGCCGAGGCTGCCGGCCGCGAACCACTCGTTGTGCCTGCTGGCGAGGGTGCTGACCTGCCACAGCGTGTGCGCGCCGGCGAGTTCAGCCATGTGGTGATCTCGCCCGGCCCAGGTACCCCCGAGCGCGAGGAAGACTTTGGTACGTCCCGGCGCGTGATTGAGGCTGCCGCCGATTCCGGGGTTCCGCTGCTGGGCGTGTGTCTGGGACACCAGGGTTTGGCGATGCTCGCCGGGGCCGCCGTCACCCGAGCGCCGGAACCTCGCCACGGGTTCGTCTCCACGATCACCCATTCCGGGGAGGGCATTTTCGCCGGTATTCCGCAGGATTTCCAGGTGGTGCGCTACCACTCTCTGCATGTCGAGGAGGTCCCCGGCATCACCGTGCATGCCCGCAGCGAAGACGGCGTCATCCAGGCACTCAAGGTCGACGGCGCTCCGCATTGGGGTGTGCAGTTCCACCCCGAATCGGTGCTGACTGAGCACGGCGCCGCGATCATGCGTAACTTCCTCGGCGGCTGGCGGTTGCTGCACCGCGAGCTGCCCGGTGCACTCGACTGCCAGCGCGTCTTCAACGCGATCAAGCGCGACGGCAACGATGCGTTTTTCCTCGATACCGCCGACCCCCGCGGGCGTTTCTCCATCCTCGGAGACACCGCGGGCGCCCTGTCGCGCTCGTTTCGCTATTCGCTTGGTAGCGACCCCGATATCCTCCACACCCTCAACCGCGAACTGTCCGCCCCTCTCCACGACGCGCCTGACCTGCCCTTTACCGGCGGTGTCATTGGGTACCTCGGCTACGAGTGCGCGGAGCTTACCCTTCCGATCACGCTGCGCCACCGCTCCCCATACCCGGACGCTTACTTTGTGCGCCCGCAATCGTTCATCGTTTACGACCACGAGGCCGAAATCGCCCACTTGTGTGCACTCGCCGGCGACGGCACGGATGCACTCCTTGACCGCCTCGAGAAGGCCTTGGATGGGGCGGACGGTGCGCGGGGGTCGTCGATTAGCAATGGTTCCTGGAGCAACCCCGACTACCTCGACTGCATCGAGAAAGCACAGGACCTGCTGCGCGCCGGTGAGAGTTACGAGGTCTGCCTGACCGACACCTACACCGCCGAAGCAACCGGCGAGATCTATGCGCCGCTGCGTGAGCACAACCCCGCGCCATATGCCGCGCACCTCATCTTCGACGGTGTGGAAGTCGCCAGCGCCTCGCCCGAACGTTTCCTCACCGTGCGTGGCCGCGAGGTGGAGGCCAAGCCGATCAAGGGCACCATTCCCGCTGATCAGGACCCCGCATTGCTTCACGACGACAAAACCCGCGCCGAAAACCTCATGATCGTCGACCTGCTGCGCAACGATCTTTCCCGCGTCTGCGAACCCGGCAGCGTACAGGTCCCGGGTCTGATGCAGGTGGAGTCGTATGCCACCGTGCACCAACTGGTTTCCACCATCACCGGGCAGCTACGCGAGGGAGCCACTGCCGTCGACGCCATCCGTGCCACCTTCCCGCCCGGTTCCATGACCGGCGCACCGAAACTACGGACGTGCGAAATCATCGACCGGCTGGAAACCTCCCCGCGCGGCGTCTACTCGGGCGCGCTCGGCTACATCGGGTTCGACGGCCAAGCCGACCTGTCGGTGGTCATCCGCACCGCAGTACGCGCCGGCTCCACTGTGACAGTCGGTGCAGGTGGCGCGATCGTACTCGCCTCCGACCCTGGGGCTGAGCTCGCCGAGCGCAACCTGAAGGCCCAGTCCGTTTTAGGAGCGTGGGATGCGTAAGTACGCCTGGTACGGCGCGTTTGTTCCGCGCGACTTCTCCGACGGCCCCCTGGACGTCGCCGATTCTTGGCGCCACTCCTCCGGCCGCACCAACGGCCTCAGCCTGCACATCGAGCGCTTCACTCGCACCGCCGGTCCGCTCCCCGCCGGGTTTGTCGACGCGATGCTGCCGCTGCTCAGCGAAGGCGAACTCTTCCCCCGCATCGCGCTCTCCTCAGGGCTTTTGCTTCTCGACGTCCGCCCCGCCCCATCCCCTCGCCCCACCACCTCACTGACCTACACGCAAGCCCCAGACCCGCGCACCCAGCCCGAGGTGAAAGGCCCCGACTTCGGCGCGTTCCGCGCGTACCGTTCGCGGTACCAGGTGGAGGGGACGGACGACACGGTGATCGTCGATAAGCATGGCTCCATGCTGGAGACCACCACCGGCGCGCTCGTGATGTGGGACGGCGACTCCCTGTGTCTGCCCGACGGAGTGTGGCTGCCGAGTGTCACACTGCACCAGGTTGTCGCGCGCGCCGAGAAGTTAGATATGCGGGTGGAGCGCCGTCAGCTCAAACCCGAACTCGCCGCCAAGCACCCGTTGTGGTTCCTCAACTCGCTCCACGGCATTAGCCCCGTCAGCGAACTGCATGTAGGCGACGATGTGATCACTCCGCCGGTCCACCCAAGTTTCAACGAGTGGCGCGACTGGTGGTGGGGCAGTTTTACGACCGAATGGCACATCGAGGCATAGCGAAACACCGTGGGTCCCCAGGACTATGCCGCTGCATAGTCTCTACAACCGCCAACACACTATGCCGCTGCATAGCGTCGCACCACCGCCGGGTCCGAAACCCAGCGAGCCCCCGGGACTATGCCGACCGCTCGGCGAGCACGCGCCCTGTTGCGGTGTCGCACTTTGCGAGCTCTGACGGGGTGCCCGAAGCCACAACTTGTCCGCCGTCTGCGCCAGCGCCGGGGCCCATCTCGATGACACGGTCCGCCTGCGCGATCACGGAGACGTCATGCTCGACCACGATCACGGTTTGGCCCGCTTCGACGAGGCTGTTGAGTTCCTTGACTAGCAGTGAGATGTCGGCGGGATGCAGGCCGGTGGTGGGCTCGTCGAGGAGGTACACGGTGTGGCCCCGGCGCGAGTTGCGGGAGCGCTGCAACTCGGTGGCGAGTTTGATGCGCTGTGCCTCGCCACCGGACAGTTCGGGCGCGCCCTGGCCGAGGCGCAGGTACCCCAGCCCCACGGCTTGCAGAGTTTCGACGGCGCGCAGGATCTTCGGTTCGTCGGCGAATACGTCCGCGGCTTCGTCGACGGTCAACTCCAGCACGTCCGCAACGCTGAGTCCTTCCCAGGTCACTTCGAGGGTTTCGTCGTTGTAGCGTGCACCGCCGCAGTCGGGGCAGGTGGTGTACGAGCCGGGCAGGAACACTAGCTCGACTTCGATCTTGCCGGCGCCGCCGCAGGTCGGGCACTGCCCTTGCTTGACGTTGTAGGAAAAGCGCGACACGCTCCATTTGCGTCGCTTTGCTTCGTCGGTTGCGGCGAAGAGTTTGCGCACGCCGTCGAAGAGTCCGGTGTAGGTGGCCAGGGTTGACCGCGGGGTGCGCCCGATCGGCTTTTGGGTAATTTGCACGACGCGGGTGACAGCGTCAAAGCCATCATGCTTATCGACGCCCCACTCGCCCTCCTGTCCCACCTCATCGTCTTCATCAACAACGGTAGAGGCGGCGTCGCGAAGGACCCCGGCGAGAACGGTGCTGACCAGCGTCGACTTGCCTGAACCAGACACACCAGCCACGGCGGTGAACTGCCCCATCCCAAACGACACATCCAGGCCGTCGATGGAGCGGGCCGAGACACCGGACAGGGAAAGTTCGCCGGTTGCGGCGCGGGGGTCGTCGTTAAGCGAGAGCTTGCGGTTGGCAAGCGCGCGGGCAGTTGGCGCATCGCCGGAGTATTCGCTGGTGGGGCCAGAATAGACCACTTCACCACCGCGTTCGCCAGCGAGCGGCCCGACGTCGACGAGCCAGTCAGTCTGGGCAACGAGTTCCATGTCGTGTTCCACCAAGAGAACGGAATTGCCTGCGTCGATGAATCGGCGGCAAATATCCAGCACCGCACCACGCTCGGACGGGTGTAGGCCCGCTGACGGCTCGTCAAGCACATACGCCACACCGAACAGGCCGGAGCGCAACTGTGAGGACAACCGGATGCGCTGCAACTCACCCGCGGACAACGTGGGCGCGGGCCGATCCAGGCTCAAGTGCGCAAGGCCCAAGTCGAGTGCGGACTGCACCGCGGGCAAAATCTGTTTGAGCAGCAAGTCTTCGGCGGAGCCCTCCGAGGGCTTCTGTGCCGCGAGTACCTCATAGACACGGTCGAGAGGCAAGGCGCCGAGCTCGTCGATGGGCATGCCAGCATAGGTAACCTTGAGTGCTTCCGGGTTGAGGCGACGGCCGTGGCAGGTCTCGCAGACGCGTGACTCCATGTAGGACAGCACGCGTTTGCGCAGGGTATCGGACTGTGTTTCGGCGAGTGTACTGGTCAGATACGACGCCACAGATCGCCAGGTGCCTTTGTAGTTTCGCTGGATCTGGTCCTCACCGCGCAAGGGTTTCACGGTCACCACGGGGCGCTCGTCGGTGAACAGGATCCAGTCGCGGTCCTTCTTCGGCAGATCCTGCCAGGGTGAATCGAGGTCGTAGCCCAGCGTCTGCAAAATGTCGTGGAAGTTCTTACCTGCCCACGCGCCAGGCCAGGCTTGGATCGCGCCCTCCTCGATGGATAGCGTCGGGTCCGGCACCATCGACTCTTCGGTTGGCTCGTGCACGACACCTGTGCCCTGGCACGTCGGGCACATGCCTTCCGGCGTGTTGGGCGAAAACGAGTCGGAGTACAGCCCCTTCGGGTTATCGCCAGCGCGCGAGTACAGCAGGCGGATGCTGTTGGACAGCGCCGAGACCGTCCCCACCGTCGAGCGCGCCCCGCCCCCGGAGGTGGACTGTTCGAGCGCCACGGTCGGCGGCAGTCCCTCAACCGCGCCGACCTGCGGGTCTACTGCAGAACCAATCAGGCGACGCGCAAACGGCGCCACCGACTCCAGGTAGCGCCGTTGCCCCTCCCCGTGGATGGTGCCGAACGCCAGCGACGACTTACCGGAGCCTGACACCCCTGTCACCGCAACGAGAGTGCCGCGTGGGATATCCACGTCCACGTTGCGCAGGTTGTGTAGGTGGGCATCGCGTACTTGGATTCCGGCATGTGTTTCAGGCATGCCCACCAGGGTAACGCGTTAGGGGTTTCGCGTGTCCTCGCCGAGTTGGTGCACGAGGATCGTGTTGGTAGTGCCCGCAACTCCTGGCGGGGTGCCTGCAACAACCACCATGGTGTCGCCTTCGTGGTACTGGTCCATGGCTAGCAATTGCTTGTCCACAACTTTGACCATCTCGTCGGTGCTGTTGACCTCATCGCACAGGAACGTCTCCGCACCCCAGGTCATGGCCAATTGCGAACGCACCTGCTGCACCGGTGTGAACACGAGTAGTGGCAGGTCCGGGGGCAGACGCGCCACGCGGCGTGCAGTATCGCCGGAGGTCGTAAACGTGACAATGGCACGCGCGTTGAGTCGCCGCGCAATGTCGTTCGCCGAGTAGGACACCACGCCACGCTTGGTGCGCGGAATGTGGTTCAGCGGCGGAACGTTGCCCATAGTCTCAGCGGAGCGCACGATGCGGCTCATGGTGCGCACCACGTTGTGTGGATCTACGCCGACGGATGTCTCGCCGGACAGCATCACGGCATCCGCGCCGTCGAGCACCGCGTTGGCTACGTCGGAGGCCTCCGCACGGGTGGGGCGGGAGTTCTCAATCATCGAATCGAGCATCTGCGTTGCGACGATCACCGGCTTCGCATTCTCACGCGCGATCTGAATCACACGCTTCTGCACAGCCGGCACCTGCTCGAGCGGGATCTCCACGCCCAGGTCACCACGAGCGACCATCACCGCGTCGAATGCAAGGATGATGGACTCCAACGCGTCGACAGCCTCGGGCTTTTCCAGCTTTGCGACGACCGGCACGCGCCGGCCGACCTCATCCATGATCTCGTGCACGAGGTCGACATCAGACGGCGAACGGACGAACGACAACGCAATAATGTCCACGCCGAGCTTCAGCGCGAACCGCAGATCTTCCTTGTCCTTCTCGCTCAGCGCAGGCACGGAGATGTCCATACCGGGAAGCGACACGCCCTTGTTGTTCGACACCGGGCCGCCTTCGGTGACGCGGCAGACCACGTCGTTGCCGTCGATGTCGGTGCAGACGAGGCCGACCTTGCCGTCGTCGACAAGCAAACGATCCCCCGGCTTCGCATCCTTGGCCAGCTGCTTGTACGTCGTAGACACACGGTCGTGCGTACCTACAACATCGTCGACGGTGATGCGGACGGTTTCGCCCGTCTCCCAGTAGGTTTTGCCGTCGCCTTCAAAGCGGCCAAGGCGAATCTTCGGGCCCTGCAAGTCCGCCAAAATGCCGACCGCATGGCCGGTCTCATCAGTGGCTTCGCGCACCCAACGGTAATTCTGCTCGTGATCCGGGTAATCGCCGTGCGAAAAGTTCAGGCGCGCGACATCCATGCCGTCGCGCACGAGTCCTAAGATCGCATCCTTGCTGGCCACAGCGGGACCGAGCGTACAAACGATCTTCGTTTTCCTATCCACGTTTTCCAACCTCACCTTCGTAGGCTTCTCGCGTGTCTTCCACCGCAACACGGTACTCCGGATTGTCCTCTTCTGCCGTGGACGGTGCGTTGTAATCCGGATCGACCTCTTCCGGGGTCTCGCGCCCCTTCGGTGTGCGCATGAACATCACCACCGCGATGATGAACAAGATTGCGGTCATCCAGGTGTTGACGCGCAGGCCGAGGATGAGCGTGGCTTCGTCGCTACGCATCAGCTCGATGAAGAACCGGCCAAGGGTATAACCCGCGACATAGAGCCAAAACACGCTGCCATGGCCAAGGCGCCGGCGGCGGTCAATCCAGATGAGCAGGAAGAACACCGCAACGTTCCAGATCAGCTCGTAGAGGAACGTCGGGTGCACGCTCGCGATCACCTCACCGGTGGACCGGCCGGTCAGCGGCGCGAACTCCCCCGCCTCGTTGACGCGGTAGTAAATATCCAGCGCCCACGGCACATTGGTTTCGGCCCCATAGAGCTCCTGGTTGAAGTAATTGCCCAACCGGCCGATGCCTTGGGCAAGAATCACCGTCGGCGCAACTGCATCCGCAAGTGGCGCGAACGGAAGGCCCTTGCGGCGCATCATCACCCACACGCACAGGGTTCCCAGCGCGACTGCGCCGATGATGCCCAACCCACCCGAGGTGATGTCGAAGGCCTTCCACGGGTTCTTGCCCTCACCGAAGTACTTATCGTAATCCGTGATCACGTGGTAAAGGCGCCCGCCGATAATGCCGGTCGGGATAATCACGATCGCTGCATCCCAGATCGTCTCCGGATTACCACCGCGGGCCTTGTAGCGACGCAGGGAAATCAACAGCGCGACAACAATGCCCGCCATGATGCACAGCGCATAGGCACGAATCGGAATCGGTCCGAGCTGCCACACCCCCTGCGGCGGGGAAGGAATGTTTGCCAGAAGTGTTGTTTGCACGCCCAACAGTGTGCCAGTTTAATTCCGCGATGGACAGGCTGGGTGCTGTCCCGCGGCCGCCAAAGAGCGGGTTGCCTCGTACACATCGCCAGACGCCATCACAGCCTCCGCTGCCAACACGGCATCCGCACCACACGCGGCGGCGTCCATCAGGTCACGCGGAGTGGTCACACCACCCAGGCTGATCTTGATCACTTCGGTGGGAAGCCCCGGCGCGATATCCGCAAAGGCGTTGCGGTTGAGGTCGTTGGTGTCAAAGGTCCAGGAGTTCACCGCGATCACACTCACGCCGGCCTTAAGGGCCCGATCCGCCTCCGCTGGCGTGCGCACCTCGGCCACACCGACCATGCCCAGCGATTCCACTCGGTCCAGCAGTGCCTCCAGGCGCGGCTGTTCGAGGATGCCTACCTGCAGCGGGAGCATGTCGGCGCCGTAGCAGCGGGCCTCGTGGATCTGGTACGGGTCGACGATGACATCGCGACACACCATCGGCAGGCTTACGGCTGCGCGGGCGTTGGCCAGATCTGCCAGGGAGCCGTCGAAACGCAGCCGCTCTGTCTGGCAAGCGATGAGGTGGGCGCCACCGCGCTCGATGTCTTGGGCAACCGACTCGATCGAGCGTCTGCCTACCGCGGTTGGGCCAAAAACTGGCGAGTTGCGTTTGATCTCCACGATGACCCCGCAGCCGTGGCGCAAAAGTGCTGCTTTAGCATCGCGGGTTGGGGGCATGTCGCGCGAGCGGGCCTTGATTTCCTGGAACGGCACGACCGCTTCGCGTTTTTCGACATCACGGAGCACACCAGCGACAACGTTTGATACTGCGCTCGGTGCCGACATGCGCCTACCTCCAGGTGATACGGCCTATAGCGCTATAGGTTAGCGGTTGCCCTGCGTAGGACGAAAATCCTCGTCACCAGTTTCGGTCGGGTCGATATCCGCGTCGAGCGCATCCCACATCACGCGTCCGGAATCCGGCTCCTCTTTCAGGTCGTGACGGATGGTTTCTTTGCGCACAGCTTCCTTCTCGTATTTGTGTTGCTTCGGCGCATCCTCGCCAGGCTTGACGACGAGCATCGCACCGCCAATCACCCCCAGCACACATCCCACGATCGTGAGTACTGGGCCTACCACAGCAACGTCGGCGGCGGTGATCTCCGCCCAGTTCGCAATAGCAGCGGAGGACGTATCCGTGGCTGCCTGTTCCGCCCCTGCCGTCAAGATGGCGTGGATACGCTCATGGTCAGCACCACGCGCCAGAAGCGCTGCTGCTGGGATGACAGCAGCAGCGGCGGCGAGCGCGCAAATTCCGCCGATAACACGACGACCGACCTTGCGCAACGCAAACGCGGCAATCGCACCGGCGAGCAGCAGCACCGCCACTGCGGTGATCTCGGTGGACCACTCCGCGCCGGTGATGGTTGCTACACCTTCGCCGGAGAGGTCGTCGTTGTACTTCGCGGTCACCCAGTCCATGCGGGAAAAGCCCCACATCACCGCACCCGCCACACCGAGCAGCAGTGCACCGGTTTTGTTCTTCTTCATCTGAAGCGTCCTTCCGCTACTTTGCAACCATCTGGATCGCATCGAGCACAGTACGATGCGCATGCGGTGTACCGATAACCACACCGGCGGTGGTCGGAGTCCATTCCGAACCATCAAACGCGCTTGCGTTCGCCCCTGCACTGCGTGCCAACAACACACCAGCTGCGTTATCCCAGATGTGCGGGGAAAAACTGACCGCAGCCTGGTAGATCCCCTGCGCGACGAAGGCCAGGTCAACGCCGACCGATCCGCTGATGCGCGGCCGCAGGTGCGAATCCGTGAGTGCGCCTGCCAAGTCGAGACGGAACGATGCTGGGTATCGCTGCCTATCCGCCGAGGCCAACGAGCCAATCCCGACCTGCTCCGCAGCGGAAGTCAGCGCACCAACCGGTGGCAAGGCGTTGCCGTTGAGGTGCACGGGCTCGCCATCGACCGCGGTGAGGCGCATGTTCAGCAGCGGCGCATCGGTAATCGCTGCGACCGGTTTTCCACCAAGCAGCAGCGTGCACAGGATGGCGCAGTTCGGATTGCCGGACGAGTAGTTCGACGTACCGTCGATCGGGTCAACAACCCAGCACGCCTCCGGATCAAACGACCCGCCTTGTTCCTCGCCGTACACCGCAATGCCAGTCGTGTCCGTCAGACGCTTGCGCAACAGCTTCTCAATGATCAGATCAGCCTCTGTGGCAAAGTCGCCGGCCCCCTTGCGCAGTGCAGGAGCAGCCCCCACTTTGTCGACGAATACCTCACGCGCCTCATCAACCGCGCACAATGCAGCATCAAGCAGCTCCGCCGGCTTATGCATGAGACACCTCCGGCTGCAGCTGCTGCACCCAGTTGCCCAGCACGCTCACACCAACCTCACCGGACATGGCTGGGTCGAACGCCATCGCCCACAATGGCCCATTTTCTACAGCGGCAAGGATGCGCTCGCCGTTGATGTCTGCCCAAGACAGTTTCGGGTAGGCGATGAAGTCATCCTCTGCCAACGGGAACGACTTCACGGCTTGTGGCGCGTCGAAGAACACGTCTCCAACAATTCCGGCCAGCAGCTTCGAACCATCTGCCGCCACGACGGGGTACTCCCCCGCTTCAAATGCTGCCTCCACAACTTGGCCCGGCCACTCCCCAAGGCCTGGTGTGGTGCGGCTGCCGGTCACGGCGTCGTCGAAAAGCACGTGCATTCCAGTGCCGACCGCAAGCAGTGCCCTACCCCCTGCCAGACGCTGGCCTACGATGCGATCCCCTTTGATGCGCTTGATCGCCGCAGCAGCGTCTGCAAACGATGCCCCACCAGGCAGGACAAGACCGCTTGCCTGCACAGCCTTGTCGGGGTCAGTGGTGGCAAAAGCATCAGCACCTGCATTCACCAAAGCACTGACAAGGCTGGTGGTGGTCTCACTGCCGAGGTAATCAAGTACCGCGACTGTCGGGCTTGCCGGGGTGTTCGTCATGGTTGCGTAGTGTATCCGCTCCCCCGATTACTGGTTCTTCGGCTGCTTCTTATTCTTCGACGGATAACGACGCGGCGCCTGCACAGCCTTCAAACGAGCCGACAGATTGTTAACTTCCACCACACGGTGGCGGCCCAACTGACGGTCAAGCAACGTGACAATCAGCCCAATCGCGATGACACCGGAGGCGATGCCGAACATCGGCGCGAACGCCATCGTGGCAATGAGCATGCCGTAGAAGGTAGAACCCAGGCCAGTTCCGCCGTCGAAAGCAATGTTCCAGATAGCAGAAGCTTCCGAGGTCTTCGAGCGCGGCAGGCGGTAGAACATCATGGTCAGTGCCTCGTTTTGCACCGCGCCGAAGCCTGCGCCGTAACACAGGGCGGCCAGCAGCATGGTCCACACCGGTAGCTCAAGCGCCAAGATGGCAGCCATGAGCAACACGCCGAGTGCACAAAGGACCTGGCATGGGATGAGCACGGTGCCGGGCTGCCCACGACGGTCCATGATCTTGCCTGCCGTGTAGCGCGAGATCATCGACGCAAAGTTCATCACGCCGAGCATTACGCCACCCATCGCGGCACCCGTGGCAGGGTCGAGCTCGCGCATGGAGACCGGCAGGAAGTTCGTGATCGCACCGTAAGCAGTGGTCACAAACATCAACGCGAGTGCCGGGACGAGCACCAGATGCCACATGGGCACATGGACCATGTTTGTGGTCTCTGGCTCGGGATCCGGTGGTGGAATAGCAGGGATCGCCGCACAGGCAATGAGCGAGATGCCACCGATCGATGCGGCGATAATATACACGGCGTCGTACCCAATCCTGTCCACCAGGGCTAAGCCCGATGGCAGCGCAATCATCTGAGCAAGGCCGACAACACCACCGAAAATTCCCGTGGCACTGCCGAGCAGGCGCAGCGGTACCAGCTCCGCGATAATCGCCGCTTCAGCCACGGACAATGCACCGAAGCCGATGCCACGAATCGCACTAACCGTCAGCAGCGGCGCTGCATCCATGCCGATGATGTACCCCAACGCCGGGATACCCAGAAGCATTGAGGCCACTGCCATGATGATGCTGTAGCCGAACCTCCGCAGAGCCCACGGTGTACAAACTTGTGTGAGCACTGTTGCCAGCATGAACACACCAGTGGACAGCCCGGCAAGGGATGCAGACTGTCCGGCATCGATGACGGCTGTGGGCACTACCGGCAACAGAAGCGACCAGGCGGCGAAGGCGGATGCAACGGCGACGAGCACCGGGATCAAACCACGGGCCCGCCACACATTGGTTAGCGAATCAACCTCGTCGCGGGTAAGGGGCCGAACTCCGAACATCTCACATCACCTCCACCAACATCAGCACACCACCTAGGGCTGCCATAACTGCAAGAAGCGCGAGGACGGCAGTCACCGCTCTTGAGGAGCCGTTCTGATACGACGACCACACTCCACCGACGAGGATGCCTGCAAGGAGGAACAGCAAAAGAATGAAGAATGTGTTTCCGGCACCTGCCACTGGGCGAACCTCCTGCGTTATTGGCGCGTTCAAGCTGTGTACGCCGTCAGTGTAACGACGCAGTCCGATTCCGGCCGTTCGGGGCCTTACAGACGGCTGTCGTCATCCCCGCGTGGTTCACGCGCATAGGCGCGCAGGTTGCCGATCCAAAACACCAGACCAGCTGTCAGCGGCGCAACAGCCCACCCGACCCCCGGCGAAACCGGCGGGACAAACGTGAAGCTCGATCCGGTTTCCAAGACATCGTGGGTAGGCCTGGGGTGCAGTTTGAGGCTCAACCAGTCACCAAACAAGTAGATCGAGATCGCGCCGAGTACGGCAACGGTCATGATCCACAGCATCCACCACACAGAACCGCCGACCCTGCCGCGGCGCACGCTGCGCCACCCCACGGCGCCAAGCACCACCCCGAGCAGGAGTGCCAGCAGCACAAACCACGCAAACCCTGTGAACTGTACATTCACAGGGCTTGCCACTTCGTCGACCCCGATACCGCCGCTTTCTGTAATCACGCCGACGTATGCGGGACGAAGACCACCCCAGGCGAAACCTCCAGCGATACCGAGGAGCAGGGCTAGCGCGAGCAGCCCTGCACCAGATCCCATCACTAGTTGCAGAACTTCCAGCGGCCGTCTTCCTTCTCGAAGATCATGACCTGGGTTTCTTCACCGTTTGCGTTCTTTGCAGTCAGGTTGGCGGACGCACGGTTACCGTCCACACGAACGTCGGAAATGCTGACCTCAGACTTCGGCAGCTCGAGCGCCTGGCCCTGCTGCTCAGCAAGGCGACCCGCCTCTTCAACCTGCTCAAGGGTCAGACCCTGACGCTCCAGTTCCTCCATCATCGGGTCAGCGACTGCCTTACAGGAATTGTCCAAGATGGTGCGGGTCCAGTCAGCGAAAGAACCCGGGTTAAGCACAGCACGTGCAGTGTCTTCCATCTGCTTGCGGTCTTCGTCGGTACCTTCCTGTGCGCCCTCGAGCGGCTGGTTGGTGTTTTCCGGCATGCCGTTCTCAAACGGATTGGCAAGGGTCGGCGCCTCGCCCTGGTTGCCGCCCTCTTCCTTCGACTCCTTCTTCTTCGAAGTCGTGGCGGTTGCCTTCTTCTCGTCCTTCTTTGCGTCGTCCTTCTTTCCTTCGCTCTTATCGGCATTCTCGGACACCGTGGACTCGACAGCCGTATCGGCCGGAGCAGCCTCAGCAGCGGTGGACAGCCCTCCGGACTTGCCTTCGTCGGAGGATCCGCATGCCGAAAGCGGAAGTACGAGCATTGCTGCAGCTACGCATGCTGCCATGCCGGACGTAGTGTTCATTTTCATCTTTGACTACCTTCCTAGTTTCACCCCATCCGTTCGCTGGACGCGGGCAACCGTCTTGGGCGTGGATTGGCGCCACGACGGGACGTTCGTCCCAAAGAGTACCAACGCAACGCTTACCTGACGGTTGAACGTCCGTACTATTGTTCTGAATGGTTCCTGTGAAGTCACGTAAACCCATGTTTCGGCCACTTCGGTCTAGGGTGGTGTGTCATGCAATTGTCTCGCGAGCGCATCACGCAGGCGGCGCTTGAGCTGCTGTCTGGGTACGGTTTGGCTGATGTTTCCATGCGGCGTGTGGCGTCGTCGCTGGGCGTCGCCCCCGGCGCGTTGTACTGGCATATCGCCAACAAGCAGGAGTTGCTCGCGTCGTTGGCGGAGCATATTGTGCGCCCTCTCATGAGCGATCCAGTTGCCGACCCAGCTGAGCTAAGTCGCGCGCTGCGGGAAGCGGTGCTCGGCATCCGCGATGGCGCAGAGGTGCTTGTGGCTGCAGTGAGTCAGCCGGACGCTGAGGTTCGCGCCCAGTTGTCGGAATTGTTTATTGCGTCGGTGCGTGAGTATTCGGGTGAGGGGTCGTCGTCAAGCGAGATGCGTGCTGTGGCTCTCGGCCTGTTGCATTTGACGCTTGGGGATGCCGCCGTGCACCAAGCGAGCACACAACTTGCGGAAGCGACCGGCAGTGTTTCGGACACGTACGAAGACGATTCTGCGCAGATGCATGCTGCGGCCGTGAAGTTTTTGCTGGACGGTTTGGCGCTGCATTCGTAGCCCGGGCAGTGTCGAGCGGGTGCACTATGCTCGGGCAGCATGACTGAGACGACGCATCCGGATCTGCAGCAGCAAGTCTGGCCTGGCTCCGCACATCCGCTGGGCTCGACGTTTGATGGGGCGGGGACGAACTTTGCACTGTTTTCGGGGGTTGCTGATGCAGTTGAGCTTTGTCTTATCGACGACACCGGCGCCGAAACGCGTATCTCCCTCGACGAGGTGGATAACCATGTCTGGCACGCTTACCTGCCCGGTGTTGGCCCAGGTCAGCGTTATGGCTACCGCGTGCACGGGCCGTGGGACCCGGCCGACGGCAAGCGTTGCGATCCCAGCAAGCTGCTCGTGGACCCGTACGCGCGCGCCTTTGATGGGGAGTTTGATCAGCATTCCTCGCTGTTTTCCTACGACGTCAACGCAGAAGAACCTGGTACCGGTCGCAATGAAGAAGACTCGCTCGGCCACACGATGTTGTCGGTGGTGATCAACCCGTTCTTCGACTGGGGCGACGACCGCGCGCCGAAGATCCCTGATGAGGAGATGGTGATCTACGAGTGCCATGTCAAGGGCATGACACAGACCCACCCGGGCATTCCTGAGCAGTTGCGCGGCACCTATGCGGGTATGGCGCACCCGGTAATGGTGGATTACCTCACCGACCTTGGTGTGACCTCGATTGAGTTGCTGCCGGTGCACCAATTTTTGCAAGACGACCGCCTACTCAAACTCGGGTTGCGCAACTACTGGGGCTACAACACGTTCGGTTTCTTCGCCCCGGAGCACAGCTACGCCTCCTCCTCTGCCCCTGGCGATGCCGTGGCCGAGTTCAAACAGATGGTGCGCGCCTACCACGAGGCCGGCATCGAGGTGATCCTGGATGTGGTATACAACCACACCGCGGAGGGCAACCACATGGGCCCGACAATTGCGTTTCGTGGCATTGATAACGAGGCGTATTACAGGCTTGTCGACGACAACCGGTTCCTCTATATGGACTACACCGGCACCGGAAACTCACTGAACGTGCGCTACCCGCACTCCCTGCAGTTGATTATGGATTCGCTGCGCTACTGGGTCACCGAGATGCACGTCGACGGGTTCCGCTTCGACCTCGCCTCGACCCTCGCGCGCGAGTTTTCAGACGTGGACCGTCTGGCCACCTTCTTCGACTTGGTTCAACAGGACCCGGTGGTGAGCCAGGTCAAACTCATCGCTGAACCGTGGGATGTGGGCGAAGGCGGCTACCAGGTAGGTAACTTCCCTGCCCTGTGGAGCGAGTGGAACGGCAAATACCGCGACACCATGCGCGACTTTTGGCGCGGTGAAGATTCCACGCTCGGTGAGTTTGCCTCGCGCCTCACCGGCTCATCGGACCTGTACCAGCACAACGGGCGCCGCCCTACCGCGTCGATCAACTTCATCACAGCCCACGACGGGTTCACCCTGAATGATCTGGTGTCCTACAACGACAAACACAACGAAGCCAACGGCGAAGACAGCCGCGATGGCGAGAACCACAACCGGTCCTGGAACTGTGGTGTGGAGGGCCACACGGACGACCCTGTGGTGCTCGACCTGCGCGCACGGCAGCGCCGCAACTTCCTGACCACACTCTTGCTATCTCAGGGCACCCCGATGCTCGCTCACGGCGACGAGATCGCACGCACCCAGGGCGGTAACAACAACGTGTACTGCCAGGACAACGAGACGGCTTGGATGGACTGGTCCAACCTTGAAAGCGCAGCAGACCTGCACGAATTCACGCGTCGGCTCATCGCTTTGCGCCGAGATCATCCGGTGTTTCGCCGCCGCAGGTTCCTCGAGGGCGGTGCGCTTGGCGACGACGAACACGGCCGAGAGATCGCTTGGCTCACCCCCGACTGCCGTCTCATGACACAAGACGATTGGAACGCCGCCTTCGGCCGTGCACTTATGGTTCACCTCGATGGCGAAGCCATCGCCGAGCCCGATAGTCGAGGACAGCGCATCGTGGACGACTCCTTCCTCCTGATGTTCAACGCCCACTATGAGGACATCGACTTCACAGTCCCCGGCGCGAGGTTTGGTGACGAGTGGGAGATCGTCGTCGATACGACTGGCCCCCTCGGCTACCGTGAAGGCGCACAGCCCATCGGTCCGGATTCGACTGTCACCGTCGGCCAGCGCTCGACCGTGGTGCTGCGCCGTACGCAACCGCCCGCTGGAGCGGGCCGAAAGGAAGGCAACGCCTAAATGATTTCCGCTCATGGTGCAACGTTGACTGTGACCAACGACGCCCTCACCGTGACCCCAACTGCCCTCCTCGCCTCGCTGCGCGGCGACTCCTCGGACCGCACCGTCAGTATTGCGGATATCACCGGCGTGGATATCACCGAAGGTGACGCATGGTCGCCGACCAAAGTGGATGTTGCCACCACCGGTGCTCCGCTGACCGTCTGGTTCGCACCGGGAGACGTCGATGGCGCAAAGAAGTTGCGCACGCTTCTCGACGACGCCAAGCACGGCAAGGCCCCCACCACCGCTACCGCCGACGGCGGAGCAGGCATTCCTGGCTTCTCCTTCGTCGGTTTCGATGTGGAAACCGCGAACCGTCGCTGGGGCTCGATCTGTCAGATCGGGTTGGTCAAGATTGTCGACGGCGAAGAGGTCGAGCGAAAGTCTTGGTTATGTAAGCCGCCTGCCGGTTTAGACGAGTTCGAATCCGGCAACGTTGCTATCCACGGCATTTCTGCTGAGGATGTCACTGATGCCCCAGACGTGCGCGACTGTATCGCGGAAATGACCACCTTTGTCGGGGATTTACCCCTTGTCGCGCACAACGCACAGTTCGATGCCGCCGCACTTCGCGATGCTTGCTTGGCCTCCTCCATCGCCGTCCCGAAGATGCTGTTCGCGTGCACGTTGGCACAGGCCCGCGCTACCAAGCTGGATGTGGCAAACCACAAGCTTCCAACCCTTGCGCAGCACTTCGGCGTTTCCTTGGACAACCACCACGATGCCTGCGAAGATGCCGCTGCGTGCGCCGGTGTGATGGTTGGTCTCGCCCGGGAGGCCGGCCACACTGGCAGCCTGATGAGCTTCATCCACGACACCGGGTTCACGCTCGGATCGATCGACGACGCCCGCGTCACCCCTGTCCTCCGCGACCGCTCCGGTGCCGGCCGCGCGGTGCAGGCGAAGCAGGTCGCCGAAGGTGGTGTCGCTGCTGCCGTTGCCGCCACCGCCGAGCCACGTGGTTCCAACCAGGCCGGGCCGGTGAAGAAGGAGCGCAAACCCGCTCCGTGGCAGTCGGTGGCCACCCCGGACACCGTGCCGGAGCCAGATGCTCAAGCCGACCCGAACGCTCCTCTCTACGGCGAGCACGTCACCTTAACCGGTGAGTTCGAACCGCACGATAAGGGCGAGTTGTGGGACGCGATTGCGAAGCAGGGCGCGCAGGTGGGCAAGAACGTCACCAAGAAAACGACCATCTTGGTTGTCGGCGAATGGTCGAGTGTGACCTCGAAGGAAAAGCGAGCCCGCGAACTGCAGGAAAAGGGCCAGGACATTCAGATTTGGCAGGCCCCGAAACTCCTCGAGGTACTCGGTCTGTAAAAAGTTTTGGTTCGGATGGAACCGGGGCGGTGTTGGCTACGTCTAACTGAGTATGTACGTAGTAGAAACTCTTCCCCGCCCTGTCCACCAAGATGCTATTGAATTGCGGCTGGCGCGTCGCGACGACGTCGCGCCATCGTCGTCGTCACGTTCCTGGCTCACGCCTGGCTTTTCGGCCTCGACCGCGTTTATCAACCTTGCACCGCGCCTGGTGTGTGTCTTTACCGTCGACGACGGTCCGGCGCTGACCCACCAACAAATCGGTGAGCTCACGCCGAGCATGAACCAGCTCTGGAATGGTGCCGCTGACCGGTTGGCGAAGCGGGCGCTCGTCGACACGGGCGTCGAGTTTTTGGTGCGCAATCCCGCTGCCGCGCTGGAGCAGACCGGCCTTCCGCCCGGTTTAGAGGTAGGTGGACACGGTGTGCCACCCACCGCGTGGCTCGCTCACCCGAAAACGTTTACGGTGATGCACCGCCATTTCCAGACGGTGCTCGACCCCCACCACGAGCTGGTCTACGCCACCCGCGACGACCAGGAACTGTTTATCTTCGACGCACCGCTGCATCACGTCCGCGACATCCTGGGGCGCGGCGCGCTGATGACATACTCGGTCGGCTTCCCGCTAATGCACGATCCACCAGTTTCCGGGTAAGCTCACCCGCCGACATGAGCACTTCAAAACAACCGGCCAAGCGAAACAAGGAAGCTGACGACACAATCGCACGTCTCGGCTCCACCTACTTCGCTTGGGTAAACGCACACGAGGACGTGGCGATGACCTTCCGCCACGCCCTCCATGAACTCATGCGCGATGCCGGCGTGAATTTCGACCGCGTAGATGCACGAGTAAAGTCCTGGACCTCGTTGAAGGAAAAAGCCCGCAAAACTCGCGACGGTGAGTTGCTCTACCCCGACCCGTGGCACGACATCAAAGACATCATCGGCGCCCGAATCACCGTGCTGCACTCGACCGAGATCCCTGCAGTGCAGCGCCTGCTCGCCGACGAGTTTGAGGTGTTGCGCAGCGTGGACAAAGCCGAAGAAACCCGAGTCGCCGGCAACTTCGGCTACGGCTCGCACCACCTTGTCGTCCGTGTTGAGGAGCAATCCGAGGGCCTTGAGGAGTTCGTCGGCCAAGTCTTCGAGGTGCAGATTCGTACAGTGCTGCAGCATGCGTGGGCGGAGTTTGAGCACGACATCAGGTACAAACGCTCAGCGGAAAAACTCGACCCGCAGGTGGACCGCGCGTTCACCCTCGCCGCAGGGCTTATCGAGCTAGCCGATCAGCAGTTTGACCAAATTTCAACCTTGGCAGACCCGCAGGAAAAGGTGCACACCGACGTGGACACCGAAATCTCGCCTGAGACACTGCCGGGCATTCTGACCGTGTTGCTTGGCAGCCAGTTTCCGCTCTCACGCGCGGGCGACTACCGCTTCCTCACCGAGTTGCTGCGTGCCCACGGCATTGAGCTTGTCTCGGACGTTGCGGACCTGACCAACCCGGCAGACATCGAGGCTGTCTCCAACTCGATGAACTACTCATTCGTCCCGGGGCAAGTGCGCATTATCGACGATCTGCTGCTCAACCGGTTCGGCACCGAACACATCGAGAAAACCTGGGATTCGGGAAACCGCCCAGAGGTGCGCCGCGAGCGTCTGAACGGCCGTCTAGCCCGGCTGCGCAGCAGCATCGATTAGCTGCGTTTAGTTACGCCGCCCCATGAGGCGGTCGATTTCGCGGCGTTCCTTCTTCGTGGGGCGCCCAGTTCCGCGATCGCGCACAGGAGGTGCCGCGAAGAGTTCACGCGGTGGTGGTGGCGGACTGTGGTCGATGTAGCAGGTGCGCGCCACCGGGGCGCCAACGCGCTTCGACACCGTCGCCGTAACCTCGAGAATGTACTCGTGGTGGTTCTTCCATACCCGCACCGTGTCTCCCGGCACGACCTGGACGGCAGGTTTGACTGCCTTGCCACCGATCTTGACGTGCCCAGCACGAACGGCTTCGGCGGCCTGGCTGCGTGTTTTGAAGATCCGCACGGCCCACAGCCAGGCGTCGATACGGACGGCTTTGCCTGACGGTTCGATCAAGGCGCTAGTAACGGTCCTGGTGATTGACGATCTTTTGGACCTTGTTCCAATTCACAAAACCACCCGCAACTCCGATGACGAGCCCAAGCACCAGGATCGTCCAGGACTGCATCAGCAGACCGAACGCGATGCCGCCGGCGAGGCCGCCGCCGGCCCACACCAGCGCGTCGCGCGAGTATTTGCGCACGGCGGCTTTTCGTTGGTCGATCGGGTTGTTTGGGCGCGGCTGCATAGTCATGGCATGCAATTCTAGCGCGAAGTAGACAACTCGACCCACCGTGGTCCGAGCGTTTTGCTTTCTGCTTGGCCTTGGGTGGCGGCGGCGAGGAGGTCGTCGATACGCTCACGCTCCCCTGGTTCGAACGCGAGCGTGTACGTGGCGGCAGCTCCGTATTTGACGTCTACGACTTCCACCCCAGCGTTGCGTAGTTCTGCTTCGATTCGGCCGGCTTCAGCATGCGGAAGGTCCACGGCAACTTGCTCACGCATGGCACGTGTGGTGGTGACAACGCTCGGCAGTGTTTCAGACACCGCGTTCGTATACGCACTCACAAGGCCGCCTGTGCCAAGCTTGATGCCACCAAAGTAGCGAATAACCACGGCGACAATGTCGGACATACCTGATCCTTTGAGCACCTCAAGCATCGGCTTTCCTGCCGTGCCGGAGGGCTCACCGTCGTCGGAAGAGCGCTCGATCGGCTGTGCGTCGTCGACATGAACGATGAACGCCGAACAATGGTGGCGCGCATCCGGGTACGCCTCACGCGCGGCATGGATGACCTCGCGCGCTTCCTCCTCAGTGGTGGCACGCGTCACCCAGGTGATGAACCTGGAACGTTTGATCTCAAGCTCGTGGATGGCTGTCTCCCCAGCCTTGGGTCGGACGTAAGAAGTAACCATTTAACCTGCAACGATGAAGTCGTACTCAGGCGTGCCAGGCTCGAGGCGACGGCAGCCGATCGGCGACGCTTCCATACGATCCAGCAAGGGCGCCAGGTCTTCTGCATGCGCCAACTCAATGCCAACTAGCGCCGCACCGGTTTCGCGGTTGTTCTTCTTCAAGTACTCGAAGAGCACGATGTCATCTTCCTCGCCCAGGATCTCCCGCAGGAACATGCGAAGCTGTCCTGGCTCTTGGGGGAAGTTGACCAGGAAGTAGTGACGCAGCCCGCGGTGGACCAAGGAGCGCTCCATGACCTCCGCGTAGCGCAGCACATCGTTGTTGCCCCCAGAGATGATGCAAACGACGGTCGAGCCTGGCTTAATCGTCGTTTGTGCAAGGCCCGCAACCGACAGCGCACCCGCGGGCTCAGCGATGATGCCTTCGTTTTGATACAGCGAGAGCATTTCCGTGCACACTGCCCCTTCGTCGCAAGCAAGCACCTCTGCACGATCCTTATGTGCTTGGAACACCTGCCAGGGAGTGTCACCGATCCGCTTCACCGCCGCACCGTCTACGAATGGGTCGATAGATTCCAGCGTCACCGGCTCGCCCGCCTCAATCGCAGCGCGTAACGACGACGCCCCCACCGGCTCAACACCAACCACCCTCGTCGACGGCGACATGTCCGCCACATACGACATCACACCTGACATCAGGCCACCGCCACCGACCGGCACAAGAACAGTGTCGAGCTGCTTGCCCATACTGGACAATTGCGCGACGATCTCGGCCGCGACGGTGCCTTGCCCGACCACGGTATTGCGCGAGTCGAACGGCTCAATCACCGTCGCTCCCCGTGCCGCAGCGTCTTCGCGCGCAGCCTGGGCAGCCTCGTCAAACGTGTTGCCCGTAACGACGAGCTCAATCGCATCACCGCCGTGCACCAAAATGCGGTCACGCTTCTGCTTCGGGGTGGGTTTCGGGACAAAGATCTTGCCCTGAATCCCAAGCGCACGGCACGCGTACGCCACGCCCTGGGCGTGATTGCCTGCCGACGCCGCCACTACGCCAGCCTCCCGCTCCTCCGGGGTCAGCTGCGAAATACCAAAGTACGCCCCGCGAATCTTGTACGAACGCACATCCTGCAGGTCTTCACGCTTGAGATAAATCTCAGCACCGTACTGCTGAGACAGCCGCGGGCAGTACTGCAGCGGCGACGGAGTAATGACAGAAGAAATCCTTCCCTGCGCGAACTGGATATCGGCGGCATGGACCTCTTGGAATGTGTCAGATGGGCGCATGGCCGATCAGTGTACGCGCGACGAGCTTTCAGTTTGTTCAAACCTCGATTTACCCCGCTTCCACAGGACTTAGACATATAGATGATTTGGGGTACACTGCTCGCCGTGACCAAACCCCTGACTTCCAGGTGTTGGCCAATCCGATGCGGGGATCACTGAAAACATTGCCTATATCACTATGTTTTCTTCTGGGAACCTGCTAGGTTCTTCCGAGTGATCTGTCGAGCGCACGGTCGACAGCGACAAACCCCCTAAATTTCCATAGGAGTTTTTCATAATGAAGCGCATTTCTTCTGCAATGGTCGCTGCCGCGACCGCGCTGACCCTGGCTGTTACCCCGGCTTACGCTGAGGACGCCGAAAACACCGGCAACGAGGCCACCGACACCCACACCACCGCTCCGGTTGACCAGCCCGAGGACAACAAGGGCGAAACCGACAAGCCGGGCGAGGGCGAAACCGACAAGCCGGGCAAGGGCGAGGACAACAAGGACGAGACCAACAACCCGCCGGCTCCCCAGAAGCAGACTTCCGGTTCCTCCCAGGGCCACATCATCGGCGCAGTGTCTGGCACCCTCGCTGCGGTTCTGACCACCGGTCTGATCGTGTTCTCTGACCCGCGTGGCATCAACAAGATCATCGACGCACTGAACCGCGAGTTCCACCTGGGCATCCCGCACGTCCACGTGCCGCAGGTCCAGCTCCCGAAGCTCCCGTTCTAAACCTCCACCCCAGCTAGGAATATTCAAGCATGAAGCTCCGCACTCTGTTGGTTTCCGCAGCCGGTGCCGCCGTCGCCGCTGGCGCTCTTGGCACTTCAGCTCTCGCTGCAGAGACCACCACATCCGAACCCACTTCGGCAACTACCACCGCCACCTCGGAACCGGCACCGACGACGACCACTGAGGCGCCGGCGGAACCGGCACCTTCCGAGGGCACGGAGGAAACCACCACCTCGACGACGACCACTGAGACGTCGGAGGAAACCACCACCAACCAGTCGACCGAAACCACGACGAAGGAGACCACGACCGCTCCTACACCGACAAAGGTGACCGCTGAGCCTTCGGCAACGCTGGCTCCGCACGGAAGCATCGGCCCTGTCGATAACGAGGAAAAGATCCTGAAATCAATCACGACTATCAGCGTGATTGTGACGACGCTTGGTGCTGCAATTGGCAGCCTGGTTGTCTTCATCAACTCGATCCCTGGTGGTCGCGAGGCACTGCGTAAGTTCTTCAAGTAAGACACGCGCTTCATCTCCTCATGCCCGCTGTGCAATATGCCAGCGGGCATTTTGCTGTGCCGACTATGCAGCGGCATAGTTTCCCCTAACCCAGCATCCCCGCACCCAAGGTTGCCTTGAGATCACCCATCAGGCTCGCAGAACGGTACCGCCGCAGAGAATCACCGAAGCCGACTATGCAGCGGCATAGTCACTACCGCTGGAACCTCGAGCCCGCGCACTATGCAGCGGCATAGTTTCTCCTAGCCGAGCATCCCGGCTCCCAAGGCGTAACCCAACAAGCTCGCGGCGCGGTACACCCGCAGATGGCGGCCGAAGCCGACTATGCAGCAGCATAGTCACCACCGCACGAGCCCCAAACCCGCACACTATGCAGCGGCATAGTTTCCCCTAGCCCAAGATCCCCGCACCCAGGGTTGCCTTGAGATCACCCATCAGGCTCGCAGAACGGTGCACTCGCAAATGGTCGCCGAGGATCATCAGTTGACTGTGTTCGCCGTTGACCAGGTTGAGATAGACGTCTGAGTCGCCTGGGTTGTTCGACAGCACTCCCTTGAGTTTCGAAATGTTGTCGATGGTGCACTGGTCCGTCCGCAGCGTTAGACGGAGCGGCAGGCCAGCACCGTTGCCGGGGCCAAGTTCGGGGACTTTGACGTCGTCGCCAAACAAGCTCATACGCTCGTCGCGAATTGAGACATGTGCTCTGACCAAAATGATGTTGTCCTCCACAATTTGCGGAGCGACGAGCGCGTACACCTTGTTGAAGAGCAGCACATCCACCTGCGCGCCGTGGTGATCCTCGATGGTCACAATCGCCCAGGGGGAACCGTCCTTCTTAGAGAAGCGTCGGTCCACAGTCGAAATCAACCCACCGATGGTGACCTCTGCGCCGTTGCGTAGTTCACCGGACAGGATGGTGGTGAGCTGCGTATCGGTCTGTGCATCGATGGCTTCCTCGTACCCATCAAGCGGGTGCCCGGACACGTATAGGCCAAGCATTTCGCGCTCGAGGGCGAGTTTGTGCTTACGGTCCCATTCGTCTTCAGGTACTTCGATGGCAAACGCAGAGTTCGCGGAACCGTCCTCGCCGCCAAGGCCCGCGAAGAGGTCGAATTGGCCCTTGTCAGCGGCCTTCTTCGTCGCCAAGACTGAGTCCACCGCGTCTTCCTGGATCAGCATCAAGCCTTTACGCGGGTGACCCAAAGAATCGAACGCGCCTGCCTTGATCAGCGATTCCGTGATGCGCTTGTTGCACGGAAGGAGATCGATCTTGTCCAGGTAGTCAGAGAAGCTGGTGAAGTGTCCCTTGGACTTGCGGGTCTCTTTGATGGACTCCACCACTTCCGCACCGACGTTTCGCACAGCCGCAAGTCCGTAACGGATGTCTTTGCCGACAGCCATGAAGTTCTCTTCAGACTCGTTGATATCTGGCTGCAACACGCTGATGCCCAAGTGGCGGCAATCCGCCAGGTAAATCGCGGACTTGTCCTTCTTATCACCAACAGAGGTCAGCAGCGCGGCCATGTACTCAGCGGCGTAATTCGCCTTCATGTAGGCAGTCCAGTACGACACCAACGCATAGCCTGCGGCGTGCGACTTGTTAAACGCGTACGACGCGAACGGCTCAATCGTTCCCCACAGTGCATCGACGGCTTCCTTGGAGTAGCCGTTTTCAAACATGCCGGCAGAAAACGTCTCGTACTCCTTCGCCAGCACCTCCGGCTTCTTCTTACCCATGGCTTTACGGAAGCCGTCTGCCTGACCAGCCGTGTAGTTGGCTACCTTCTGCGAGATGTTCATGATCTGCTCTTGGTAGACGATCAGGCCGTAGGTTTCGTCGAGAATCTCGCGCAGCGGCTCCTCAAGCTCCGGGTGAATCGGAGTGATCGGCTTGCGCCCATTCTTGCGGTCGGCGTAGTCCCAGTGAGCGTTCACACCCATCGGGCCCGGACGGTACAGAGCGAGCGAGGCAACAATATCGTTAAAGCCCGTCGGCTTCATACGCTTGAGAAGCTCCTGCATACCTCCGGAGTCGAGCTGGAACACTCCAAGGGTGTCGCCACGAGACAGCAACTCGTACACCGCCTCGTCGTCGGTGTCCAAGGCTTCAAGGTCGATGGTCTCGCCGCGGTTCTTCTCCACGTTCTCCAGCGCGTCGCCAAGCACTGTCAGGTTGCGTAGGCCGAGGAAGTCCATCTTCAGCAGGCCAATGGCCTCGCACGCCGGATAGTCCCAACCGGTAATGATCGCACCGTCGGCAGGACGCTTCCACATCGGAATGTGGTCCATCAGCGGCACAGACGCCATAATCACAGCACACGCGTGTACGCCTGCTTGGCGCACAACGCCTTCAAGTCCACGGGCGGTTTCATAGATCTTGGCCACATCCGGATCTGTCTCGATCAGCGAGCGAACCTCAGCCGCTTCCGCGTAGCGCTCGTGCTCCGGATCGGTGATGCCGGACAGTGGAATATCCTTCGCCATAATTGCTGGTGGCAAGGCACCGTTGATGCGGTCGGCCATCTGGAAGCCCGGCTGGCCGAAGTTCACCTTCGCCGAGTCCTTAATCGCCTGCTTTGTCTTCACCGTGCCAAAGGTGATCACCTGGGCGATCTTGTCCTCACCCCAACGCTCGGCGGCGTAGGTGATCATCTCGCCGCGGCGGCGATCGTCGAAGTCGATATCGATATCCGGTGCGGACGGACGCTCCGGGTTGAGGAATCGCTCGAAGAGCAGGCCGTGCTCCATCGGGTCAATATTTGTAATGGTCAACGCATACGCAACCAACGAACCAGCGGCGGAACCACGACCGGGACCAACGCGAATGCCGATCTCGCGGGCGTGCTTAATCAGCTCCGCAACGATCAGGAAGTAGGAGGGGTAGCCCTTCATGTCGATGACGTCGATCTCGTAATTCGCACGCTCGGTGTATTCCTGCGGAACCTCTCCCCCGTTGAAACGCTCCGACAGTCCGCGGCGAACCTCCTCACGCAGCCACGTCGTCGGAGTGTGTCCCTCCGGAACGTCCGCGATCGGCATGCGATCGTGCGGGTGTTCCTCCCACAACTCGCTGTAGTCGCCGACACGCTCCGCGATCCACAGGGTGTTGTCGCACCCGTCAGGCACGGTGGAATCCCACAACTCACGCATCTGTTCGGCAGTCTTGATGTAGTAGCCGGAGCCATCAAACTTGAAGCGGTCCGGATCCAGCAGCGTCTTGCCTGTCTGGACACACAGCATTGCCTCGTGCGCGGGCGCCTGGGATTCGAGGACGTAGTGGCAGTCGTTGGTCACCAGCGGCGGCAGTTCAAGCATCTCTCCGATGCGCAACAGGTCGTCGCGCACGCGGCGTTCGATGTGCAACCCGTGGTCCATCAGTTCAAGGAAGTAGTTGTCCTTGCCGTAGATGTCCTGCCACATCGCCGCAGCCTCCAACGCGGCGTCAAACTGGCCTAGACGCAGGCGAGTTTGCACGTCACCGGACGGGCAGCCAGTGGTCGCGATAATGCCGTCAGCATGCTCGGCGATAAGTTCCGCATCCATGCGAGGCCACTTACCCAACTGTCCCTCGTACGACGCAAGGGAGCTCAGCTTGAACAGGTTGCGCAGACCCGTCGCGTTCTCGGCGAGCATGGTCTGGTGGAGGTATGCGCCGGACGCGGAGACATCGTCACGCTTTTGATCCGGCGTACCCCACAGCACACGCTTCTTATTAAAACGAGAGTCCGGTGCCATGTAAGACTCAATGCCGATGATCGGCTTCACACCAGCATCGACCATGCGACGGTAAAACGCATTGGAGCCGAACATGTTGCCGTGGTCGGTCATGCCGACTGCTGGCATGCCCTGGCGGGACACCTCCTCAGCCAGCAAGTCCACCTTTGCCATGCCGTCCAACATGGAGAACTCGGTGTGGTTATGAAGATGAACGAAGGAGGATTTTTTGGCCATGCGGCTCATCTTAGACGGCTACGCAAGTCCGAATTATTCGTAGCGCAGCGCGTCGATGGGCTGCATCTTCGCGGCCTTCGACGCAGGGTATGCGCCGAAGAACACACCGGTCGCCAGCGAGAACAGCAGCGCGAACACCACGGCTCCGATCGGCGGCCATGTCATTTCCAAAAGCGCCGAGCTGGCGATCATGCCGACAGCGCCACCCAGGATGACGCCAATGACGCCGCCGATGAGGCACACCAGCATCGCCTCGACGATGAACTGGACACGAATATCATTGTGGGTTGCGCCGAGCGCTTTACGCACGCCGATTTCGCGGGTGCGTTCAGTAACCGTGATCAGCATGATGTTCATCACGCCGATACCGCCGACGAGGAGCGAGATGCCGCCGATTGCGGAGAGCACGGTCGACAGGGTGCGGAAGATCGTCGTCAAGCCTTCGAGGCTCGCTGAGATATCGAACACCTCGGCCTCGTAGTTGTCGTTACCGGCGTACATGCGATCCAGGTACGTTTGCAGGTCTGCGCGGAACGCCTCCGGGTCCTCATCCACAGCAGCACGCACGCTAAACGACGACACCCAGTCCGCCTCCAAGCCAACCCTGTCCGCGGCCGTGACCGGAATGTAGGCGTCCGCAAACGCGGTTTCCCCGAACATGGGCTGGCTCTCCGATTTTTCCAGCACACCGATGATGGTGAACACCGCCGGCTTGCCGTGGATGATGAGGTCGAAGCGGGAGCCGAGCGCCTTGCTCGGATCGTTGTCGAACAACGCCTCAACCAGCTCTGGCGATACAACGGCAACGGGGCGACGACTATCAATGATGTCTTGATCCAACCCGCGACCGTACTGAACCTTCAGGCCACGCATGTCGAGCGAGCTCGCAAGCGACGGGTAGATCGACACACTTGAAGTGTTGTCCCCGACCTGTGCGTCACCACCACCGGAAAGCTCCAGATCGATGCCTTGCACGCGGTCGCCGAACGACGCTTGCAGCTCGTTGAGCTGATCAAACGTGACAGCATCGTTCTCGTTTGTCGGCGGGGCAAGATCAAACGCCGCAAACGGGTCCTCGGATTTCTCGCCTTCTTCCGCGCGTTCGTGCACCATCACCGGGTACGTGGTCGTGCCGGCGTCTTCCAGACCACCCATCACATCGTTCTCGAGGGCACGGCCCAACGTCATGATGATGATCACGGCCATGATGCCGATGATGATGCCCAAAAGCGTCAGCAGCGAGCGCAACTTGTTGGTATTCAGGCTGGACAGCGCCAACCGTAGCGATTCGCGAATATTCACCTAGTTCACCCCACCCGGCTGGCGCACACGAGCGATTTTTCCGTCCATCATTTCCACGATCCGGCCGGTTTCTTCAGCCAACTCCGGGTTGTGGGTAATAAACACGATGGCTTTGCCCAGTTCCTGGTTGAGTTCGTGGAACAGATCCATGACCATGCGTCCGGTTTTGGAATCCAGGGCGCCCGTGGGCTCGTCGGCAAGCAGCAGCCCTGGGTCATTGGCCAGGCTGCGTGCGATTGCCACACGCTGCTTCTGGCCACCCGAAAGTTCGTTGGGGTTGTGGTGCAACCGATCCCCCATGCCCATGCGATCCAGCAGTTCGGCGGCGCGCTCCTCGCGCTCGCGCTTCGGCACACCGGCGTACATCATCGGCATGGCCACGTTCTGCAGCGCGTCGATGCGGCCAACGAGGTTGAAGTTCTGAAAAATGAATCCGATGTTTTGGCTGCGGTAATGCGCCAGTTCCTTGTCCTGCTTCGCGTACACAGGTTCGCCGTTGAAGGCATACGCACCTTCAGTCGGGCGGTCGAGCATGCCAATCAGGTTCATCAACGTCGATTTACCGCAGCCCGAAGGACCCACGATAGAAACAAATTCGCCCTGTTCAGCGTAGAAATCCACGCCGTGCAGTACGGTCAGTTCGCTCGGCTCGCCAACGTTGTACGTCTTCACGATCCGGCGCATGTCGATCAACCTGCCGGTGTTCTCCATGCGCGGCTGCGTATCGACGACTTCCTCCACCGGGACAGTTTCAACTACCGGTTCGTCTTCATCGGCTGGGTCTTCTTCGCCGTCGAGGAAGAACGGGTCGTGGGTGTCTGTCGTGTCGGTCAGGGTGTCGTCGTCAAGCGGACGCTTTTTCCTGCGAAACACTTACGGCTGCTCCTTCTCGCCGTCCTGCTTCTTCTTGCCTTCGCGAGCCTCGCGGACCTTCTCCGGGTCGAAGTTCGGGTCGTTGATCTCAACGGTCTCCCCGATACGCTCGCGGTACTCGTCCGGCCAGTTCACGACAATATCGCCAGCCTTGAGGTCGCCGCCCGTAATGGCAATGTCGACGTCGTTGGACGCACCGGTTTTCACGATGCGTTCCTCGACCTTGCCAGAGGTCGCATCTTCGCCCTCGGTTGCCATGACGAGAACCTTCTTCTTGCCGTCCTCCTCATACACGGCGTCGAGCGGGACGTTGAGCGCGTCCTTCGCCTCAGCGGTAATGATCTCCGCACGCGCGGTACCACCCAGCAGCAGACCTTCCTTGTCGCCGGTGATTTCGATCTCGACCGGGAACGTCACCTCGCTCGAATTTTGCGATCCGCCGCCGCCCATCGCCATGCCAGGAACCTCAGCAGAACCAGAACCGCTCGCGGCCGGCGCAATGCGCGTGACCTTGCCCTTGAACTGCTTCTTGCCAGTTGCGGTCGACGTGAAATCAACCCGGTCCCCGACAGAGATGTTTGGCACGTCCGACTCACGGACGTCTGCCCGGATGACCAGGGAGGAATCGTCGGCAATACTGAGCAATTTGCCTTGCGGGATGTCGCCTTCGTGCACGGAAACCTCGGTCACCAATCCCGCGATCGGGGCGTACACGGTGCCTTCACGGACTTGGTATTCGAGGGTGCCGTCGCCCTCGCCAAGCTGCGCCGACTCGGCCTGACGGGTAGCGGAGCTCACCTGCGCCTGCAACTGGTCACGTTCCTGCGCCGCCTGCGCACGTGCGGACTCAAGTTCCGCCTGAGCCTGCTGCAGCGCCGCCTGAGCCTCCTGCTTGCTCAACGAACCACCAGCGAGCTGCGCCGGAGCTTGCGGTGCCGGTTGTGCCGGCTGTGCCGGTGGTGCTGGAACACCCGGCTTTGCCGTCGCATTGCCAAGCGAGGAGATCTGACCCGCCATCTGCTCCACAGCCGCCATGCCGCGGTTGATCAAGCGCGGGCCGCCCTCTGCAGCAACAGCTGCGTTATAAGCCGCCTGCGCCTGGTCGACCTGCGCTTGAGCAGCAGCAATCGCCGGGTGCGTCCCGTTATTGATGCTTGCCTGATACGCGTTCAACTGCTGCTGCGCCTGCTGCACGTTGGCCTGCGCATCAGCCTGCGCGTTCGCCTGCTGCTTTTGCTGGACCGCCAACTGGCGCTCCAGCTCCTCGGTATTCATGGCAACGAGGAACTGCTGCGCCTGGACCCTATCGCCAGCCTTCACTGCAACGTTCTTTACCTCAGACTGCACCGCGGAGGTGATGTTGACCGTGCGCACCGGCTCAATCTTGCCGGAGACGACAACACTGTCAGAGACGCCTTCCTGGGACACGACGGTGTAATCGCCGGGCTGCAGCCCGTCACCTTCGCCTTCGCCGTTGCCATCGCCACCGAATCCGCACGCGCCGAGCAGCAGTGCGGACGACGTGACAATTGCCAGGCTCACGCGTGTCAGCCGGCGACGTGCGGTCGAGTGATTGGTCTCGGAAGCCAAGGGGTCTCCTCCCGGTAGCAGGCATATAACTCCGCAAACTATACACGGCCCCCAGAGACGTTTCGGGTCAATGCAAACGCTCCCCACACAGCATCAGAAGGCAATACTTCCACGGCGAAAACAGCTGGCTGTTCGGCAACCGCGCGGAGTTCATCGCCTGAACCGTAAACGATCACTGCGTCAATTGGCTGCGTGGTTGCTTGCTGGAAGATTTCGTCACGTAGCTGCCCCGCAAGCGGTTCACCAACCGCGATAGGCGCTCCGCCGTCCGCGACCAGAGCACTCGCCCGGCGCGCCGGCGCAACCGTCACCGCAGCATCGTGAGCAGATAATGCTGTATCGAACGTCACAAGCGCGAACGCGGGGGCGTCGGCGGCACGCAAGGTGTCGTCGGCACGTTGCTTGTAGTTCTCTTCCCCGTCTTCGGGCCCGAGGGTGTCGCCTTGCAGCACAGATGGCAGTGGTGGCGTCGCAACGCCAATCGCCCACAACGCTGAGAGCGCAACAACGGCTGCAAGCAGCGTTGCGACGACCCGCCTACCCGTTACGGACCGCATCAAGCGCCACACGAAGGTCCTCCGGATACTCGGAGGTGACCTCCATATATTCACCGGTACGCGGGTGGACGAACCCAAGGCTGGTGGCATGCAGCCACTGGCGCTTCAACCCGAGTTGCTTCGACAGTGTCGGGTCCGACCCATACATCGGATCTCCCACGCAGGGATGGCCCACCGAGGACATATGCACTCTGATCTGGTGGGTCCGGCCCGTTTCTAGGTGCACCTCGATGAGACTCGCCCGGCGGAACGCTTCAATTACCTCGTAGTGGGTCACGCTCGGCCGGCCGTCCTGCGTGACGGCAAACTTCCACCCGGCGGAAGGGTGGCGTCCGATCGGTGCATCGATTGTGCCAACTGTCGGGTCCGGCAGCCCCTGCACCAACGCGTTATAGGTCTTGTCCACGGTGCGTTCTTTAAAGGCGCGTTTCAACGCGGAGTAAGCGGGCACGCTTGCGGCAACGATCATGACGCCGGATGTGCCGACGTCGAGACGCTGCACGATGCCCTTGCGCTCCGGCGGGCCGGCATCGGGAAGCGTGAATCCCATGGCTTGCAACCCACCGACCACATCGGGGCCTTCCCAGCCCAAGGTCGGGTGCGCCGCCACGCCCACAGGCTTATCCACCGCGATGACGTCGGCATCCTTGTACAGGATCTCCAGACCTTCAACGAGTTCGGTGACCGGCTGCGGCGCCCGCTTCGGCTCCGGCAGAGTGACCTCCAGCATGGCGCCTGTGTGGACTCGTTCCGATTTCTGTGCAGCAGTGCCGTTGACAAGCACGTCACCGTTCGCGGCAATTTCTGCGGCGACGGCACGGGAGACACCGAACAGCTTCGACATCGCAGCATCGACACGCATCCCGTCCAGCCCTTCCGGCACTGGAAGCGCCCGGAACTTACCCATCGTTGTCCCCCTTCCGCTCTGCAACAAAGGTGGCCACGACAAACACCACCACACCGACCGTAATAGCAGCATCGGCCAGGTTAAACACCGCGAAACTGCCTACGGAGATGTAGTCCACCACATGTCCGAACCAGAATCCAGGCTCACGGAACAACCTGTCGCACAGGTTGCCCAGTGCGCCACCTGCGACCAGCGCTAGACCAAACGCCTCCCAACGTGTGGACATGCGAGGACCAAACCACAGCGCACCAATGACAAACGCAAGTTGGAGGGTGGTGAATAACCACGTCGAATTCTGCCCCATTGAAAATGCGGCGCCCGGGTTAAACAGCAGGTAGAAGCGGAACCAATCTCCGATCACTGGGTGGGGCACTCCGGGTTCCAGCCATGCGACCATGATGATTTTCAGGAGCTGGTCCAGCGCCGCCACGATGAGCATCACAGCGATCACGACACCAAGGTAGCGGGGTGTCGAGCGGGGTTTCGTTGCCTGTTCCATCGCCGTCCCACCTTAGCGCCTCGGACGCTACCCCTGCGTATGCCGTGCGGTACGTTCTTAAAGATGTCTCGTTTAACTGCCGCCGTTGCCGCCGTTGCTTTGTCGCTGTCCCTCACCGCATGCGCGGGCGAGGAAGACCTGATCGAGGGCGTGCCCGCGTTCCCTGTGGACGAGCCGGGTGTCACTGTCGTCGATACGGGCGAACATGCTCGCGTGTTGTCGTACACCGAGAACGCCGAGCCCTGGTCCACCACGGTTGCGGTCTCGTCCGGTGTCGCGCAGACAGTGGGCGATCAGGTCCGGGGCGGCGATGTGGCGATCACGACGTTGCCGCTGGACATCTCGGTTGGTGACGCACCTGAACCCGGCGAGGGAGAAGCAGCTGCTTCTCGACGAATCGACTTCACCGTCGGCTCCGGCAAACACTCCAACCTGGACATCGGCCAGGACGTCGCCGCCACTGAAGGCTTCCGCATGAGCTGGCGTGGCGACGACTCTGGGAAGATCTCCACCATCAAACTGCTCGCCCCACCGGAAGCACCGGAGCGCGGCCTGCAGCATGTGGAGCCCGCCCTGCTGGCGCTGATCACCCAAAACGTCGTGTTCCCCACCGAACCAATCGGTGAGGGTGGCGTGTGGAAGGTGGAAAACCGAGTCGCCGGCGACAACACGATGTTGCGCACCACCACCTACACTGTCGAGTCGCTTACCGATTCCACCGTTGACCTCGCCGTCGACATCGAGGAACGCCCCTCGGAAAAGGACATGACGATCGACGCCGATGCCGCCGGGGACCTCAACGGCCAGCACATCGAGGTGGAGTCCTCTTCCACCACGTCGAAGGGGCACATCACCGTCGATTTCTCCCGCCCGTTGCCAGTGTCAGGCGAGGTGGAAGCGACAACCCACCTGGTGTACTCCGGCGGGGAGCAAACAACCCGCGTGGTCCAAGACATCACGCGGGCTGTGCGGTACGGCGCTTAACTTACAGGCCAGGAGCTGCCGGAGGCGCCTGCTCGGCTGGGGCTTCGGCCGGGGCCTCAGCCGGTGCGGCCGGTGCGGCCGGTGCGCCGGTGTTGCACATGTCCGGCACCTGCTCCGGCGGCAAGGTGTTGCTGACCAGGAAGCACGCCCAGCTTTGCGAGATCTTCCAGTGGCCCTCCTCGTACACAAACTCCACATCCTCAGCCAGCTGCGATTCCGCGTCCGGTCGGGTGAAGTTCACCGTCGCCAACACCGAGTTGGTGGTGTAGCCCGGCAACACCGGGTTGACCACCTGGAAGTTCGCGCCTGATTCCTGCTGAGACTGGGTCATCAGATCGAACAGTTCCGGCGTGGTTTCGCCACCCTGGACGGTGTTCGCGCGTTCTGCGATGGGCAGGTTCGGGTCGGCAGCGCGCTGCAGGACTGCGTTGAGCTCTTCTGCGGTGGGCATTTCTGCCACGGGCGCTGCGTCGGATGCGCTTGCCTGTTCGGCTGCGGTGGTGGTGTTCTCCGTGTTGTCGGACTCGCCCGAGCAGGCGGTCAGACCCAGCGCGAGGCTGGCCGCTGCAAGTGCCGCAGCAAATCGCTGTGCTTTCACGTGTTCTCCTTGCATACCTTGATTGACTTGCTCAACGTTACTGCACTGAAGCCCATTTCTGGCACTCTGGTGCACATGACCGTCTTCGTTGTCTCTACTGGAGGCACCATCGCCTCTACCGCCGATGCGTCCGGGGCGCTTGTGCCGACCTTGTCCGCCGATAAAATTGTCGCCCGCAGCGAAACCACCCGTGACGTGCAAACTCGCGAGATTGCTAGCCTGGATTCGTCGTCAATGGGGCTTGCCGACATCGATCGTCTTCGTGCGCTCACAAGCGCGTTGCTTAACGACGACACCCTCACCGGCCTCGTCATCACCCACGGCACCGACTCCATGGCAGAGACCGCCCTCGCACTGGACCTCGTCCACCGCGATGATCGCCCGGTTGTGCTCACCGGCGCCATGCGTGCCGCCGACCATCCCCACCCTGATGGACCCGCAAACCTGCGTGGCGCGATCGAGGTGGCCGCCACCCAACGCGGCGGTGGCGCCTTCGTTCACTTCGGTGGCGCAACCTTGCCTGCACGCGGCCTACGCAAGCGGCACACTACCGATCTGGACGCCTTCGACGTCCCCGTTTCACTGCGCCGACCTATGCCTGTCCCCGCTGCGCCATTGGACGGCTTGTTCGTGCCGATCCTGCGTGCATGGCCAGGTGACGACGGCACCGTTGCACATCTTGTCGCCTCGAAGTCCCCCGACGGCGTCATTGTCGAGGCCCTCGGTGCCGGCAACGTCTCCGACGGCACCGGCGAAGCACTTCGCGACATGCTGCGCCGCGGCATCCCCGTAGTGATTGCCACTTCTGCCCCCTACGGTGCAGTGACCTTCGCCTACGGCGGCGCAGGTGGCGGCTCTACCCTCGGCGACCTCGGCGCGCTGCCCGCCGGCCATCTCTCCCCCGGCCAAGCTCGTATCGCACTGCTCACCGCCCTGGCCACCGGTGTGAATCCCAGCTCACTGCTCTGACAGCCAGTCCTCCCACGCCAACGAATCGACGGGGTCGGCCGGGACGAGCGCGGGGTCGTCGCTACGCAAGCTCTTGACCCTGCCAGGCCCCGTCGCGCGCGTTTCAAACCGCACCGTGACCCATCCCTTGCCGGCCCCTTGCACCCAACCGTGCCCAAACTCAGGGTGAAATACATCTTGTGTAGCGCGCCACTGCCCTGGCGTGTCTCCCATCTCTGAGACCACCTCGAGTCCAGCCGGTGCGGCATGATCACTCACCCCAGTTTCGTAGTCCTCCGCCACCGGCGCCGGCTTCACAATCTCCTGATCCAACTCCGGAAACAACACATCCTGCAGCGCATCCTCCAGGCCCGAATACGACACCCCCACAAGCCTGATTGGCCCGACTTCGTCCGGGTAACGCACCAGTCGAAACGCCGTTGCGAGCAGGGTTTCCGCATCGTCGGTTGCATACGGCAGGGTCGCCGAGCGGGATTCGATGCGAAAGTCCGCCATCCGCAGCTTCACTGTCACCGTGCGAGCCCCTCTCCCGTCCTTGAGCAACCGTCGATGCGAATCCGCTGCCGCACGTTCCAGCGCAGTGTCTACCTCCGACGGCTGGGTTAAATCGTTCGGGTAGGTGTGCTCGGAGGAGATCTGCTTCGCCACAGCACGCGGGGCAACCGGCCGCTCATCCACACCGCGAGCAAGCCACCACAGCTGCTTGCCCACCGCACCACCAATCGCGATATCGAGTTCTTTCTCGGTCAGCGCCGCCAAATCCCCAATCGTCTCGATCCCCGCCGACGCTAACTTCGCCTCCGTCACCGGCCCCACACCCCACAACTCATTGACCGGCATCGGATGCAGGATCTCTAACTGTTCTTCATGCGGGATGACAAACACTCCGTCCGGTTTCGCGCGGCCCGAACCAATCTTGGCGTATTGCTTGCCCGACCCAACTCCGATCGAGCTCGGCAAGCCAGTCTCCTCCTTGATCTCCGCGCGCAACTGGTTCGCCCACTCACGCACCTCGTCAGGGGTAGCACCAATGAGCTCAGCTGGCTCCATGAAGGCTTCATCGATAGACAGTTGCTCCACCACATCAACGTGCTTGCTAATCACCTCGAACACTCGCCTCGACGCGGTCGTGTACACCGCCCGCCGGGGTGCCACAAGAACTGCTTTTGGCCCCACCAGACGTGCCGCCCGGTGTGTTGGCATGGCGGAGCGCGCCCCATACTTTCTTGCCTCGTAACTGGCGCCCGCCACGACCCCGCGGCCGGTCACACCCGCAACGAGCACTGGCCGCCCTTTCAGCGTGGGACGGGTGAGCTGCTCACATGACGCGTAGAACGCGTCCATGTCGATATGCAGCACCCAGCGAGTCATGCCACCACTGTGCACCACCGCTACCGCCGAGTTCCAATTTCGTCATTCATCGAATGAGGTACCCGTGATGAAATCCAGGCGACGCGGCAACCCTCGCCCGCGGGAAACAAACCGCGCACCATCGTTAAACGTGAAGAACAGGTCGGTTCCCCTGCTTTCAATTGTGATCGTCCCGTGGCTAACCTGCGAGTGACAACTCGAGCACAGTGGAATGAGGTTATCCATGTTGGTCGAGCCACCATGCTCCCATTCTCGGATGTGGTGGATCTCAATAAACCGGCGATGCGAGCACCCAGGCATGGCACATTGATACCCCCACGTTGCTAGCAACGCCTGCACCTGGCCGTCAGTGGCGAACCGCTGTGCACGGCCGACGTTGATGGTCAGCCCATGTTTGTCCATCAAGTGCAACCGCACCACGGCGTTAGCAAGGTAGCTTCGCACATCCTCTGACCGTGCGGCACGGTTTTCGGGCATCCAACAGCCCCCGCCCTGATTCACCATGAGATTGACCTGCACACCGGGGCTACGAAGCGGACTAATCGGGTGAGCCCGCACCATATCCACCATGGCCAGCAACGCTGCGTAAACGTCCTGTTTCTCCGGAGGCCCGTAGCGCGAAACCGTCTTCGCGATGTCTTCGGCGGTGATCTTTGTCCGTTTCCGTGGTTCGCGATCCTGCTCAGAGGCGACAGCATCCTTGGCGTTGGTGGCGTCGTCGATAAGCAATTGCACCTTTTGAGGATCGTTGAGATCCTCCGGATCGACGTCCTCCAGACCAAAACTGGCCAACTGCGCCATTTTCAGTGCGGTCAGAAGTTTCTGCCCAGCCACGGCGGGAAGGCGGGCCTCGAACGCAAGCATGCCATCGTCGCACTCTCTGGCCCGGGCGAAAGGTTCGGTCGGCTCATCGCCTTTCGGCCCGGCACCGGCGAGCACAAGTTTCAGGTCCGAAAACGCCAGAGACAACGCAAGAGCGACAAGCTCCTCTTCGTTTTGCTCGTCCAGAAACTGCAGGAGAAAACGAACCGTCGAATACGGCATCACCCCAGACTCAAACGCATCAAATAACCGGCGATACCTGCGCAGGCCCCGGGCAACCCGCACATACTCAAAGGCCGTCGGTTCGGGCAGGTTGAGTTCCCTACGCAACCACGTCGCGGTCGACTTCTCCCCATACTGCGACGCGAGATCCTGCTCATCGAACTGCCCGACTGCTTCAAGCATCCGCGCACGATGGTGATTGGCCGAAAGGTGGTTGACCTTAATCCGGTCTTCGAGCACCTCTGCCGACAAATCATTCGTTCGATCAGCCACCCACTGGCTCACTGCAACTGTCATGTTCACACCCCTTGTTTACAAACATTCACACCTTTATATATCGCATGCGTGTTCGAGTCAATAGTTTTCCTCAAATCTACCCAAAGAGGCCATTCCCCCACCTTGGCTGCCCAGCCTATTCACTATGCCGCTGCATAGTTTGGAGCAGACGGCGGTTCTTTGTTCGAAAAACTATGCCGCTGCATAGTCGACACATTCGTCGCCACGATGTGTCACCATGACATCTGTGAAGATCATCCGAACGTTAATCTCGCTAGCGCTCGCATCCGCGACCACGCTCACTGCGCTCACTGCCTGTTCCGATGCAGAAGATATCGCCGCCGATGCTCCCGAGACCAAACTGACACCGACTGAGGTCGCCGAATTATGTCAGAACGCCGCCAGAAACGCGTCCACCGCCGACGGCGTTGCCTACGACGCCCTAACGGTCTATGCACACGAAGTGCCCACTGACGCAATCACAGGACAGACGTTCGACAGCGAGATCTCCGGTTTTCTCAGCAATGACGAATACATCGGTGAATTCACATTCCGTTGCAGGATCGACGACTCCGACGCCCAAGTGAGCAATTTTTATTTCCCTCCCGAGAACTTTCTCGCCCCGCAATCGGAATCCAGCCCCACAAGGCAAGCACAGCGACAGCACGCACAGCCGCAGCAACCACAGGCACAGGCCGTGGACCCGCAACGCATCGACCCACGAAACAACGGCGCGGGAGTAACCGGCAGGGACGACAACCTGGGCATTTACTATCACAACAAACAAGACTGGCTGTTTCTCGAGGCTCCGGGCAAGGTTGTACCTGGCGCGAAGATTTACAACGTGAACAAAAGCTACTGCTCTACTGGTTTTATCGCGTCGCGGGAAAACCGCACATTCATCGTTACTGCCGGGCACTGCGGCGATGTGGGTGACCAGTTCTACGTCAATGACCAATACGGCGGGTCACTGGTTGTGGGCGAGATGGTCGAATCCTTCTACGAGCGCGACAACACGGGCTTTATTGGCACCGACATCGGACTGATTGAGATTTACGACGATGCCAAGCCGTACGTGGATTCCGCACTGCCCGTAAATTCCCGATTGAAGGGCTGGATCACCCCAGCCCAAGCGGGGCAAGGCAACATGACCATTTGCCGTCTCGGTGCCACCACTGGCTACTCCTGCGGCAAATTCGTCGAGGTAGATAGGGCCGGCCAATTCGTGTTTCGCAACATCGCTGACAGAGGCGATTCCGGAGGCGCGATCTTCGCGTTCGACGGCACGGACGCATGGGCACTAGGGGTGACGTCGAACGGCAGCGACTACAACAAGACGCTCACCAGCGGCATGGAAATCGCCGGCGCAATGCAGCACTGGGGCCTCACGCTTCACGGCTAGCCCCTAAAAACACTATGCCGCTGCATAGTGGTCCGGGTCAGGATCCACTATGCAGCGGCATAGTCCGTCAGCGCCTAATTCTTGCGAACGGTGGCGGTCACACCGTCGACAACATCATGGCCTTCGACTGGTTCGGTGACCACATCGAAGGAGGTTGCCAACGTTTCAGCGGCGATGTGCTCTGCGTGACGACGAGCCCACTCCTCCTTCTCAGCCGGCACCGCAAGCACAACCGCAATGCGATCGGAGACCTCAAGGCCCTCACGCTTGCGCGCATCCTGCAGGCCACGGATGACATCGGCGGCCCAGCCTTCAGCCTCGAGTTCCTCAGTGACGTTGGTGTCCAGGACGACGAGGCCGACGGCGGCGTCGGCGTCGACACGCGCAGTGCTCTCCGGGTTCTCAGCGACGAGACGCTCGGTGTAGAGCTCCGGAGTCAGCACGATGTCTCCGTCGACCACCACGTCGTCGCCACGACGCTCATAGTTGCCAGCCTTGACGTTCTTGATCGCGCGCTGGACATCCTTGCCCAGCTTCGGACCAGCAACCTTCGCATTAACGACGACCTCGAACGAACCAGCCGAGTCCACATCCGCGGTGAGCTCAACGTCCTTGACGTTCACTTCGTCGCGAATGGTGGAGCGGAACGGCTCAAGTAGATCAGCCTCTGGCAGAGCAACAGTGAGCTTCGGCAGTGGAAGACGGTTACGCAGCTTGTTCGCCTTGCGTACCGACGACGCCGCCGAACACACCGCACGCGTCGCATCCATCGCAGCGACCAGGTCAGCATCCGCCGGCAGGTTGTCTGTCTTCGGGAAGTCAGTCAGGTGCACCGAACGGCCGCCGGTGAGACCACGCCAGATCACCTCAGAGATGTACGGCAGCAACGGCGCGACGGTACGGGTCACGACTTCAAGCACCGTGTAAAGCGTATTGAACGCCTCCGGGTGGGCCTCCTGGCCTTCCCAGAAACGATCACGGGAGCGACGCACGTACCAGTTGGTCAGGGTGTCCGCGAAGCGACGCACCTCATCGCAAGCATCGGCGATGCGCGTGTCGTCGAGAGCCTCGCCCACGGCCTCCACCAAGTCGTGGGTCTTGGCCAGGATGTAACGGTCGAGCACGTTGTCGGAATCCACCGACCACTGAGCGTCCTCAGAGGAGTACAGCTGCAGGAAGGTGTACGCGTTCCAGATCGGCAGCAGCGCCTGGCGCACGCCCTCGCGGATGCCCTGCTCAGTGACGATCAGGTTGCCACCACGCAGGATCGGCGAAGACATCAGGAACCAACGCATCGCGTCGGAACCGTCGCGGTCGAAAACCTCGTTGACGTTCGGGTAGTTGCCCTTGGACTTGGACATCTTCTGGCCGTCGGAACCAAGCACGATGCCGTGGGCGACGACCTTCTTGTACGCCACACGGTCGAACAGCGCGGTAGACAGCACGTGCTGGACGTAGAACCAGCCACGGGTCTGGCCCGAGTACTCGACGATGAAGTCAGCCGGCTGGCGAGCGTCGTGCTCCTCGCGGTTCTCAAACGGGTAGTGGTACTGCGCAAACGGCATAGAGCCGGATTCGAACCAGCAGTCGAGCACGTCCGGCACGCGGCGCATCATGGACTTACCGGTCGGGTCGTCCGGGTTCGGACGCACCAGTTCATCAATGTGCGGACGGTGCAGCGACTTGGGGCGCTCACCGAAGTCACGCTCGAGCTCATCGAGGGAACCGTAGACATCCACGCGCGGGTACTCCGGGTTATCGGATACCCACGCCGGCACCGGGGAGCCCCAGTAGCGGGTACGCGAAATGTTCCAATCGCGAGCGCCTTCGAGCCACTTGCCAAACTGGCCATCGCGGATGTGCGACGGGATCCAGTCGATCTCCTGGTTGAGCTCGACCATGCGGTCGCGGATGTCCGTGACCTTCACAAACCAAGCCGGCAGCGCCATGTAGATCAGTGGCTCGCCGGAGCGCCAGGAGTGCGGGTAAGAGTGGACGATGGTCTGGTCACGCACGACACGGCCCTTGGCGCGCAGGTCGCGGATGATGTCGCGGTTCGCGTCGAAGACCAACTTGCCTTCGTAGTCCGGAACCAGCGAGGTGAACTTGCCGTCGGCGTCGACGGGGATGACCAAATCGATGCCGTAGTCCTGGCAGGTGAACATATCGTCTTCACCGAAGGCGGGCGCCTGGTGGACGACACCGGTGCCGTCCTCGGTGGTGACGTAGTCCGCGTTAAGCACCATGAACGCGTTCTCATGATCGCGGAAGTAATCGAATACCGGCTCGTACTCCAGGCCCTCGAGCTGGGCGCCGGTGAACGTGGAGATGACCTCGTACTCGCCGAGTTCCTTCGCGTATGCGCCGAGCAGGTTCGTCGCCAAGAGCAATGGCGTATCGACGACACCCTCATCCCCCGGCTTCACCAACGAGTATTCAACCTCCGGGTGAACCGCCAACGCCAAGTTCGACGGCAGCGTCCACGGCGTGGTGGTCCAGGCGATCGCAGCCGCATCGTGCAGTTCAGGGTGCTCAGCCCACGTCTTCTCCGCAGCGTAGCCGGCGCGCCCGCCGGTGAACGGCATGGTGACGGTGACGGTAGGGTCCTGGCGGTCGCGGTAGGAATCGTCGAGACGCGTCTCCTGGTTGGACAGCGGCGTGTGCTCTGCCCAGGAGTACGGCAGCACACGGAAGCCCTGGTAGATCAAGCCCTTGTCGTAGAGCTCCTTGAACGCCCACATGACGGATTCCATGTACTCCGGGTCCATGGTCTTGTAGCCGTTCTCAAAGTCCACCCAACGAGCCTGACGGGTGACGTACTCTTCCCACTCGCCGGCGTAGTTCATGACGGACTTCGCGCAGTATTCGTTGAACTTCTCCAGGCCCATGTCCTCGATCTGAGCCTTGTCGGTGATACCGAGCTGCTTTTCCGCCTCAAGCTCCGCAGGCAGACCGTGGCAGTCCCAGCCGAACACACGCGGCACATGGAAGCCGGTCATCGTGCGGTAGCGCGGAACGATGTCCTTGACGTAGCCCGTCAGCAGGTGGCCGTAGTGCGGCAGACCGTTAGCAAACGGCGGGCCGTCATTGAACACGTATTCTTCGCAACCTTCACGCTGCTCAAGCGATGCCTGGAACGTTTCATCCTTGTTCCAGTAGTCGAGCACAGCGCGTTCCATCTCGGGAAACTTGTCGCTGCCTCCGGTCATATCGACCTTAGGGTAGACGTTGCCAACCATGACACTCCTCCACACACAATCTGCAGGGACGCATGTGCTGCGCGGTACCACCCTGCTTGGGGCGAAAGCCCCCACTTCATTTGTGGTGAAGGAAGTGACGTCTTCCCATTTAACGTCCGGTTCTAATAAGCGTAATGCCGTTCTTCCGGAATGCTCCCCGGTGATAGCCGGATCAAAGCGTTACGCCCGGAAGTGTAGCACTCCCGGGCGTTGAGGTTTTACTTCTCGTTCGGCGCCGTAGTTGAGCGGGCCTCGAGTTCCTCGAGCTGGGACTCAAGCAGCGTCTTCAGGCGAGTACGGTACTCGCGCTCGAAGGTGCGCAGCTCCGCAATGCGATTCTCCAGCGCAGTCTGCTGCTGCTTCACCGTGTTCATAATCTCGGTGTGCTTGCGCTCTGCATCTGCCTTGAGCTTGTTGGCCTTCTCCTCCGCTTGGCGGATCTGGGCCTCGGCGCGGGAAGCGGCCTCGCCAGTGGTCTCCTCGGCCTTCTTCTGGGCCTCGGCGACGAGCTGCTTGGCGCGAGTCTCCGCCTCCTGCAGCTGAGACTGGGAGCGGGTCTGAGCGTCCTGCAGTTGCTTCTTGGACTTCGCCTCAGCCTCGGCCACCTCACGCTCTGCAGCGCTGCGTGCGTCTGCCAGCATGGAGGTTGCCTCTGCCTGGGCATCGCTGGTCAGACGGTCTGCCATCTCCTGTGCAAGGCCGAGCACCTTGGCAGCCTGGATGTGCGAATCCTGCGAAGGCTCTGCCTTCTGCGGGGCGGTGTTGACCGCCTTGGACACGCCTTCAGCCGGACGCTTCGCAGCCTGTGCGCGAGCTTCCTCAGCCTGCTTGCGGGCTGCTGCCGCATCTTCCTTGGCAGCCTTAGCCTCAGCCTCAGCCTTGTCCTTGGCTTCCTTCGCGGAACGCAGCTGCGCCTCGTAGTCAGCGCGGATCTTCTGCTCCACCTCGCGGCGGATTGCAGCCTCGTCTGCGGAAGAACCGGCTGCTGCCGGTGCCGCTACGCCAGCGCCACCCTCTTCGAGTCGTGCGCGGAGCTCTTCGTTTTCATCCTGGAGCTGTGCAAGCGCGTCTTCAACCAGGTCGAGGAACTGATCAACTTCGTCCTCGTTGTAGCCCCGCTTGCCAATCGGGGGCTTGCTGAAAGCGACATTGTGCACGTCAGCTGGCGTCAACGGCATTTGCGTTCCCTTCATGTTCTTGTAACGGACCCGCGTCTGCGGGTCGCGAATGCGCCCCACGTTACGGGAACGTACTTAATTTGTCTGCTGAATTGTAACTGTTTCGTCTACACAACGCACATGACAGCGCGCTAATGCAGTGCCGGAACGATCATCGTCGCCCGGATAACCATCTGGAGCAGGGAAAGTGCCAGGAAAAGCACGATCACGCTCACATCGAGCCCTACTCCCCCGTTCAACCTCAACGGGGGGATGAGCTTGCGTAATGCAAACACTGGAGGGTCGGTAATTTTGAACAGTGGTTCCGCCACCATGATGAACCAGTGGGGCGGGTCGAAGTGCTTCGAAAATGCCTGAATCATCTCAATGATGATGCGCACGACGACAATCAGCGAGTAGATGCCGATGACGGCGTAAAGAATTGCTCCGATAAGTGCCACGCGTTCACACCCTACAGGTTGTCTAGCGCAGGCCCGCGGAGCGCTTCAGCGCTTCCTTGTCCACATTGCCGTGCTCCGGGACGATCGCGAACAGACGCTTGCGAGTGTCCTCACCACGGGACAGGTTGTGCATGCTGCCACGCAAGCCAAAGCATAGGCCGGCGGCGAAGTCGACGATGCGCTTTGCATCGGCGGTGTCCAGATCGGTCAGATCCATAACCACTGCGTCGCCATCGCGGAACGGCTCGCCGATCTCCTTGGCATCGTTGTAATTACGCGGAGACACGTTGACGATGCGCGGGGTCGGACGGTAGCTGGCGCGTGTCGACGACACCTCGCGGTGGTCACGCTCATAACGCGACGGACGCTCAGCACGGTCGTACGCGCCAGCGCCAGCAGTCGAGGAAGTTTCGGAGTAGCGCGAATCCTCAAAGTAGGCGTCGTCCTCGTTGTTCTCGATCGGACCGAGGCCGAAGAATTCTTTTGCGCTGCCAAAGAAGGACATAGTGGGGCTCCTTGGGGGTGGTTTTGCAATGAAGGTCAGCCTACGGGGCGGGGCCCAAGCAGCGCTGTTCCGACACGCACGAGATCGGATCCGCACGCGATTGCTGTCTCAAAGTCCCCGCTCATACCGGCCGACAAGATGAGGTCGCGACCGAGGTGGGCGGAGGTGTCGTCGACAAGCGCACGTGCCCTGCGGAACACCGTCTCGGGGTCGGAGTTCAACGGGGGCACGACCATGAACCCGTCGAGGCGAAGATGCTCGGAGTTTTCGACTGCCTCGATGATTTCCGGCACGTCGTCGTAGGAGGCGCCGCCACGGGCGGTATCGCCGTCGTCGGAAAGCTGGATCAGGCACGGCAGGGTGTCCGTGGTGCGGTCGCCGCGCTCGAGGGCAAGCGCCATGCCCCGGTCAAGGCCGTGGGCGAGTTTGACCGAGTCGAGCGAGTGGACCTGAGCCGCCCAACGCGCGACGGCGTTAGCTTTCTTGGACTGGATCTGGCCGATCATGGCGATCTGGCACCGCCCATCCAGAGCTTCAGCCTTCGCGCGGGCCTCCTGCTCGCGGTTCTCACCGACGAGGGTGATGCCTGCCTCGGCGAGTTCAATAATGCGCTCAACGGGGTGGAATTTGGTCACGGGCAAGAGTTGCACGCTGCCTTCCGGGCGGCCGGCGGCGCGCTCAGCATCGTGAATCTGCTTGGTTACGGTTTCAAGGTTATGCATCTGGCATCCAAATCACGCCGGCCTGACGTCCGGTGACGCCCTCGCGGCGATGGGAGAAGAAATCGGTATCGGTGATGGTATCGCGCGGATCTGCGTCGATGTGGGTCACGCCCATGCTCATCAGTTGGCGCACAAGCCCGGCACGGACGTCGATGCCCGCGGTCCCCTGCTTGGTGGTTGTGCGCGAGCCGGGCAAATGCTTTTCGACGTCCGCAGCCATCTCGGCAGGCACCTCATAGGACTCACCTGCCGCCGCCGGCCCGAGCAGCACCTGGATACGCTCCGGGGCTGCGCCAAGCGCCACCATCTCCTCGACGGTGCGGTGCACAATGCCGTTGCGCGCTCCCATACGGCCCGCGTGGGCTGCGGCGATCACACCTGCGCTGTGGTCGGACAGCAGCACGGGGGTGCAGTCCGCAACCAGCACGCACAGTGCGAGGTTTTTCTCGCGAGTCACGATCGCGTCAGTGGTCGCAACCGGCTCATCCGCAGGCCCGTCGACCACGGTGACGGTGTTGGTGTGGAGTTGTTCCATCCACACGAAACGCTCGGCGGGAAGGCCCAAGATGTCGGCGAGACGCTGACGGTTCGCGGCGACGTCGGCTGGGTCGTCGCCAACATGCGTTCCCAGGTTGAACGCATCGTACGGAGAACGCGAAACCCCGCCAGCACGGGAAGTAAACACCATGCGGACGGGGCGGTTGGAAAGATCTGGCATGCCAGCCAGTCTAACTAGCGCATGAAATCAGGCACATCCAAGTCGTCGAAGCCGCCGCCGAACTCCTCGTCGCGGCGCGGACGGGAGTCCTCACGGTCCGTAAACAGGCCACGGTTTGGCTCGTAGCGGTGACGAGCCTGGTAGCTCTCCGACGGCTGCTCGGCGCGGGTCTCGGTCCGGGTCTCAGTGCGTGGCTCGGCCGGCTTCTCCGGCTGGGACTCAAGCTCCTCGGCCGGAGCGACGACGCTTGCCTGCGGGGCGTCCTCGGCAGGACGAGCGTTGGCCTTCTCGTCGAAGCCAGTGGCGATGATGGTCACGCGGACCTCGTCGCCCAGGTTGTCGTCGATAATCGTGCCGAAGATGATGTTGGCATCGTCGTCGGCCTTCTCCTCCACGATGGAAGCAGCGTTGTTAACTTCCATCAGGCCGAGGTCGGAGCCACCGGCGACGGAGATGAGCACGCCCTTGGCGCCCTCCATGGTGGTCTCCAGCAGCGGGGAGTTGATGGCCTGCTCAGTTGCGGTCATCACACGGTTCTCGCCGCGCGCAGAGCCGACGCCCATGAGCGCGGAGCCAGCGTCAGCCATAACGGAGCGCACGTCCGCAAAGTCGACGTTGATCATGCCCGGGATGGTGATCAGATTGGTAATACCCTGAACACCGTTGTAGAGCACCTCGTCAGCCGCGCGGAACGCTTCCATCATGGAGAGCTCCGCGTCTCCCAGCTGCAGGAGGCGGTCGTTCGGGATCACGATGACGGTGTCGCAAACTTCCTTCAGGTTCTCAATGCCAGCCAGCGCCTGGCGGGTACGGCGCTTGCCCTCAAAGGTGAACGGGCGGGTCACAACACCAATAGTCAGTGCGCCCATCTTCTTTGCAATACCTGCGACGACCGGGGCCGCACCAGTACCGGTGCCGCCGCCTTCGCCTGCGGTAACGAAGACCATGTCGGAGCCCTTCAGGGACTCCTCAATCTCCTGCTTGTGGTCCTCGGCGGAAGTGCGGCCAACCTCGGGGTTCGCGCCTGCGCCCAGCCCACGGGTGGCTTCTCGACCAATGTCGAGCTTGGTGTCGGCATCGGTAAACAGCAGCGCCTGCGAGTCAGTGTTGATGGCGACGAATTCGACGCCCTTCAACCCCTCCTCAATCATTCGGTTCACAGCGTTGACGCCGCCCCCGCCGACACCGACGACGCGGATCATGGCGAGGTAGTTGGCGGGAGAAGTCATAGCGTAAGTCTCGCCTTTCAAAACTCGGGTGTTCAGTTGCGTCCCATCATGTTTGAAAGCGAAGCATTTTTTGTGTTCTCCCCCGGCGTGTCACAACCCTAAACCTGTACTTTAGGGTTGTGACCTGGGGTTTTATCGCGAGGTCACCAACTCGGGGTTAGAAATATTGAACTCGTGGCCTTCCAACTGGAGCACGGTTTCGAGCGCCAGCGCCTTATTCGCATTGTCGGTTGCAGCTCCCCACTGGACTACGCGGTCGTCGTCAAGCACGAGCGTGTAGGTGTAGTCACCGTTGGCTTTGAGCGCGCGGACGCGAGGCCGGGCAACATCGCTAATCGACGACGCCACCTCCACCGCCTGCGCAAACCGCTCCTGGGCCACCCCCTGGATCTCCACAGCGCCTGCGGGCGGCGCCGCAACGATGAAATCGCGGCCCTCCCGGTCGATCAGGTGCGGCTGGCCATCAATGTCCACCCACGCCACCGGATCATGCTCTGTGATCTCCACACTGACACCGTTCGGCCACGCGCGCGACACTGTTGCGGAATCCACCCAGGGGTTTGCGGCAACATTCTCGGCGGCTCGGCGCGGCTTCACCTTGCCTATCGGCGTGCCGTAATCAATCCCGGTGAGGTTGCGTACTTCCTCCTCGGGCAGGTTCACGGACCCCTCGACGGCAATATCGTTCACGCTCATCAGCGGCGTGAACGGCACGGCCGCGCACACAGCCACAACAATGGCCACCGTTGCTGCGATCGCACCGTACGGGATCTTCCGGTGCTTCGGCTGCTCCTCGGTTGAGTCAGGCATGGGAACTTTTGTGGACATTACTTGCCCGCCAACGCATCCAGGATCTCGTCTGCCAGCATGGTCACACTGCCCGCCCCCATCGTGAGCACCAAGTCACCCGGCTCGGTCACGGACGCAACGGTTGCAGGAGCAGCAGAGAAGTCCGGTTCAAGGTGCACCGGGATGGTCATTTCGTCGCTAATAATGCGCGAGGTCACACCCTCAACCGGGGTTTCACGGGCACCGTAGATATCTAACAGCACGCACTCGTCTGCCAGCGACAATGCCTTAGCAAACTCGCTGGAGAACTCCTGGGTGCGCGAGTACAGGTGTGGCTGGAAGCACACGACCACACGCGCACCGTTGCCTTCTGCTTCCACCTTGTCGCGGGCCGCGGTAAGCACCGCCTCCACCTCGGTCGGGTGGTGGGCGTAGTCGTCGTACACGCGAGTCTCGCCGACGCTGCCTTTGTACTCGAAACGACGGCGCACGCCCGTGAACTCGCTGAGCCCCTGGGCGAGCTTCTCCGGATTCGCGCCGACGAGTACCCCACCGAGCAGCGCTGCTGCCGAGTTGAGCACCATGTGGCGGCCCGGGATAGCCATGCTGTAGGTGACCTCGCCGGAGACATCAGGCGTGCGCAAACGCACACCGACTGCGGTGTGCTCGCCTTCCTGGCGCTCTTCGGTAATCACCGCCGCTGCCGGCACGCTCGGGTGGCGCTTTGCGGCTTCTTCAGTGCCGTATCCGTAAACCGTCAGACCACGCTCGATTGCGCGTTCACCGCAAGCTGCGGCGTGTTCGTCATCTAGGCACACCACGATGTTCTTCGCAATGTCCGCAAAATCATCGAACACCTTGAAATACGCCTCACGCGTGCCGTAGAAGTCCAGGTGATCCGGCTCAATGTTCGTAATCACGGCGACATCTGGGGAGTAACGCAACAGCGACGCGTCCGACTCGTCGGCCTCCGCGACAAAAACCTCGCCCTGGCCGTGATGAGCGTTCGTGCCGGCACGGTTGAGCTGCCCGCCGATCGCGAACGACGGGTCTTGCCCTGCTGCTTGCAACGCCACGACCGCCATCGACGTCGTCGAAGTCTTGCCGTGCGTGCCAGCGAGCAACAGCTGAGTACGGCCCTCCATCAACTCGGCCAGCAGGTCCGAGCGGCGCAGCAGCGGAACACCCTCCCGCTTGGCGCGGACGAGTTCGGGGTTGTCCTGCGGGATAGCAGCAAAGCTCGTCACCACCGCGGTGGGCAGCTCGCCTGAGAGCTGCAGGTTGGCCTCGTCGTGGCCAAGCGCCACCTTCGCGCCCTTGGCCTTCAGTGCGCGAACCGGACGGGAGTCCTTCGCGTCAGAGCCAGTCACGGTTGCGCCTCGGTCCAACAAGATATGCGCCACGCCCGACATGCCGGCACCGCCGATGCCAATGAGGTGCACGCGTGAGAGATCCGTCATCAGTTTTCCTTTCCAGCCGCATCAGCAATGCGGCGCGCGAGGTCCTCGGCAACATTGCCGGCACCGGATTGAGCAATTGCGCGACGCATCTCGGCACGCGCATCGTCGTTATTGAGCAAAGGCAGCAGCTTCTCGACGAGTACGTCGCCGTTGAGCTCGGCGTCGTCGATACGCAATGCCGCCCCTGTGGCAACCAAATGTGCCGAGTTCAACCCCTGCTCGCCATTGCCATGCGGCAACGGGATGTAGATCGCCGGCACACCAGCCGCAGAGTTCTCCGCAACCGTCATCGCACCGGAGCGACACACAACAACATCTGCGACCGCGTACGCCGCCTCCATGTCGTCGATGTACGGCACTGCCGTATAACCCTCGTGGGGTGCAGGGGCATCATTTTTGCGCCCATAGGCGTGCAACACCTGGTGACCCGCAGCGGTAATACGCTCAACCGCGCCAGCGAGTGCCGTATTGATACTCACCGCACCCTGAGAACCACCCGTAACCAACACCGTGGTCTTCTCCGGATCCAGCCCCCACGTGCGCAAGCCACGCTCGCGCTTCGCCCCGTCCGGATCCACTCCGACACCAGGGCGCACCGGAATACCGACGACATCGCCAGCCATGCCCGAATTCGCCACCGCATTCAAGCCCACGCCGCCGAGCTTGACCCCAAGCTTGTTCGCCATGCCCGCAAGCGCGTTGGTTTCCAGCACGAAAAACGGCAGCCGCAGCGACTTCGCCGCCAAGTACGCCGGCGCGGACACATACCCGCCGGTACCGAGCACCACCTGAGCACCCGAAGACTTCATCGCCTCCTTGGCCTGATTGACCGAACGCAGCAGCTTCGCCGGCACCGCAGCCAACTTCCACGGCTTCTTGCGCGGAATGGGCACCGGATCAATCAACGCCAACTGAAAACCGCGGGCGGGAACAATCGTGGTTTCCAAACCACGCTCCGTGCCCAACGCGACAACATTGGCACCGAACTGATCACGCAACACCTCCCCCACGGCGAGCGCCGGCTCAATATGGCCTGCGGTGCCGCCGCCTGCCAAGACGACGTTGAGTTCACTCATGTAATCCTCCTGCTATCTACGCACGCGGCGCGGCCCACCAGTGGCTTGACGCACCGGCGCCGTCGGGCGGTGATTGCGCTGTACCTGCTCACGTGGGTGCTCGCGAGGCTGGCGTTGCTGTGTGATCGGACGGGGCTCCTGGACGCCAAGCATGCGGTCGAACACTGGGCGGCCGTAGTTCTGCATCGCGGAAATCGCATCCGGCTCGTGGCGAGCCACGTTTGCCAACACACCCATCGCCCCCAGGGTGATCACAGCCGAGGTACCGCCGGCAGAGAGCATCGGCAGCTGAATGCCGGTCACCGGCAGCAGACCGATGACGTAGCCGATGTTGACAAACGCCTGCGAAACAACCGCTGCCGTCAGCGCCGCCGCCATCAGCGTCTGGTACTGCGACTGCGCACGCCGAGCGGTACGGAAACCGAAAAAGCCGAGCAAGGCGAACAGGGAAATAACCAAGGTGCCGCCCCACAGGCCGAGCTCTTCGCCGATGATCGCGAAAATAAAGTCGTTGCGTGCCTCAGGCAGGTAGAACCACTTCGCGCGGGACTGGCCAAGACCGACACCGAAAATGTGACCGTCTGCGAGCGACAAAAAGCCTTGGTGGGACTGGAACGCAATACCTTGCGTGTCATCGAAGTGGCCGCGCAGTGCGTCGAAGTACACGTGGAAACGCGCAGAGCGGAAACCTCCGGACAAGAACGCCACAATCAGTGAGAACGCGCCACCAATTCCCAGGTAAACGATTGCCTTCTTTGGCACACCCGCGAAGATCAGGATGAAGGCGACCACAACCGCGAACGACAAAGCCATACCCATGTCGCCCTGTGCGGCAATCAGCGCGACACAGATTGCAGCCACGATAAAGAACGCGAGGAAACCGTTGTTGGCCTGGAACAAACGTTGCGGATTTCTGTGTTCGAGCACCTTCGCGCCCCACATCGCGATAGCCACACGGGCCACCTCCGATGGCTGCAGGCGCAGCGGGCCCAGCACAATCCACGACTGGGAACCTACCTCTTCGCGGCCGGTGCCCAAGGGCGTGAGCACCAAGATCAGCAAAATAACGGAAGCGGCCATCAGGACAGCGGAGAAGCTGCGCAGCCGCTCAGGCGGCGTTTTCAGCGCCACCCAAAACGCGATCAGGCCACCGATGACCATGACGGTTTGACGGATGGCCACGCCCCAGACGCTCTCGGAATCTGCGAACGACGTCGCCATTGACGACGACATCACCATGACCACACCAAGACCTGCAAGCACCAGGACAATGCTGCGGATCATGGTGTAGTCGATGAGCGGCCGGGAATCCAGAAACTCCTCGAATTTGCGCACCTTAAGCGCCAATTTTGAGGTTGGCTCGGTCGATCGCGGGGCACGCCGCGTTGTCCCCTGTTGCACCGCCATGCAGCTGCCCTTTCATTCGAGAAGTCTCAACGTGAAGTTGAGCTTACTTGTTATCCGGGCTCCAGTGTCGCATCGCTGCCGCTGCGAAGGCGTCGCCACGCGCTGACATGCCCGAAAACATATCCAAGCTCGCAGCAGCCGGCGCCAACAGCACCGTATCGCCCGGCTGCGCCTGGGTCGCCGCCCACGCAACAACCTCATCCATGGCTTGTTCCGGATCCGTGGAGTCAGAGACAAACACCGGAACGTCCGGGGCGGCCGCGTTGACAGACGCGCGGATGAGCTCACGATCCACACCGAGCAGAGCAACGGCGCGGAACTGATCAGCGTGTGCTTTGACGACACCGTCGACGGCAGCGCCTTTGAGCTGTCCTCCCGCGACCCACACCACCGTGCCCGCACCGGTGAGCGCAGAATCCGCCGCGTGCGGGTTCGTGGCCTTGGAGTTATCCACCCAATCCACACCGCCGCCGGAGTGCACCACCGCCCCACGGTGACCGGCCACGCGGTACTTCTCCAGTGCCCGCTGGATGTGATGCGGCTTGGCCCCCTGGGTCAACGCCACCGCAGCGGCCGCGAGTGCGTCAAGCAGACCGGCGGCTCCGGCGGGCTCGATGCCGTCGGCACTTGCAACGTCGATAGTTTCGCCGCCGAGTTTGGCCACGATCCTGCCGCCCGAAACACCGACCTGGTTGTCGCCAGGCTCTTGAAGTGTGAACCCGATGATGTCGTCGCGACCAGTCTGCTCAGCTAAACGCTGCACCTCCGTATCGTCGATACCTGCAACCGCATGCGTTGCTTGCAATACCTTCGCCTTCGACGCGGCGTATTCCGCAAACGAGCCGTGCCAGTCAATGTGGTCTTCAGCCAGGTTCAGCAGCACGCCAGCATCCGGCACGAGCTCGGAGGACCAGTGCAGCTGGAAGCTGGACAGTTCGGCAACGAGGACATCGACGTGTTCGTCGAGAAGCAGTACCTCTCCGACCGCGGTGCCGATGTTGCCGCAGGCACGTGCGATACGGCCGGAGTCGGCGCCGACTTCGGTCATCATCGCCGCCAGCATGCCCGTAGTCGTGGTTTTGCCGTTGGTGCCCGTGACGACGAGCCACGTCCGCGGTGCGCCAAACACGCCGGCGCGGTCAAGGCGGAAGCACAGTTCAACATCGCCGATGACGTCGATGCCGGCGGCGGTGGCGTCGACAAGCAATGGCGTATCAGGTCGCCACCCGGGCGAGGTGACCACAAGGCCAGTGTCAGCGAAGCGCTCGCGCGCTTCAGCGCTGGAACACACCGCGAAGCCTTTTGCGGTAGCGGCTGCGCGCCCATCCGGGTTGTCGTCGACAACCGTGAAATTCGCACCCGCCTTCGTCAGCAAGTGCGCTGCGCCGAGGCCAGAAACACCGGCACCGGCGACTAAAACATGATCTGGCAGCGTCACAGGCCCGCTCCGTTCAGCGAGAGCCACTCACCATAAAACGCGGCGAGGCCAAGCATGACCGACATCCCGGAGATGATCCAGAAACGCACCACTACGGCAGTCTCTGGCCAGCCGCCGTTTTCAAAGTGGTGGTGGAACGGCGCCATGCGGAACACTCGCTTGCCGGTGGTCTTGAAGGACGCAACCTGAATCACCACGGAGGCGGCCTCCAGGACGAACAACGCGCCGATGACAACCATCAGCAACTCGGTGCGCGAAGCAACCGACAGGCCCGCAACAAGGCCACCGAGTGCCAGCGAGCCAGTATCCCCCATAAAGATCTTCGCGGGTGCGGCGTTCCACCACAGGAAACCCACGCAGGCACCAAAACCGGCCGCCGCGAGGATAGCCAGGTCCAACGGGTCGCGCACCGAGTAACAGCCAGCGGTCGCGACAGCGTCACAAGAGTTACGGAACTGCCAGAACGTAATGCCCGAGTAGGCAGCCATCACAAGTGCCGTCGTACCAGCGGCCAACCCGTCGAGACCGTCAGTCAGGTTCACTGCATTCGACCACGCGGCGAGCAGGATGTAGATGAACACTAGGAAGATGATGGTGCCCACCACACCCCCGCCGATGGCGAGGTTGATCGTGTCGATGTCGCGCACGAACGACAAGAACGTCGAGCCAGGTGTCAGACCGTTCTCGTCCGGGAACTGCAAGATAAGCAGCCCGAAGGCGATCGAAATGGCAAACTGCGCCACAAGCTTCGCTGTCTTATTGAGGCCAAGGTTGCGGTGCATGAACAACTTAATGCCATCATCGGCAAAACCTACGAGGCCGAGCGACAGCGTAAGCCCCAGCACGATCAGGCCCGAGGCAGTAAACGCCGTGTGGCCCGTAGCCAACGCTGAGAGACTGCCGCCGACGTAGCCAAGCGCGATTGCTAACAAAATAGCGATGCCGCCCATTGTTGGCGTGCCACGCTTGCGGGCGTGCGACTTCGGGCCGTCCTCGCGGATCTCCTGCCCCATCTCGCGGCGATGGAAGTATCTAATGAGCAGCGGGGTCACAAAAATCGAGACCAGGAAACTAAGAATCCCGGCGCAAATGACTTGAACCATGAAGTGTTACCTCGCTGCTGTTTCGTTATTCATGTTGAACTATCTAAGCGTATGCCCTTGCAGTAGCGCCTCGGCCACTGCCCACAGTCGCGCAACGTTTGATGCTTTTACCAGCACGACATCGCGGTCGGTGCGCGACTGCCAGTCGTCGATACCCGCTGGCGGCATAGCCAACAGTTCGCGCACTACCTCGCTGGCTTCGGCAGCATCGGCGACGCTGCTGGTGCGGATGCCGAATTGCTCAGCACGCTCGGCCAGCGCTTCCATCGACGCATTATTCCCGACAGTGATGAGGTCGGTGACGCTGTAGCGCGCCAACTCATCGGCAAGCGCCGCGTGCTCGTGTTCCGCACCGGCGCCAAGTTCGCCCATCTCCCCCAGCACCGCAAGAGAGCGCACACCTGGGCGCGCCGCGGCGGTGTAACCCAACGCGGCAATGGCAGCCCGCATCGATTCAGGGTTGGCGTTGTAGGCATCGTTGATCACGGTCACGCCATCGGCGCGGGTGTTGACGTCCATGCGGTTGACCGACACGGAGTGCGCATCAGACAACGCCTGCGCGACAGTTGCGGCATCCATGCCCGATTCAATGCCGACTGCAGCTGCAGCCAGCGCATTGCCCACCTGGTGGGCACCGAACACGTTGAGGGTTACGCGCTGCGGATCACCCTTCGGGGTGTGCATGATAAACGACGCACGCGCCACCGCATCCAGTTCCACATCGGTGGCGTAGTAATCCGCTGCCGTATTGCCGTTGGCGGAAAAGCGCACCACGCGTGCCTTCGTCCGCGGAGCCATCGCGTTGACCAGGTCGTCGTCGGCGTTGAGCACCGCGATGCCATCGGCAGGCAGCGCCTCAACGAGTTCGCCCTTGGCCTGCGCGATGTTCTCGCGGGAGCCGAACTCCCCCAGGTGCGCCGAGCCCACGTTAAGCACCACACCGATCTGCGGTGGTGCAATCGTGGCCAAGTGCGCAATGTGGCCGATACCGCGCGCCGACATCTCCGCGACGAGGAACTTCGTCTCCTCCGTGCAGCGCAGCACTGTGTATGGGTGGCCGATCTCGTTATTAAACGACCCCGGAGGCGCCACCGTCTCACCCGCGCGCTGCAGCACCGCCGCGATCAGGTCCTTCGTCGAGGTCTTGCCGGCAGAACCAGTCACGCCGATGATCCGCAACCCGTGGTTGTCCGTCAGCTCGCGGGCCACATAGGTGGCCAACTTTGACATCCCATCCACAACGCCTGCTGCAGAGCCAGTTGGATCGTTGACCGCCAGGTCCGAGTTGTCGTCGGCACTGGGCGGTCGCTTCTCGACGACCACAGCCGGCCGACCGACCTCCCTCGTGGTCAACGACGCCGTGGCACCCGCCGCAGCCGCCTTGCCCACAAAGTCGTGGCCATCCACGTTCGCACCCGGGAACGCAACGAATAGCCCGCCGGGGCCGATCTTGCGGGAATCAAACTCCACAAACCCGGTCACCGAGGCGTCCGGATCAGCCTCCGAGCTCAAGTGTCCTCCGGTGATCTCCGCGATCTGGCGAAGCGTCAGTGCAATCATGCGTTCCTCTTCTCTCGGCGGGCGCGAAGTGCGCGCCGCATCTCTTCGCGGTCATCAAAATGGTGCTTGGTGTCGCCGATGATCTGTCCAACCTCGTGGCCTTTACCCACGACAATGATGGCATCGCCGGGCTTTGCCCACTCGACGAGCGCGTCGATCGCCCTCGCGCGGGAGCCTTCCTCAATGATCTCGGCTGCCGTTTCTGCGTCGCGTGCGCCTTGCAGCACCGCTGCGCGGATCGCTGCCGGGTCTTCGGTGCGCGGGTTGTCATCAGTCACCACAACAAAATCTGCGCCCTTCGCTGCTTCCGCTCCCATGAGCGGGCGTTTCGAGGAATCTCTGTCACCACCAGCGCCGATTGCCACACCAATCCGGCCATCGACCTGTCCACGCAGCGTCTGAAGCACTGCTGCGACAGCGGCCGGCTTGTGGGCGTAATCCACAACAGCCACAAAATCCTGGCCTTCATCAATTCGCTCCATGCGCCCCGGCACCGCCGCCTGCTCTAGGCCTGCGACAAACGCTGCTACATCGACACCAACCTGCGCCGCAAGCGTGGTGGCAAGGGCGGCATTGGCGACGTTAAACGCACCCGGCATCGGCAGAGCAAACTCCACCTGACGCTCTGGAGTGTGAAGTCGAATGTGCTGGGTTCCGGTGTCGTCGATACGCAATAGCTCCGCAGTGACATCTGCATGCTCACCGCGGGTTGCCACCGTCACCGGGTGCTCCGCGCGCGCGGCCATCTTCTGACCCCAAGAATCGTCGACACAGATCACGCTGCGCTTCGCGTGGAGGTCGCTCGACGGGTCAAAGAACAAGGCTTTCGCCTCGAAGTAGTCCTCCATCGTCGGGTGGAAATCAAGGTGATCCTGCGACAGATTGGTAAAACCAGCGACGTCGAACTGGGCACCCGTGACGCGCCCAAGCATGAGCGCGTGGGAGGACACCTCCATCACCACATGCGTAACGCCCTCGTCGCGCATACGGGCAAACAGTGCCTGCAACGTCGGCGCCTCAGGCGTAGTCAACTCGGTGGCCACATCGCGGCCCATGATCTTCGTGCCCGTCGTACCAATCAGGCCGACCTTGCAACCAGCCTGCGTCAGTCCACGCTCCAGCATGTACGTCGTGGTGGTCTTGCCCGACGTCCCAGTCACGCCCAGCAGCGTGAAGTCCTTCGACGGATGCCCGTACACCTCCGCGGCAACATGGCCAAGAATCGCGCGCACATTATCGACGACCAACACCGGCCGGCGATCCGACGTCTGCTGGATGATCGCAAGACCTTCTTCGTCAGTCAGAACCGCACCTGCGGCCGAATCGAACGCGTACGACGCGCCATGCACCCGCGTGCCAGGCAGCGCAGCAAACAAGCCACCGGGCTCCACATTTTGGGAATCAAGACCAATAAACGACACCTCAAACGGTGCCTGCGGCGCATTGACGATGCGTGCCCCCGCAATCTCAGCGAGGGATGTCAGCGTGGGCGCTGAGGACATGATAATTCCTTCCTTTCAGGGCCGTTACTGGGCTTGCAGAACAAACGGTTCCGCGGGCGGGCTCGGCGGGATATTTTCCTTATCCAACATCCAGCTCGCAATCTGACGGAACACCGGCGCCGCAGACTGGCCACCGGCACCGCCGTCGAGTACACCGCGCTGCGGCTCGTCCAGCATGACCGCCACAACAAATCTCGGATCGTTCGCCGGGGCAATACCCGCAAACGTAATCCAATACTGGCTCTGTGAGTATGCGCCCGTTTCCGGGTTCACCTTCTGTGCAGTACCTGTCTTGCCAGAGAACTGGTAGCCCTCTAGCGCATTTCCTTGTGCAGTACCCGACTGGTTGCCGGTCGGGTCTTCTTGGAATGCGGCACGGAACATATCCACCGTTGTACGCGCCGCCTCCTTGCTCACCACTTGGTTGCGCTGCGGCTCATCCTGCGGGATATCTTGCCCGTCCGGTCCGACGATGCGCTCGATGATGCGTGGCTGGATGCGCTCGCCGTCGTTGGCCAACGCCTGGTACACACTCGCCATCTGCAGCGCAGTCCAGCTCATGCCCTGACCGATTGGCAGGTTGGCAAAGGTACCGCCCGACCACTGTTCAAGCACCGGCAGCAGACCCGGCGACTCATTGGGCAATTCAATGCCGGTCGGAGCACCGATACCGAAACGGTTGAGGTAATCCCAGTAGCGCTCCTCGCCGAGGCGCTGCGCCAACTGCAATGTGCCCACGTTGGAGGACTTACCGAAGATGCCTGCGGTGGTGTACGGCAGAACATCGTGCTGCCAGGCGTCGCTCACTGTCACACCGGCCATGTCGATCGAGCCCGGCACCTGGTGCACCTCGAACGGGTCAGTCACCCCCTGATCGATTGAAGCCGCTGCAGCGATGACCTTTGCCACCGAGCCTGGCTCGAACGGGTGCGAGATCGCTGGGTTTTCAAAATCCTTACCCTGCTTGATCTGCTTTTCAATATCCCCGTTCGGGTTGATGGTGTCTGTATTTGCCATCGCCAACACCTCACCCGTGTGAGCGTCAAGGACGACAGCCTCAGCCGACTTTGCCAAAGAGTTTGCCTTTGCCTGCTCAAGCACTTGCTGCACATACGTCTGCAGGTCGAGGTCCACCGTGAGCTCAATGCGCGCACCAGGTACCGCTGGCACCACATCGCGCAGGGAGCCCGGAATGGACTGCCCACCTCCCGAGACGTCCTCGGTCGAGCGGCCGTCGATACCGGTAAGCACCGCATCGCTAGAGGCCTCAAGGCCGAACTGACCGTGCCCGTCCATGGAAACCTTGCCAATGATGTTCTCCCCCACAGCACCGTTCGGGTACTGGCGGATGTCCTGCTGGTCAGCAGCCACACCGTGGAACTTCGCCGCCACCTTCGCAGCGACATCCGGGTCAACGTTGCGCACTAAAACTTCGTACGACGTGTCGGCGTGGAGCTTGTCCAAAATCTCCTTGGCACTGACACTGCCCACAGTGCGCAACTGCTCTGTGTCTGTACCCGTAGGCTGTGGATCAGTTTCGCCACCGATCATGCCGGGGATCTCATTCGCCATTGTGCGCAGCACGTCTTCAACGCGGGCGTCGAGCTGCGCGTCGATATCTGCCTTGGGGACGCCGTCGATACGCATCTGCAGCTCTTGCTGCTGTCGCAGTTCCTCACGCAACTGCTTCGGCGAGACCGTCAACGACCTTGCCTGCATCGTGTACGCCAACTGCTTGCCGTCACGGTCCACGATCTCACCGCGACGTGCTGGCTCAACATACTCGCGCTGGCGTTGCACCTTGGCAACTTCACGCAACTCGCCGCCGATGATCACTTGGACCCAAAACAGGCGTGCGATCAGCAAGGCTGCGACGCTGAGGAACACAAGCGTCAAAAGGAATACACGGTGGTTGGTGATGTGACGCTGACTCTTCCGTGGCGCCGGACGCTTCCGGGGTGTGCCCGTGGATGTCACGTGCCCTCCTCACCTACCAAAACTGCTCATTGACTCGTTTATCATGCCCCGCACAAATGCGAAACGAGGTTGCGCCACACGCCTGCGGCACAACCCCCACCGTTAACGTCTATTCGCCGGCGGGCACATTTGCCTGATACGGCGCCACGTTGGCAACCTGCGGTGCTTGCTGCGGACGAGGCGGAGCTTGATTGCCACCTGGAACCTGAGTCAGCGCATCCGCCAGCTCGCGGGTTGCACGGTCATCACTGCTTGCACGGCCCTGCCGCAACGCTTCGCCGTTAACGTCGACAATCTTGGCAACCTTTTCTGGGTTGAAAGGCCGGCGCTCTTCAGCACGACCATCTTCCATGACCTCCACTAGGCCAGGTTCTCCAGCGACCACCATGCCTGCGCCTGCAGCGCGCTGTGCGATCTCCGCAGCAGAACGACGATCCTCTAAGTCACGGTTGAGCGACTCGACCTCGTTGGCAAGTTCACGCTCCTTCGACTGCAGCTGCTGGATGGTGAAGGTTTGTGTCGTGGCCACGCCGGACAGCAGCATCGCTATAGCAATACCGATCACCAGCAGAGGCACCGCAAGTGCGGACACTGCGGAAAAACGCGACGGCGCCGCGACCGTGCCAACCCGACGCCCACGCACAGACACAACCTGCTGCGAGCCGAGGCGCCCCCGCCCTCGGGAGTGCGGCACATGCGGCTTCACACCCGGCATCGTGCGACGACGTGCCGGAGCGCTTGTACGGCTGGTGCGGGCACTGCCATCGCGCGTCAGCGTCATCGCGCGGGAGCCACCTCGTGTGTCTCGTGCTGCCATGGTGTCCGTCCTCAGATGGTTGTGTGTTGTACGTGGTTTGTTGTGGGTTATGTGGTTGTCGTTGAGTGCTTAAGCTTCTCGACGCCGCGCACCCTCACCGGTGCTGCACGCGAGTTGCGCTCAATCTCTTCCTGCGGAGCCTTTTCCGCCCCGCGGGTGATGAGTTTGAACGTTGGCTCGGTGCCCGGCAGATCCATCGGAAGTCCCGCCGGCGTCTTTGAAGCTGTCAGTTCAGCGAAGGCAGATTTGACGATCTTGTCCTCGAGCGACTGGTAACTCATGAACACTGCTCGCCCGCCGACGCCGAGCAAATCCGTAATCACCGGAACCACTCGCTCGACAGCCTCAAGCTCGCGGTTGACCTCAATCCGCAGCGCCTGGAAGGTGCGCTTCGCCGGGTGACCGCCAGTACGTCGCGTGGCGGCCGGGATGGTGCTGTACAGCAGTTCCACGAGCCGGTCCGCACGGTCAAACGGCGCACGCTCGCGCTCCTTCAGCACAGCCGACGCAATCTTGCCTGCGAAACGTTCATCGCCGTAGGACTTCAGAATCCTCGCCAGGTCTCCGTGCGAGTACGTGTTAAGTACCTCGGCCGCAGTGATGCCGGTGGTCGGATCCATGCGCATATCCAGCGGTGCGTCACCGCGGTAGGAAAAGCCACGCTCCTCCTGGTCCAACTGCATCGATGAAACACCGAGGTCGAACAGCGCACCAGCCACACCGTGCTGCCTCACAAGGTCGAAGGTCTCGCCCTCCCCCGATGCGATCTCGTCGCCGATGTAGTCGAACCGGCATTGCACCGGAGTGAAACGCTCACCGAACTGAGCCAGGCGCTCAGTCGCCTGCTGCAGCGCATTCGGGTCGCGATCCACACCGATCACGCGCGCTTGCGGGAATACGTTGAGAAAGTGTTCGGTGTGGCCACCGGCACCAAGGGTTCCATCGACAATGACGGCGTTGGCGCCGAACGCCTCTACAGCTGGGGCCAGGAGTTCGGCCATGCGGTCGCGCATGACCGGCACATGCCCATGAGGGTCTGCAGCGTGTGTGCGGTACACCATCCGGGCTCACCCCTCGCGGTCAGTTAGTCGTCGGCTCCTTCTAAGCCGGGGAGTATGTAGAGCCCTGTCCGGGGCGGCTGTTCTGATGTCGGGGAAGTACACCAGAATGCTTCACGCCCCGGACAGAGTCCGTACACACTCTCCGAATTGGTTGCCCGCTGTTGGGTAGTCAGTCCTACAGCAGACCGGAGAGAATGTCGTCGTCATCCGCCGCGGAGAACGCGGCTTCAGTCTCTTCTTGATACTTATTCCAGGATTCAAGATCCCAGATCTCGAGAAAATCCACAGAACCGATAACTACGCATTCCTTGGAAAGGCCTGCGTACTCACGGTGTGCCGGCGACAGGGTGATACGTCCGGACCCATCGAGCGTTTGCTCATCCGCACTGGCAGCCAGATTGCGGATAAACGCGCGCGCCTTCGGGTTCGTCCTTGATGCTGCAGCGGCCTTGCGGGCGCGTGCAGCAAACTCGTCCCGCGGGTACACCGCGAGGGAGTGGTCCTGCCCTTTGGTCACCATCAGGCCGTCTGCCAAGTCCTCACGGAACTTCGCAGGCAGCGTCAGGCGCCCTTTGTCGTCGAGCTTGGGAGTGTAGGTTCCCAGAAACATCCGGCGACCTACCTTCCTTCACCTTCAGAGATTGGCATTTGCAGTTTTCTCGGCTTCGCTCCGCATTACGCACGTAGTCAAGATGCGCACCACGGTGCTCCGCTGTGCCCCACTTTAACCCACTTCCCCCCACAAACGCCACACTCTGAGCAACTTAGTTCCCACAACAAGAAGAACACGCAGGTCAACGGCCACAATCCCCGTGGGGCAATTACCCGCCAATGTCCCCCACTTACCGCCACATCCCCCACTACAACCCCATCAATCACCTACAGGCACACGAGACGCAACCCGCTCCGAACGTCCTTTAACAGGCAAAATGGCCGGATCAAACCAACGGGTGGGGCAAAGTGGGGAATGTGGGGCGAAGTGGGGATAAAAAATCGCCCTCCCGAAGAGACCCGGGAGGGCGAAGGGAAAGCTAAAAGCTACTGACGATCCTCAAACCGTCGACGGAAGCTCTCCTCCAGGCTAACACTGCGCGGCGAGCGCGACTTGGACTGAGCCTGCGCTCGCTGCAGCGAAACACCAGCGGCAGCCGGGGTACGGAGCGCCATGATCCCCCCATAGAACATCACACCGAAGCCGACGATGCTCAACACCACAGTCCACAGACTCCACGACGCCAGCGCCACTCCCCCAAGAAGAAGGACAAGGCCCAGCACAATGAGGGCGAGGCTACGCATAGTCAGCCGGCCCGACGGGTGCGAAGCACCATACCCAGAGGACGGAGCGACCGAGGAACCGAACTTCGGGTCGTCTGCAAGGAGCGACTGCTCGATCTCGCGCAGTGCGCGCATTTCCTGCTCAGAAAGAGACACTACTTTCTCTCCAGATCCCAGCTATGAATGAACAATGTATGGATACAACGAACATCGTACCCACATTGTTCCCGCGCCTTATTACGCCGCCATCGGCGCATCACCCCCAGTGGTGTCCAGGAGAAAGTCCTCAGCCGAACCGATAAGGCTTGAGACCACGACCGGCGACGGGTTGTCGTCGATCCCAGACGCCACCCTCGCCCGGCGCGCCGAGTATGCAGAAAATACCGTCGCCCAGTGCTGGCCACTTTCCCCGGTGAGCGCGAGCTTGTCCCACGCATTAGTTGGCAGCCGCTTCCGCTTCCGGAGCACAACGCTGCGAGCGTTGCATGCGCCAGCGATGCGCAGTGCAGCCCGGTATGCGTTTTCCATTGCAAGGTCGTAGCGCCTTGCCGCAAAGTCGGTGTGTGCCTGTGCAAGCAGTGCCTCCGCAGAGAAGATGAACGAGTCAAACTTTCGCGGCGCCCCCATATCCCCGTACGCCCTGCCCGTTGTGGCTGAAACTACGCTTCCCATGACACTTTCCCCTTTCGCTGTTACCAGTGCATGTCGCCTTTTGATTGCCCATGACCCTAGAAGTCACCCACGACACCACAACCAAAAATTAGCACGTTTGTTCGACTGTTCGAACGAGGATGTGTGGTCAAGCCCCGCAACAGGCACATAAGTGGTTCGATAGTGGGGTGCACATTGAGATCCAAAGGCTGACCAAGGCGGAGTTTTCTTTCCTCGTGCCACGGTTGGTGGACATCTACATGGAAGCTATGGGGTACCCCCAAACCATGCGCGCGCAGCGTTTACGCGTGTGGCGTGGAGAGGTCACCTGGCCAGGCTTTTCCGCCGTGGCCGCAATCTCGGACAACAGCGTCATCGGAGTGGCCTACGGTTTTCTCGGCGCGCGGGAGCGATGGTGGGACCAACAACTCGTCAAAGCACTCACTCAGCAACGTCCAGACGGCATGCTTTCTGACGACGACCGTGCGCTACTGGCCAACTACTTCGAAATCGCCGAAGTGCATGTGGATCCGAGGCACCAGGGCCGCGGCATTGGTGCGGCGATGCTCAGGGAACTGCTCGCATCGACATCAGCTCGTTGGGCTGTCCTATCTACTCCCGAGATAGACGGCGAAGCTAATAACGCATTTGGGCTTTACCGCAAGTTTGGGTTCCAGGACGTTGCTCGCAATTTTTATTACGGAAGCGACCCTCGCCCGTTTGCGATTCTCGCACTCGACATGGCGGGCACACCCCGTGTCGGCGAGGCTGACTAGGGTACGTTCCAGAGAGATTTTCGTAGACGACGGTGAGGAGCAGCGTGGCTACACACGAATTGGGGATTGGGAACTTAAGTGCGGTGCCTGGTGTCGTCGAAAAGCATTTGGAGCAGTTTTTCGACGAACACGGGCCGGCGATTTCCGCGATCGGTGAGCCTGTCTCGGAAGCAGTCGCGCACTTGCGCGCGTTCACACTGGGTGGTGGCAAGCGAGTGCGTCCGCTGTACGGCTGGGCAGGTTTTGTCGGCGCCGGTGGTTTGGAAACCAGCGGCGAGGACCCAAACGCGGTCTTGCGCGCGATGAGTGCGCTTGAGTTCATCCAGGCGTGTGCACTGGTCCACGATGACATCGTGGACGCCTCCGATACCCGTCGCGGAAACCCCACGGTGCACCGCAGTGTGGAGGCCCAGCACCTCGAAAACCGTTGGCTGGGCGACGCTGCGACGTTTGGCGTGAACACCGCGATTTTGCTTGGCGATCTCGCCTTAGTCTGGGCGGAAGATATGTGGCGCTACTCCGGTGTTTCGTTGGAGGCGCTGCAACGCGCCGCGGAACCGTGGGTGGGCATGCGCACGGAAGTCATCGGTGGGCAGATCCTTGATATTTCGTTGGAAAGCCGTGGCAGCGAGTCTGCGGACATGGCGGATCGGGTGAACCGGTTTAAGACCGCCGCGTACACGATCGAGCGTCCGCTTCATCTTGGTGCGACTATTGCTGGTGCCGACGATGAGACCATTGCGGCATTCCGTGGTTACGGACGCGATATTGGCATCGCATTCCAGCTTCGCGACGACCTCCTCGGTGTCTTCGGCGACCCAGCAATCACCGGAAAACCCGCGGGCGATGACCTGCGCGAAGGAAAGCGCACTGTCCTTTACGCGACGGCGCTTGAGCTTCTCGATGCCAACGATGCCGACGAGCTCCGCACCGGTGTAGGTACCGCCACCGACCCAAAGGTGCTTCAGCGCCTCGCCGATCTCATCCGCCAAAGTGGTGCGGAGGATGCGGTCGAAGAGCGCATTAACCGTCTCACCGCGTCCGGCATTGCTCACCTGGATACCGCCGGTATTACTGCTGAAGCTCGCCAGGCACTGTCCGAGTTGGCCCACAAGGCCACAGACCGGCGTATGTGATGGCCGGTAAAATCCGGCCGATCCCCCTCGGCGTTGTCGCAGCCGTTCTCATCGCGATCGGTTCCTTTGGTGCCGGAGCGACGCGTTACCGTGACGGCCTCATGCGCTCGATAGGCCTTGAGTTCCTCACTTACGGCCACGGCCGCGGCATGATGGACGGCCTCCTGATGGCGGGCACTGGTCTTCTCGTGTTTGCCTGGCTGTGGCTGTGGCGCACCCGCCCAGGCGAGCAGACCGTGCTCCGTGCGGTGTGGTCGTGGGCCGCTCCACTCGCCTTGAGCGCACCAATCATGTCGCGCGACGTGTACTCCTACCTCATGCAGGGGGCAATGCTTCGCGACGGCTTCGACCCCTACTCCGAAGGCGCCGCTATCAACCCCGGCCCGTATTTGTGGGAGGTCTCCCACGACTGGCGCAACACCACAACGCCGTACGGGCCACTGCACTTGGGCATTGGCAAAGCGGTGACCACGATTGTCGGCGACCACGTCGCGTTTGGCGTCGTTGCCTACCGGCTTATCGCGCTGGCAGGTTTCGCGCTCATTGTCTGGTCGGTACCGCGCATCGCGCGCCTCGCAGGTGCTAGCCCCGGGTTTGCACTGTGGGTAGGTGTAGCCAACCCTGTCATGCTGTTGCACCTGATTGGCGGCATGCACAACGAGGCGGTCATGGTCGGCCTGGTGTGCGCGGGCCTGTACCTGTGCATGCGACACACGTGGTGCACCCCCGGAATCGTGCTCATCGCATGCGCGGTATCGCTCAAGGCCACGGCTGCGTTCGCGTTGCCGTTTGTGGTGTGGCTGATGGTCACGCGTCGCGCCCGCGTCCACGATGTGCCCCACCACCTCGCCGCGCTTGCCGTCTCTGGAGCCTGGGCGCTGGCGGTCTCGGTCGCCGTCATCCAGGTGGTGACGTGGGTCTGCGGCTCAACGTGGGGTTGGCTCGAGGAAATCACCGGTAACTCGAAGGTGATCAATCCGCTGGCTGGTCCGACGTTCGCCGCAGAACTGATTACCCCGCTCGTGCAGTTGGTCAACGACGACTTCAGCTACAACACAACGCTTGCAGCCACCCGCACGGTGTTCAGCTTCGCGATGCTCCTCGCGCTCGTGATCACGTGGTGGTGGTTCCGCCCGGCGCGCGGCAAGGCCTACGCGCCGCGGATGCTGGCGGGCACCACCGTGGCGTATACGGCAGCGTTTGTCACCAACGCGGTAACGCTGCCGTGGTACTACGCCTCCATCTTGGCGCTCGTGGGCACGTTCCGGGCACCGGCCTGGGTAGCTAGAATTACTACCGGCGCATCCGTCGTCGTGGCACTCGCGTTTACAGGCAGCGGCAACCACAGGCTCTACGACGTGTGGTTCCTCGCCGCAGCCTTCATCGTCGCCGTGGTAGCGACTCGCTGGGTGTTTAAAACGCCATCGCTTGCGCACGACGAATAACTTCGCGCGCTTTCTGACCATGCAAGGCGTCAATCGGGCGCCCCGGTAGCGAATCCTCTTCGGTGTAGAGGAATGTGAGGATCTCCTCGTCGTTGTAGCCGCCATCGGCAAGCACGGTGATCGCGCCTGAGACGAACTTCGACAGCCCATCCTCACCGATCAGCCCAGCCGGGATGAATTTTTTACCATCCCGGATGTACATGACAAGTTTGCGGGCACCGACATAGTCGTGCACACGAGTGACCGGAACGCCCAACGCTTCGGCGGCGTCGGGAAAGGCCAGCAAGGTTTCGTCGCTAAGCAATTGCTCGAGATTCGTTTGTGTGCTCACGGCGCCCGATTCTACCCTGGGGTACATGGCAATACTCGCTCCAGGCACAACTCTCGACGAACGCTACGTCGTGGACCGCGCCATCGCCCGTGGTGGCATGGCCACGGTGTATCGCTGCATCGATTCCCGCCTGGGCCGGGAAGTCGCTGCGAAAGTCATGCACGAGCAATACGTCCACGACGCTGTGTTTCGCGACCGCTTCCGGCGCGAAGCCCGCGCGATGGCGCAGCTCAGCCACCCTAACTTGGTCAACGTGTACGACTTCTCCGCGTCCGGCAACAACGTGTTTCTCATCATGGAACTCATCACCGGCGGCACGCTGCGCGAATTGCTCGCCGAGCGTGGTCCGATGCCTCCCCACGCAGCCGCGGAGGTGATGCGCGGCATGCTCACGGGACTTTCTGTCGCGCATGAGAAAGGCATGGTGCACCGCGATATTAAGCCGGACAACGTGCTTATCGACACCTCCAGCCGCGTCAAACTCTCCGACTTCGGCCTCGTGCGCGCAGCCGCCGAAAACACACATTCGACCGACCAAATCGTGGGCACCGTCGCCTACCTCTCCCCCGAACAAGTCGACGGCAGCCCCATCACAGCCGCATCGGATGTGTACTCCGCCGGCATCGTGTTGTTCGAACTCCTCACCGGCCGCACGCCATTTCACGGCGACACCCCCATCGCGCACGCGTACGCACGCCTCCATGGAGATGTGCCCGCGCCGTCCTCACTCATTGCCGGGGTGCCAATGCTTTTCGACGAGCTCGTCGCCACCGCAACCGCCCGCACCCCCGAAGCGCGCTTCCGCGATGCGGGAGAATTCCTCGCCGCACTCGACGACGTAGCAGCCGAACTTGCACTGCCGGATTACACCGTGCCTGCCCCGCGCAATGCCGCAGCCACGCGAGCCGCAGCACACCCGACTAACTTCGGACTAGTCAACAACGCCGCACAGCGACGCCTCTTCCCCGATGACGAGGCGCCAACGCGAGTCGCCCCTGCAGTTGCGAGGCCAACTAAGCAGGCGTCCCCAGAACTGCCGTCACGCAGCCAATGGCCCGCTGCACAGGCGTCTCCGGCTCCGGTTCCGGCCCCCGTTCCGCCTGCAGCCGCCCCCGTGCCCGCACCCGTGCCACCACGTGCACCCCGGCCTGCCGCTCCCAATCCGGCAAAGCGCCCCGCTGTCAAGCCGGTAACTAACCGCTCTCTGATCGGTGTCGTGCTCTACACCGCTGTTGCAATCGCCGTGGTAGCTGCGGTTGGTCTGGGCGCGTGGTGGTTCGGCTCCGGGATGTATGGCGACATCCCGGAGATCGTCATCCCGCGGTAGCGCTGGCCGAGTAGCGCTGTCTTAGTAGCGCAGCATCTCTGCAACGAGGAAGGACAGCTCGAGTGCCTGCTCGGTGTTCAGACGCGGGTCGCAAGCGGACTCGTAACGGCCCGGCAGATCCACATCAGTGATGTCCTGCGCACCGCCGAGGCACTCAGTGACGTCTTCACCCGTGAGCTCGATGTGAATACCACCCGGGTGGCTGCCGAGTTCGCGGTGGACCTCGAAGAAGCCCTGAACTTCGTCGATGATCTTGTCAAAGTGACGCGTCTTGTAGCCATTGCTCGACGTGAACGTATTGCCGTGCATCGGGTCCGACTGCCAAATGACCTTGTGGCCGGAGGCCTCAACCGCCTTGACAATGCCAGGCAGTACTTCGCGGATCCGGTCCTGCCCCATGCGGATCACCATGGTCAAACGACCCGGCTCGCGGTTCGGATCAAGCTTATCTGCGTAAGCGACAGCCTCTTCTGGAGTGGTGGTCGGGCCCAACTTGATACCGATCGGGTTGCTGATCATCGCGGCGAAGTTGACGTGGAAATCGTCGATACCGCGGGTGCGCTCACCGATCCAGAGCTGGTGGGCGGACAGATCGTAAAGCTTCGTCTCACCCTTCGAATCCGTGGCCAAACGCAGCATCGCACGTTCGTAATCCACCAACAGCGCCTCGTGGGATGCGTACACGCTGGACGTGCGCAAGTTCGTGTCACTGACGCCACAAGCATCCATGAACGCAAGCGAACGCGAAATCTCGCGAGCAAGTGCTTCGTAACGCGCACCCGCAGGCGAGTTAGTCACGAACTCTCGGTTCCAGTTATTGATGTTGTGCAGGTCCGCAGTACCGGACGCCGTCAGGGCACGCACCAAGTTCATCGCCGCCGACGAGTTCGCGTACGCACGCACCATGCGGGCCGGATCGTGGCGACGAGACTCCTCGGTCGGATCCACACCATTGACGATGTCACCGCGGTAATTCGGCAAACCGTTCTCATCAAGATCAGACGAGCGCGGCTTCGCGTACTGGCCAGCAATACGAGCAAGTTTGACCACCGGCATCGACGCACCGTAGGTCAACACCGCAGCCATCTGCAGCAGGGTCTGCACGTTGGCACGGATGTGTGGCTCGGTGTTGGACTCGAACGTCTCAGCACAATCGCCACCCTGCAGCATGAACGCCTTGCCGTTGGCGACGTCCGCTAGATGCGACTTGAGCCCCTCAACCTCGGGCGCGAGCACGACCGGCGGGACGGACTCCAAAATCTTGCGAACATACTCAGCCTGGGCAGGGTCCCACGACGGCTGCTGCTTCGCATCGCGGGAAATAACATCTTCAAACTGCGCGTTTAAATCTCCCGGCAGCGGCGGCAGATCGGGCAGTACCTCTTTGGGGATATCAATAGTCCAGCTCACCGTTCTATATTTAGCACGGATTACTGCCCCAGTACAGGCGGTACAGCCTGCAACTTCTCACAAGGCGGTTTTATCGTCTCACATTTTGGATACGGCGCCGTCGCGGTTCAACGGCAAATGCTCCGCACATACACGAAACTTCCGCAGATTATGGCGCGCATCAACGAGAGCATCGTGGTTGCCCTCCGGCACCCGTGGCAGACGCGGCTTGCCTGCCATCTGCCAATACTGCTTCAGCTCGCAGGTGTAGCGCGGCAGCAAACGCGGCAGACCGGACATGTCACCCCATAGTTGCGCGAGCACCACGTGGTCATAGGCGCCAACCCAAGCCCACAGTTCTGGCCTGGTGTCACCCGAGGTGAGAAACTCATAGACCTCGTTACGGATGCGCTCCAGCGACTTCCACACTGGTTGGTTCTTCGGAGGGAGCTTCGACAACACGTGCGCTTTGACCCAAGCGTTGGCGCGTGCTGGGTCGAACTCATCGGACACCGCATAGTATTCGCGGCCATCCTCAGCAACAATGCCGATGGACACCAGCTCGATCGTCTCGCCGTCCTCAATGAATTCGGTGTCGTAGAAGAATCTCACTGCGTCGAACTACTTCCGTTGCTCCGATCGAATATCCCCCAACACCTCGCGCCGCGAAGGGCCCTTCTCACCCTCAACACGCCTCGGCCAAAACATCACTGCAGCCACCGCAACGACAGCAAGCGGGCCCGACAGTTTCGGGTACCAGCCCTGCTCAGACGCAATCAGGAACATCACAACAACGACGCATACCAACGCGATTCGGGTAACAAGTGGTTTATTCATTACTGCACACCTTTCGGCCCAGTTTTCGGTTCAGCACCTTCGGGGTACTTCCCCGTCTGCTCGAGGGACTTCTTCACATCCGTCGCGTAGACATCCACGTATTCCTCACCGATCATCTCTGCAATGCGATGCATGCAGTAGTCCGTAAAGGGACGCACGGCCTCGCGCGAGTCAGGGTCGTAGCCATTTTCAACCGCCCAAGCTCGCGGATCAATCGGCTCCGAAATCTTGATCTGCACCTTGACCGGCCGGATGAGCTTGGTGCCGATCGGGTTCGCGCGACCAGATCCAATCATGCCGACCAAAATCACAGGCACGCCGGTTGGCATAGCAATGCGCGCCATGCCAGTGCGCCCCTTGTACACACGCCCATCCGGCGAACGGGTTCCCTCGGCATAAATGCCGAAGAGCTCGCCGTCGTCGAAAATCTTCTTCACCGTTTCCAGCAAGACGTCCCCGGCGGTGTCGGAGCTTCGGTCAATGGGAACTTGACCCACGGCGGTGAAGAAAAACCGCTGCAAACGTCCACTGAGCCCCGTGCCAGTGAAGTACTCCATTTTGGCCGGGAACTTCAGCTGTCGGCGAACCATCAACGGCAAGTAAAAGGAATCCAGCACAGCCTGATGGTTAGAAACCAACAGGGCCGGACCTTCGTCCGGGATGTTCTCCACACCGTAAATGCGCGGGCGGTTCCACACCAACAGCGGCGGCCCGAAAATAGCCTTGAACAGGGAATACCACTTGTTTGCCATTGTTTCTCCCCTTTTTATCGCAGCTGGCGGGCCAAATCAGCAACGCCAATCATACCCGCCTTCGCTCCGAGCTCAGCACAGAGGATCTCCGGCAGCGGACGGTATCCAGCGCCGACGATGTTCGACGCCATGGACGCTTTGGCAGCGTCAAGGAAAAGATCAGCGTCTTCGCTCACACCACCGCCGAGGACGATCAGCGATGGATCCAAAATGTCGGACACCATTGCCAGGCCTCGTCCCAGCCAGATGGAGAAACTCTCCAGAGCCGCCACACCCAGCCCATCGCCTGCGCGTGCTGCGGCCATAATGTCGTGCCCGCTTGCTCGCTTTTCGACGACCTCCCGGTACAAATCGGAACCTCGATACCCTCCCCTGCTGGCAATCTCGATCGCACAATCGACCAGCGAGGTGCCAGAAGCGTATCGCTCAAGACAGCCCTGCTTGCCACACGAGCACACCCGACCTCCCGACACCACCGTGATGTGGCCAAACTCAGGCGCGGTGCCGAACGCACCACGGTAAATCTCGCCACGGTGCATCAGCGTTGCGCCGATCCCTGTGCCGACGGCGAAAAACACCCACGTCTCTGCGTCACGAGCGGCACCGAACCGATACTCACCCCAGGCTGCCGCATTCGCATCGTGCTCGAGCCGGACCGGCAGCCCCAGCGCATTCTCCAAATCTTTGCGCACCGGCTGATCATCACGCCACGGCAAATGGGGCGCAAAACGCACGATTTCACACTCCGGGTCGAGGAAGCCCGCAACGGCAGCGCCAACTGCCCCGATCTCGTGTTTGTCCTGGAGCTGCTCGACCATCTGCACGATCGTGCGGGTCAGCCCGTCAGCGTCCTGCGGGGTCCGCGTACTCACCGTGTCGAGGATCGACCCATCCGGCGCGACCACAGATGCACGAGCGTTCGTCCCGCCAATGTCAAAGCCGACTGTCAGCGCCTGGTCTCCTCGTTGTGAAGTCATAGCCGGACAGTTTATGCCCCTGACAGCGGTCAGCCCTAACCCGCCAACACGTCGCGCAGGCGCTCCCCCAGAGTGCCCCACGAAAACTCCCGTTGCACATGCTTGCGCCCGGCGGTGCCCATGGCGGTGCGGTGGTCGTCGCAAAGCAATTGCCCAATGGACCGCGCGACCTCATTCACATCGCGACCATTGACGACGACACCACTTTCCGGCACCACCGTCTCCGGCGCACCACCGGAATCGCCAGCGACCACCGCAACCCCACACGCCTGCGCCTCGAGATACACAATCCCCAGACCTTCCACATCAAGACCACCCCACCGCGTCCGCGCGGGCATCGCAAACACATCGGCGGCAGCCACAATGTCGCGCAACCGCTCGCGCGACACCCGGCCCGTGAATTCCACGCCCGGCGAAGACGCGGCGAGCTTGCGCAGCCGCTGCTCGTACGGCCCCTCCCCCACAATCACCAATCTCGCATTCGGCGCGTATCGACGAATCTCCGGCAACGCACGGATCAACACATCCTGTCCCTTGCGCGGGACCAACCGCGACGAACACACCACAAGTGGCGCATCACCCACGCCGAGCCAGCGCCGCGTTTCATCCCGCTTGTGCGCGCTCGCTGGCGCGAAGAAATCCGTGTCCACCCCCGACGGCAGCGCAACATAGTCGACGTCATCGCCGAACACCGCCTGCAAGCGCTCTATCGTGAACCGCGAAATGTACGTCACCACATCCGCGCTACGACCAATCCGGCGCAACACCTGACGGGCCACAGGAATCATCGCCCAGCCCACCTCGTGGCCGTGGGTGGTGGCCACCACACGTTTTGCTCCAGCACGTTTCGCCTGGGCTCCGAGAATTGCCAACGGTGCAGCCGCACCGAACCACACAGTGTCGATGCTGTGCGTTCTGATAATTCGAGCCATCTCCCGAGCAAGCCCCGGGGTAGGCAACATGATGTTGCGCGGCCAACGAATCACCGTAAAACTTTGTTCGGCGTCCCACTCGCGCGCAGCATCTGCTTCCTGGACGGATGCGAGCACCACGATTGATTCCGGGCCTTCGCGCTTGACGAGCTCGTCGACGTAATCCCGTAAGTACGACTGAATCCCGCCGACAGTGGGCGGGAAATCATTCGTTACCAACAACGTGGTCATAATCGCGCTAGTAGCGCACAGCCCCCTGAATCGGCATGGAGTTCGCCGGCACTACCTGGATCGGAATGCCGTAGTCAGACGAGTGAACGACCATGCCGTTACCGATGTACATACCCACGTGAGTCACACCCGGGTAGTAACCAATGATGTCACCCGGCTGCAACGCATCCAGCGACACCGGTGTGCCACCCGCAAGCTGCGCTTGGGAGGTACGCGGAATGCTAATGCCGTTCTGCTCATACGCCCACACCATCAGACCAGAGCAATCGAACGCATCCGGTCCAGCAGAGCCCCAGCCATATGGCTTACCCACCTGAGCCAACGCCGCACCAACGATTCCGGAGTCCACGCCCGGAAGCGAAGCGCCGCTAATCGGGTTGTCCTTATTGATCCAGCGCAGGCGATCGGCCTCGCTCAAGTTGTCTACGCGGTGTTCGATGTCACGAACCTTGTCATCCAGCTCTTCACGTTCACGTTCCAGCTTCTTTCGCTGGATCTCCAGCTCATTGCGCGCATGGCGTGCCTCTGCCACCGCAATATTGGCCGAGTTGGACTTCTCTGCCGCCACCCGGTTGGCATCCTCCAACTCGGTCAACGCACGCTGAGACTTGCGAGTGAGCGCCGCCAAATAAGCGGAACGGTCGATCGCCTCTTGCGGGTTGCCCGAATCCAGGGTGGTCAGGATCGCTTCAGATTTCGGGATACGGTAACGGGACTGCGCAATGTCACCGACATTCCTGCGATGCTCGTTACTTACCTCCTGAATAGCGGCAAGTTCTTGTTTCGCCTCTGCAGCGCGGCCATTGGCTTCCTCAACCTTGCGCTCTGAATCGGCGATTTTCTCTTCGAGTCCCTTAATTTCTTCCGACTTCGCAGTGGCGTCGTGGGAGATCTGCTCCATCTCATCGATGAGAGCATCGACATCATCGGCCTTCACAGGGGCCGCTACGCCGCCGGCGAGGATGACGCCGACGAGCGCGGACACTGCGGTCTTCTGAGCAGAAGGACGACGAGACTGAAAAGAGTGCTTACCCACGACCAAAACCTTTTCGCAATACTTGTGAGAACACAAAAACTATAGCGACATCGGTCCCACCGTCCAAGCAAAAAACATGGCCACACAGCATATTGTGAATCAAGAGCACTGGTGTGACGCACGAGGTGTCAAGGTCCCCAAAACGCACGAAAGCCCCAACTCCAAACACAGAGTCGGGGCTTGAAAACGTGCCGTTAGAAGCGAACCACAGAGTGGATCGGCATGAGGTGCAGATCGCGGTAGCCCACCGGGATACCGGAGTTCAGCGCATCGATGATCTGGCCGTTGCCAACGTAGATGCCAACGTGGGATGCACCACCGTAGTAAACAACGATGTCACCCGGCTGGATGTTGCTCAGCGCAACCTGCTGGCCAGCAGCAGCCTGAGCCTGGGAGGTACGCGGGATGGACTTGCCAGCCTGAGCGTAAACCCAGGAGGTGAAGCCGGAGCAGTCGAATGCGTTCGGGCCAGCTGCACCGTAAACGTACGGGGAACCAACCTTGGACTGTGCGATGGACACAACGCGCTCAGCGAAGGACGGCTGCGGGGCCGGAGCCGGCTGCGGCGCAGCGGCCGGTGCCGAGTAGTTGGTTGCGGCCTGTGCCGGCAGAACCTGCTTCTCGACGTTCGCGATGAAGGCGCTGAAGCCCGGAACGTTGTTCACGCCCGGCAGAGCCTTCACGCGAGCGATAGCAGCCTGAGCGTCGCCCGTAGCGGCTGCGCCCTTCAGCGACGGGATCCAGGCGTCAATGCCCGGGATTGCCGCTACGCCTGGAATGGTCTCAATACCCGGGACCTGTACTGCGATCGGCGAGTTGGGGACGCGGACCTCTGCTGCGGAGGCGGCGGCCGGCGCGATGAGCGCAGCGCCTGCTGCGAGAGCGGTGGTGGCCGCTGCTGCGCGGGCTGCGGTGTTGGTCTGGCGACGGTGCTTTGCCACTTTAGATTTTCTCCATATCTTCTCTTCGCCAACCGGGTTAGCTGTCGGGCGGGGTGTTGAGAAATGACCCTCGGTCCGAACGACCTACGCCCCACGGGAGCAGGTGCTCCACTCTGGTTCCCCGGTCCCCTTCGGCTTCGATCGGCTTTTCCGATCTCCACTTCAGAGTTACGGCTCATATGTTGTTTTCGATCCATGCTTCCAACGGCTGTTGTCGCAATGTCTCGAACAGGTTACGAAACGGCAACAAGAGTGTCCAGCCAACACGCCGTTACAGTTCCGTTATCAAAAGATTTGATGCGAAACAGCGTCGAAGTCTGCGTTTCTAAATGAAAACTAAGAACGGTCCAACAACCTCAAAACACGGCCATACGCTGCGCATTTATCCGCCGAACCAAGAAGCAAGTTGATCTCCGCAAAGTTAAAGACAACCCAATTAAAACGGATTGTGTGATCTTACTCACACTTGCTTGTTAACCTCATTGTTACAAAGAAAATCGCCCCGCACCACAGTGTGGTGCGGGACGATTCACGCAACTACTTACATGCTAGCGAGGCGATACGTCGCGGTCGTCGCGATCCTTGTTGGCCTCGAGAGCACGCAGCGTCTCGACAGCCTCCTCGTGCTTCTGCTTCTCTGCATCGCGTACACGCTCAGACACGCCGATCTCGGCGGGCGAGAACTTACCGATGGTCTCAGAGTCAGCGAAGCCAAGCTGGTTCATCTGCTTCGGCACACGAGCACCTGCGTACTCGAGCGGAACCGGGTGACCATTCTCATCCACTGGGCCAAGCGGCTGGTGGATCTCGATGAAGGCACCGTTCGGCAAACGCTTGATGATGCCGGTCTCGATACCGTGCTCCAGCACAGCGCGGTCGGAGCGCTGCAGGCCGATGCACAGACGGTAGGTGATGAAGAATGCCAGCGGCGGCAGAACAATGATGCCGATACGTCCCACCCAGGTCATCGCGTTCAGCGAGATCTGGAAGAAGTGAGCAACGTGGTCGTTACCACCGGAGATGGTCATCAGCAGGAAGAAGGTCAGACCCATCACGCCGATGCCGGTACGTACCGGAACGTCACGCGGACGCTGCAGCAAGTTGTGGTGTGCGTCGTCGCCGGTGACCTTCTTCTCGATAAAGGGGTAGGCGATGAGCAGCGCAACCATCAGACCACAGAGCAGTGCGACCCAGAATGCACCCGGGATGGTGTAGCTACCGATGTAGAGCTCCCAAGCCGGCATGACACGGGCGGCACCATCAGTCCACAGCATGTAGACGTCAGGCTGCGAACCAGCAGACACCTGCGACGGGTTGTACGGGCCGATGTTCCAAATACCGTTGATGGTGGTCAGACCAGCCATTGCAGCCAGCACTGCGAACACGATCATCATGTAGCCGATTGCGTGCGTTGCAAACACCGGCATGATGCGGACACCAACAACGTTGTTCTCGGTGCGACCCGGTCCCGGGAACTGGGTGTGCTTCTGGAACCACACGAGCAGCAGGTGAGCTGCGATCAGCGCCAGGATGATGCCCGGCAGGATCAGCACGTGCAGGATGTAGAAGCGGTCCAGCATCAGATCGGACGGGAAGTCGCCGCCGAAGATAGCCCAGTGCATCCAGGTGCCGATGATCGGCAGGCCCAGGATGATCGCGGACATAATGCGCAGACCAACACCGGAGAGCAGATCGTCCGGCAGGGAGTAGCCCATGAAGCCCTCAATCATGCCGAGGAGGACAAGGGTTACACCGATGAGCCAGTTTGCCTCACGCGGGCGACGGAACGCACCGGTGAAGAAGACACGCATCATGTGGGCGAACATGGCCATCATGAACATCAGTGCAGCCCAGTGGTGCATCTGACGAACAAACAGGCCACCGCGGACGTCAAAGGAAATGTCAAGCGCGGTTGCGTATGCACGGGACATTTCGACGCCGTTGAGCGGCAGGTATGCACCGTCGTAGATCACCTTGGTGATCGACGGGTCGAAGAACAAGGCCAGGTAGATACCGGTCAGCAGCAGGATGATGAAGCTGTAGAGCGCCATCTCGCCGAGCATGAAGGACCAGTGCGTCGGGAAGACCTTGTTGAGCTGCGGGCGCAGGACGCCCGCAACGGTAAAGCGGGAATCCGCATTGTTTGCGGCTTGCTGAAGTTTCGTACTCATTAGGACTGACGCTCCCAGAATGCCGGGCCGACGGGCTCAATGAAGTTCCCGTTGGCGATGAGGTAACCGTCTTCGTCAACCGTCACAGGAAGCTGCGGCAGTGCACGAGCGGCGGGACCGAAGATCGGCTTACCGTGCTGCAACGCATCGAACTGCGACTGGTGGCACGGGCACAGGATGCGGTTGGTCTGAGCCTCGTACAGCGAGGTCGGGCAACCAATGTGCGTGCAAATCTTGGAGTAGGCGTAGTAATCGCCGTAGTGGAAGTCTTCCTGACCCTCACGTTCGATAACGCGCTTCGCGTCCTCAGAACGCAGACGGATCAGCATGACAGCGTTGCGCGGACCATGGATGGAGTGCATGTGGTTCTCATACACATCGCGCTTCGGGTCGTATTCCTTGCCGTCATTGACGTCCTCTGGGTAGAGCGGGAACACGGTCTCCATCGCAGCGGCGGCAAGGTCCTCCGGACGCATACGCACCAGGCGAGACACGCCGGCGGTGGTGTAGTGCGAGCCGACCTCACCCTTGTGAAGTTCTGCAATCGCACCGGTGTCGCGGCCGAGGTAAACCTTCACGCCTTGATCCTGGACGGTCCAGCCGTGGGTCCACAGGGTGCCGTCGCCGAAGTAGTTCAGCTCGTGGCGGACCTTCCACGGGTTCTTGATCATGCCGCCAAGCGGAGCGATGACCATCAGACCGGCGAGGACACCAGCGGTGCCGAGCAGACCCTTGAGCGCCTTGCGACGACCAAGCGTCGAGGTCTCCCAAGCATCGTTCAGCAGTGCGGTCGTAGTGCGACGATCCAGCTCGCTGGACGGGCCGTCGTGGCGACGCTGTACAGCGATCTCTTCAGGGACGAACTTCTTCACGTACTGGATGATTGCAACACCCAGGCCGAGAAAGGCCAGGCCTGCAGTCAGACCAAGCAGTGGCGTGTAGAAGGTGTAGATCCAGAGACCTTCGTCGCCGTGGAACTTCGGCTCCCACGGCCAGAACAGGTAAACACCGAGGAAAGCAATCGCGGCGAGAACCGAGATGGCCAACCAAATCTTGATGCCACGCTCAGAGGACTTCTCGCGAGGGTCACCCTCGACCGGGAAGCGCTCCTTACGGTAAGCAACCGTTACGTCGTCAAGCTCCGTGCCGAGAGCAGCGAGCTCCGCATTGCTCATGCGGTCAAGCTCTTCCTTCGTGTAATTCTTCTTCACATCACTCATGAGCGGGATCCAATCCACATAGCACCAGCGGCGACCAGCGAGATGCCGATCATCCACATCGCAATACCTTCAGAAACCGGGCCGAGGCCACCGAGGGACCAGCCACCCGGGGACGGGGTCTCCTTGGTCGACTTAATGAAGGCAATGATGTCCTTCTTCTCATCAGCGCTGAGCTGACGGTCAGAGAACTTCGGCATGTTCTGCGGACCAGTGAGCATCGCCTGGTAGATCTCCTGCTCGTTCGCAGGGTCGAGCACCGGGGCGTACTTACCAGAAGACAATGCGCCACCACGACCGGTGAAGTTGTGGCAGGAGGCGCAGTTCAAACGGAAGAGTTCGCCGCCACGTGCGACGTCTGCTTCCTGAACCTTGCCGTCGTAGTTCTTGCCGCGCAGCTCTTCCTTAGCCAGGGTGCCGTCCGGGTTGTACACGAGCTCCGGGCCACCACCGTTGGCTGCGACATATGCAGCCAAGGCGAGAGCCTGGTTCTCCGTGTAGCGCGGCTTCTTACGCTCAGCCTGCGCGTCGTTCGACATCATCGGCATACGGCCAGAGTTGACCTGGAAGTACACGGCGCCTTCGCCGGTACCGATCAGAGACGGACCACGGTCGGCAACGCCCTGCAGGTTCGCACCGTGGCAGGTGATGCAAGCGACGTCGTAGATTTCCTTACCCTCCTGGATAAGGGCCTGGTCGTCACGCTGGGCGGTGGCCACCTGTGCATTAGGGGCCAACGCCGATGCGAGAAGACCCGCGCCGGACAAGCCCAGCGTCAACGCAGCAGCACCTGCGAAGGTGCGCTGCGCCTTGCGTGCGCGACGCTTCTTGTTGGGTGAGTTTTCCATTTTGTTCCTTATTAACGAGTTTTCAGAACACGTCTGCAGCCCGGGTTATACCCAGGGCACGGCTACTGGACGAGGTACAGGGTGATGAACACGCCGATCCAAATGGCGTCGACGAAGTGCCAGTAGTACGAAACCACCATGGCAGCAGTTGCCTGTGCCGGGGTGAACTTCGACTTGGCTACTCGCATCAGCACAACGATGAACGCGATGATGCCTGCAGTCACGTGCGCCATGTGGAAACCGGTGATGATGTAGAACACCGATCCATAAACGCTGGACTGCGGGGTCACGCCGTGCATGACCATCTCGGTCCATTCGAATGCCACCAGACCGAGGAAGATGACGCCAAGCACAACGGTTACGGTGAACCACTTGCGCAAGCCGTATACGTCACCTCGTTCTGCAGCGAACACGCCGAACTGAGAGGTGAAAGAGGAACCAATCAGCACGACGGTAATGATTCCGCCGAAAAGGACGTTGAGGTGGTCCGTCTGGTTGCTCCAGTCACCTGCGGCGAGGCCGTTTGCACGCGATGTGAAGTACATCGCGAACAAGCCGGCAAAGAACATGAGCTCTTGGGCGAGGAACGCGATCGTGCCAACGCTGACCATGTTCGGCCGGTTCAGCGCCGGAAGACGATTCTGCGGAGTCGCCATATTTGGGTTAGTAGTTGCGGTCGTCACGCATGCGATTATCCCCTATTTCTTCCTGATATTCATCTCATTCACCCCCACGATTTCCCTGTGAGACAGGGCCCAACCAGCAGCATTTAAAAACATTTTGGTTGCAAAAATAATTTTTAGAATTTCGGGAACTTTTTATAGCGTCTATCCGACGCACATCAACGCAGGTCATTGCCCCGCCACCCAAAGTCGCCGGCTCCCCCACAAGATAGTTCCTCCAATTACTCGAGCAAATAGGAGTCGCGCTGGGGTTCCAGAAAGTTCCCAAGTGTGCCCGACATCACATTGTGGCACACCCCCGCTTCGTGCCTAAACTTTCGATTGATTGATATCTCTTTAACAACAAAAGTGCCCCTTCCGATAACTCGGAAGGGGCACTATCGTGGGCCGGGAAGGCCGCGACCCACTCTTTCTGCGTTAGTGCTTCTCGCGCGGAATGCCGTACTGCAGGTTCAGCTGGGCGGTAGCCCAGATCAGCATGACCGCACCAAAGGCGATCAGCCAGAACTGCCAGAAGGCAATGCCGAGGCCGAGGAACAGAATCGATGCAGACATCGTAAACGGCCAGATCGAGCCCGGCGAGAAGAAGCCCAGCACGCCAGCGCCGTCTTCAATCTCTGCCTCTTCCCAGTCTTCCGGGAGGACGTCAGAGCGGGACTCCGCAATGTGGAGGTAACCGCCGAGCATGAAGCAGAGTGCGGTAGCAAGCACGAGGCCCACTGCGCCGATCCACTCAACACCGAAGAGGTATGCATCTTCGCCGATCCACGCCGTTGCGAGGATGTAGAACACTGCCATCAGGGCAAGAAATGTGCCAATGGCGTAGAAAACTTTTGAACCGGTTCCCATGGCTACGTTCTCTCTTTCTTAAACGGTCGCGTTCGGATCGACAGTGTTGACGCCGTCACGAGAACCCTCGCGCTCGGACACAAACGGACGGGTGCTGGTTGCGTACGGTGCTTCACCGATGGAGCGCAGTGCCTCGGAGTTCGGTGCCTCCGGGTTCTGGCGACGGAATTCGATGTACTGCTGGAACTTCTCGGGCGTGACTGCACGGATCTCGAAGTTCATCATTGCGTGGTAGGTACCGCACATCTCAGCACAGCGGCCGACGAATGCACCTTCCTTGTCGATGCGCTCAATCTGGAACTCACGCTGCTGCTGGTTCGACTCCGGGTGCGCGTAGACGTCGCGCTTGAAGAGGAACTCCGGAACCCAGAATGCGTGGTTCACGTCACCGGACGCGAGACGGAATGCAATCGGGGTGTCGGTCGGCAGAACCAGGACCGGAACTTCCTCGGTGGAGCCAACGGTCTCGATCTCGTTGAAGTTGAGGTAGGACAGGTCGCCCATCGAGGTGCCGTGGATCGGGTTCGCGTTGTGCATGTCCTCGTCGTCGTACTTCGTCGCCTCTGCAAGAGCCTGGCGCTCAGCGTCAAGACCGTCGTAGTCGCGACCGTCTGCAGTCAGATCGCCTGCGACCTCTGCGTAGCCGAACTTCCAGTTCCACTGGTAGCCGGTGACGTCAACGGTAACCTTCGGATCCTTATCCAGGGCGGTCGTGCGGGTCTGTGCCTGAACCGTGAAGAAGAACAGGACCATAACGATGACGATCGGGAGGATCGTCAGACCGAGCTCGAGCGGCACGTTGTACTGCAGCTGCTTCGGGAACTCGCCGGCACCCTGCTTTTCGCGGGCCTTGTGGTTCCACCGAACGATGGACCAGAGGAAAAGACCCCACATAATGATGCCGATTGTCCAGGCTGCTACCCAGACCCAAACCCAGAAGTTGTACATCTGGGTACCTTCAGGGGTGACCGGGTCCGGCCAGCCCATGTCGAGGATGCGCGCGACTGACTCCGGCGGAGCTACATCACAGCCCGTCAGCGCAAAGCTTCCGAGGAGCAGCGAACCGGCGACGGCAGCCTTCTTGGCGAATCCGCGCTTAACTTCCTTTTCCACGTGTGTTTGCCTTCCTGTCCACACTAGAACCATCGAATGCACATGCCGATGGCAGAACATTCCTACGGAGCCAGAATAGTTCAAACAGATCGTCGCTACGGAATCTTGTCGAGCCTCACGCTTTTCGACGATCGCCCCTCCGAACAAAACCACCTCTCCCCCGCAAATTAACCCGCAGTGCTGGGCATTAAGTTCATAAGCAAGGCGTTGCGAAGATCAGTCGAAATCTTCGCTTTGACCCCTCAACCATTAGTTGGCCCCCTTATGGGGCACCGCAAAAGGTGGACACTCCGCGACGCGTTCGGTTCACGAGTTCGCCGTTGAAAACCCTATTGTGGAATGCGTCATGACGGTGCCGCACGGTTCGAGGCGGCGCACCTTATATATAGGAGAGGTTTCACAACGATGTGCGGTCTTGTTGCACTGTTGACTGCCCGCGGCGATGCCCCAGTGTTTACCGACGCGGTCGGTCGCTCGCTTTCCTGCATGTATCACCGCGGCCCTGACGCTGCGGGAACATGGAACGACGATGACGCTGTTTTCGGCTTTAACCGCCTGGCGATCATCGACATCGAGCACTCCCACCAGCCACTGCGCTGGGGGCCGGCAGAAAACCCCGAACGTTACGCCCTGACGTTTAACGGCGAGATCTACAACTATGTGGAGCTGCGCGAGGAACTCACCAAGGCCGGATACACCTTCAACACCGCAGGTGACGGTGAGCCGATCGTGGTGGGCTACCACCACTGGGGCGCCAACGTCGTTGAGCATCTGCGCGGCATGTTCGCCTTTGTCATCTGGGACACCGAGACCAAGACGATGTTTGCAGCGCGCGATCAGTTCGGCATCAAGCCGTTGTTCTATGCGACGACCGACAAGGGCACCGTTTTCGCCTCCGAGAAGAAGTCGATCCTGGAGATGGCAGACGAGTTGGGTCTAGGCCTCGACCTTGATCGTCGTGCGATCGAGCACTACGTGGACCTGCAATACGTCCCGGAGCCGGAGAGCCTGCACCGCGAGATCCGTCGCGTGGAGTCGGGCTGCACCGTGACTATCAAGCCTGGTGGCGAGGTCCACTCGGACCGCTACTTCAAGCCACACTTCAATTCCCAGCCTGTGCCAAAGGGCAAGGAGCAGGACCTGTACGACAGGATTGCCCGGGCGTTGGAGGATTCCGTCGAAAAGCATATGCGCGCTGACGTGACGGTTGGTTCCTTCTTGTCTGGCGGAATCGACTCCACGGCGATCGCGGCGCTGGCGAAGCGTCACAATCCGAACCTGTTGACCTTCACCACTGGTTTTGAGCGGGAGGGCTATTCCGAGGTGGACGTCGCTGCAGAGTCTGCTGCGGCGATTGGTGTGGAGCACATCGTGAAGATTGTCTCCCCGGAGGAGTACGCCGACGCGATTCCGAAGATCATGTGGTACCTCGACGATCCGGTGGCTGACCCTTCACTGGTGCCGCTGTTTTTCGTCGCGCAGGAGGCACGCAAGCACGTCAAGGTTGTGCTGTCCGGTGAGGGCGCGGATGAGCTTTTCGGTGGGTACACCATCTATAAGGAACCGCTGTCGCTGGCACCGTTTGAGAAACTGCCGAGCGCGCTGAACAAGGGGTTGAACCGCCTCAGCCGCCTACTTCCGGAGGGCATGAAGGGCAAGAGCCTGCTTGAGCGCGGCACTACCCCGATGGAAGACCGTTACTACGGCAATGCGCGCTCGTTTAACTTTGAGCAGCTCCAGCGCGTCCTACCGTGGGCGAAGCGCGAGTGGGACCACCGCGAGGTCACCGCACCGATTTATGCAACGTCGACCGAGATGGATCCGGTGGCACGTATGCAGAACCTTGACCTGTTCACCTGGATGCGTGGTGACATTCTGGTCAAGGCAGACAAGATGAACATGGCGAACTCGCTGGAGCTGCGCGTTCCATTCCTGGACAAGGAAGTCTTCGAGGTCGCGCAGACGATCCCGTACGACCAGAAGATTGCCAACGGCACCACGAAGTACGCGCTGCGCAAGGCGATGGAGCAGATCGTCCCGCCGCACGTGCTGCACCGCAAGAAGTTGGGCTTCCCGGTGCCGATGCGCCACTGGCTGGCGGGCGACGAACTCTTCGGCTGGGCGCAAGACACGATCCGCGAGTCGCAGACCGACGACATTTTCGCCAAGGACCAAGTCCTGGAGATGCTCAAGGAGCACCGCGATGGTGTGTCCGACCACTCGCGTCGTCTCTGGACGGTGCTGGCGTTCATGGTCTGGCACGGCATTTTCGTGGAAAACCGCATCGATCCCCAGATCGAGCACAAGGATTACCCGGTCGAGCTGTAGGTAGTGCCAGCACTACCCCAGTTGGGCAGCCGTCTGTATTGTCGGGCTGCCCGTTCGCCGGTTGAATGTGGTGTATGTCAACTGCAAAGAAAGTACTCACCACCATCGCCGCGGTGTTCGGCGTCCTGTTGATCGCCGCCGGCGCCGCCGCCTATGTGTACGGGCCGACCATGACTGCCATGTTCACCGGCACCGCCAAGTTCATGGGTACCGATACGCCGAAGCGTTACGCCGCGACGGTGCTCGACCTGGCAGAACAGGGCATTTACGCGGACTCCCCCGAGTTTGCCGAGGCTAGTGACAAGGCACGCGAGGCCGCGAAACAGGCGGATTCGCTCGACGAGATCCGTCCGGCGCTCAACGACGCGGTCCAGGCTGCTGGCGGCAAGCACTCGAAACTTATCGACCCGAACGTCGAGCAGGAATACGCCGAGATGGAATCCACACGTGCGGCCGTCGAACGCAACGGGAACGTAGCGTGGGCAACGGTGCCGGGCGTCAGCCGCCACGACGATATCCAGTCCTACGCCGACACGCTGACATCCGGCCTAGTGCAAGCGCGCGACAACGGCGCCTGTGGCGTGGTTGTGGATCTGCGCGGCAACGACGGCGGCGACATGGGCCCGATGGTCGCCGGCCTGTCCCCTGTGCTGCCCGACGGCACGGTGCTCGAGTTCGTCTCGGCAGGCGGTTCGTCGCCGGTGACGGTAAGCGGCAACGCTGTCAGCGGTGGCGGCAGCCCCGTAGAAACCTCCGGCGGCAAATGGGACGGCGTGCCAGTCGCAGTGCTTGTCGACGACCTCACCGCCTCGTCCGGCGAAGCCACCATGCTGGCCTTCCGCGGCCTGGATCAGTCGCGTAGTTTCGGCACCCCCACCGCCGGATACGCCTCGGCGAACACCGTCTACGACTTCCCGGACGGCAGCAGCCTAATGCTGACCATCGCGAAGGATAAGGCCCGCACCGGCGAAACGTTTGCGGAAGACCCGATCGAACCCGATGTTCAAGGTGGCCAGGAACAGGCGCTGCAGTGGCTCCGGGACGAACACAACTGTTCGTAGCGGCACTACAGCACAGAAAAATCCCCGTACTGGCGTGATGGCCGGTACGGAGATTCGTCGATAAGCAGTGGCTTAGTTGAAGCTGTCGCCACAAGCGCAAGCGGAACCTGCGTTCGGGTTGTCGATGGTAAAGCCCTGCTGCTCAATGGTGTCGGCGAAATCGATCGTCGCGCCCATGAGGTACGGCACGCTCATCTTGTCCACGACAAGACGCACGCCGCCAACCTCATCGGCCTTGTCGCCGTCCAGGTCGCGGTCGTCGAAGTAGAGCTGGTAGCGCAGACCAGCGCAGCCACCAGGCTGAACGGCGATACGCAGGGACAGGTCGTTGCGCCCCTCCTGGTCAAGCAGGGCCTTTGCCTTCGCCGCCGCTGCCTCGGTGAGGTTCACGCCAGTTGCGGAAGTAGGTGCAGTCATTGGGTACTCCTTCGTGCTACGCGTTCGAGTGGCGCCCATGCTACGCGCGCCCCTTCATAGCCGGTGTAACGGTTCTCCCCCGCAGTCTATTCCCACTGGTTACAGGAATGTCGCGGTGGCCTTGTAGCCTAGGTGGCGTGAAACTACCCTGGCAAAAATCCGAGCAGACCGCTGAGGCTGGTTCGACCAAGGCCGAACTGCCTCAGACCGACAACGCGCCCGCGGCAGACACCCCAGAGGCCGCAGAGCAGAAGCTTCCGAAGGGCTACACCCCGCCGAAGGGCAAGCCGACGCCGAAGCGACTTGATCAAGAGATCAAGCGCGGTGTTGTGCGCGACCCGAATGCGGCCACCCCGGCGCAGATTCGTCAGCGGGAAAAAGAGCTGAAGAAGTCCATGACCAAAGAGGAGTGGAAGGCGCACAAGAAGGAGGTGCGCGAGGAGAATCGGGCCCGCAACCGCGAGATGCAGGCCAAGATCGACTCGGGCGACGAGCGCTACCTCATGGAGCGCGACAAGGGCGAGGAGCGTCGCTTCATCCGTGACTGGGTGGACTCGCAGCGCTTCTTCAACAACTACGTCATGCCGATGGCGCTGGTGCTGCTAATCGTGATGTTGATCGGCACGTGGCTGCCTCGCGTCGCGGCGGCATTGACTTTGGTGAGCCTGCTGTTTATCGTCACCATCTTCATCGAGGGCATCATCATCGGCATCCGCGCCAACCGTGCGGTCCGTGCAAAGTTCCCAGAGGCGAACACTGGTTTCAGCCTGGGTATGTACGCGTTCTCCCGCGCTACTCAGCCGCGTAACTGGCGCTCCCCCAAGCCACGGGTGGCGTTGGGCGCGAAGGTATAGCCCATGCAGTTTCCCCCGGTTGAGCCGCCGAAACGCGCGCATGCCCGTGCGGTGGCGGATGCGTTGGCAGGTGGCACGAGTGGCGTTGCCCTTGGAAGGCTGGGGGCGATCGGTGCGTGGGTTGCCTCCGTACAAGGCCGTGACGTGCCCACACCGTTTCTGCGCCCGCGTGCCGTGATCGTCGCTGGCAATCACGGCATTGCTACGCGAGGTTTGTCGGCGTGGACATCGGATGCCGGCGCCGCTCAGGTTGAGCAGCTGCGCGCCGGTGTCGGCCCTGCCTCCACGACGGCGCGGGTTGCGGGAGCGAGCATCAGGCTTATCGACGACTACCTGGACACCCCCACCGGCGCCATCGACGTGGAACCCGCCGTGTCGCAAGACGTGTGGGATGCGGCGTTGGCTGCGGGTGCAGAGATCGCCGATAGTGAAATCGACGGCGGTGCTGACCTGCTGATCCCCGGAGACATCGGCGTTGGCAACACCACCGTCGCCGCGGCGGTGTACGGCACGTTTACGCGCACTGAGCCCGCAAAGGCGATCGGGCGTGGCTCCGGCATCAACGATGAGGTCTGGAAGATCAAGGTCGCCGCTATTCGCGACGCGATGTTCCGCGTGCGCGGGTTCCGCGACGACACCGAACGTGTCTGCGCGGAACTCACCGGCCCGGACTTCGCCTGCCTGGTCGGCTTCATCGCCCAGGCCGCCGCGCGCCGCACGCCGTTGCTTATCGACGGCGTCTACCCCGCCGTCGCCGCATACGTCGCCGAACGCCTCGCACCCGGTACCAAGGATTGGCTGCTTGCAGCACAGCAGGCGAACGAGCCAGCGCAGGCAGGCTGTTTCGAAGCGCTCGGGCTTCGACCGCTGCAGAGCCTGGATATGAAAACGGGCCAGGGCGCTGGGGCCCTGGCCGCGTTGCCGCAATTAAATCTGGCGGCGGAGATGGTTGGCGAGGTGCTCGCCGGGGGATCGTCGATAAGCGACTAGCCCTCGACGAGGGTGAGGTTCCAGCCGTGCGTGTCCTCGACCTCGCCGGTCTGGATGCCGCGCAGACGCTCGCGCATTGCCAGGGTGATCTCGCCGGCCTCGTTGTTATTCACCGTGAACTCGCCCTCGTTGCTGAGCACGCGGCCAACCGGGGTGATCACAGCTGCGGTGCCGCACGCCATGGTCTCGGAGATGGTGCCGTCCTCGGCACCAGCACGCCACTGCTCGACGGTGATCTTGCGCTCCTCGCTGGTGTAACCCAAGTCTTCTGCGACCTGCAGCAGCGACTTACGCGTAATGCCCGGCAGGAGCGAACCGGACAGGGACGGGGTGATGATCTTCGCGTCCTTGCCGGAGCCTTCGACGAACATGAGGTTCATGCCGCCCATTTCCTCGATGTACTTGCGCTCGATCGCGTCGAGCCACACAACCTGGTCGCAGCCCTTGTCCGCAGCCTGCTGCTGCGCAAGCAGGGACGCCGCGTAGTTGCCGGCGAACTTCGCATCGCCGGTGCCACCCGGTGCTGCACGGACGTAGTCTTCGGAGATCCACACGCTGACCGGCTTGACGCCACCCTTGAAGTAGGCGCCTGCCGGGGAGGCGATGATGTAGAAGGAGTACGACGAGGACGGCTTCACACCCAGGGTCTTCTCCGTGCCGATCATGAATGGACGCAGGTACAGCGACGCCTCGCCGCCAGCTTCAGGTACCCACTTCTGGTCGATGGTGACCAACTGGCGCACGGCCTCCAAGAAGTCCTCATCCGGCAGTTCCGGCATTGCCATACGACGCGCGGAGCTGCGCATACGCTCAGCGTTTTGCTCCGGACGGAACGCGGTGATGCGGCCATCGGTGTGGCGGTACGCCTTCAGGCCCTCGAAGATCGCCTGGCCGTAGTGGAAGACGTTGGCGGCCGGGTCGAGCGAGATCGGCTCGTAGGCGCGCACCTGCGCGTTGTGCCAGCCTTTGTCTTCGGTCCAGTCGATGGAGACCATGTGGTCCGTGAACTCCTGGCCAAACGCCGGGTTAGCGAGGATCTTTTCACGCTCAGCATCGGTTGCGGGGTGGTCTGACGGGGTAACTGCGAATTCGAGGTTAGACATGTGGCCCACGTTACTCCGTGGCTATGTACCCTCGGGAGGCAATCCTGTTCAATTGTCAGAAAGGTGTTGTTTATGTCGTTCGATGTCACACTTCCTGCCCGCGGTACGACGGTGCGCGCGGTTGCCGGTTCTGCCGCCCCTGAGGGCGCTGTGCTGCTGGTTCCGGTCGCACAGGGCGAAGACGGAGTCGAACTTCCTGTCACCCAACTTGCCCCGAAGGGCCTGCTTGAAGCCCTCGTTGCGGTCGGCGCGAAGGGTACGGCTAACGAGGTCACCCGCGTTGTCGTCGACGGCACGCTGGTCATCGCGTACGGCCTCGGCGACGCGAACGACATTGACGACGAAGCCGTGCGCCGCGCCGTCGGCGCCGCCACCCGCACCCTCAATGGGGTGGAAAAGGCAGCTATCTCCGCCGAGTTCGGCGTCCAGCCGGTCGTCGAGGGCCTCCTGCTCGGCGGCTACGTTTACAACGGTCTGAAGTCCACCGCCAACACGCTTGACGACGACAACACCGACGCCGAACTCCCCCAGACCACCGAAGTCACCGTGGTCGGCGCAGACGAGAAGGCGTTCGAGCAGGCCGTCATCGTCGCCGAGTCGGTCAACCTGGCCCGCGACCTTGTCAACACCCCGTCAAACTTCCTCTACCCCGAGTCCTACGCCGCTGTCATGGGCGAGGTTGCTTCGGCGGCCGGCCTGGACATCGAGGTGCTCGACGACAAGGCGCTTGAGAGCCAAGGCTTCGGCGGCATCCTCTCCGTCGGTCGCGGCTCCGCACGCACCCCGCGCCTGGTCCACCTGACGTGGGCGCCGTCCGGGGCGACGAAGAAGGTCGCGCTTGTGGGCAAGGGCATCACCTTCGACACCGGTGGCATCTCGCTGAAGCCGGGCTCCGGCATGGAGGACATGATCTCCGACATGGGCGGCTCCGCAGCACAGCTCGGCGTCATCGCCGCTGCCGCCCGCCTTGAGCTGCCAGTGCGTATCGACGCCTGGCTGCCCCTCGCCGAGAACATGCCCTCCGGTACCGCCACCCGCCCGGGCGACGTGATCACCCACTACGGCGGCATCACCAGCGAGGTCATCAACACCGACGCCGAAGGCCGCCTCGTCCTTGCCGACGCCATCGCCCGCGCCTGCGAGGACAACCCCGATTACCTCATCGAAACCGCAACCCTCACCGGCGCACAGCTGGTCGCCCTGGGCAACCGCACCTCCGGCGTGATGGGGTCCGACGACCTGCGCGACCTCATCGCCGAGACAGGCCGTGCCGTCGGTGAGCAGGCTTGGGCTATGCCGCTTCTCGAGGAGCAGGAAGACGAGCTGAAGTCCCCCATCGCTGACATCCGCAACACCCACAACGCCCGCACCGGCGGCATGCTCTTCGCCGGCCTCTACCTCTCCCGCTTCGTGCCGGAGAACGTCGAGTGGGCTCACATCGACATCGCCGGTCCGGCCTGGAACGGCGGCGGCGCCTGGGGCTACACCCCCAAGCGCGCAACCGGCGCCCCGGTCCGCACAATCCTCGAGGCGCTCAACCGCCTGGCCGCGAAGTAGGCGTTTGAGGCAATACGGCCACTATGCCGCTGCATAGTCCCCCGCTCTCGAGCCGACAGGACTATGCCGCTGCATAGTCCTGCTAGGCCTCCCCACCTAAACGGCACACCGTACACGGTACATTTCGCTGTTTTTACCGTTTGTGGCCTCACTTTCCCGCCCTAGGCGGTAACCACCAGATGGTAATCAGCCGAGTACCTGGACCGCGGTGCTCGTTCGTACTCGGCTGATTACCACCCTCCGGTTACCATCCTCGGTGAAGAATGGGTCGGGCGGGGGCAGCGTAGCAGGCACGGGACGGCGCAGAAGCCGTCTAGCTGTACGGGTTTTCGCCGCGCTCGAACCGGGCGCGGCGTTCTTTTTGTTCCTCACGCTTGCGCAGAATGCGTTCTTGCTCCATTTTCTTGCGCATGCGGTCGGGATAACCGGTCTCTTCGACGTCGTAAAGCAAGATGCCCAGCATTTTGGAGACGGCGTCGATGCCCTTGGGGCCGCCGATGCGGCGTCGGGTGTAGTTGCCGTGCTCGTCGACAAGAACAACGGACATCTCGTTGACCATGGTTTCTGGCTCGACAAAGCCTTCCACGAACGTGCGGCCGGCGACCCAATCGCGCAAGTATTGTGCGTCGTCGGGGCGGATTGTCTCGCCCGGTGCCCGTGGCGGTTTGAACGTCGTGGACTTCTTGCCTTTGCCGAACAGGTTGAACACGCCCCACATCATACGGGCCTGTCTAAGCAATTAGGTCACCCCTTGGGCAACGAACGTGTGTGGATGCAGGTACGCTTTGTGCCGTATAGCTTCCAACGTTTCAATGAGGAGACTTTAAACATGGCGCACTCTGTTGAGATGCCCGAGCTGGGCGAGTCAGTCACCGAAGGCACGATCACTACGTGGCTGAAGGAAGTCGGCGACACGGTTGAGGTCGACGAGCCGCTGCTCGAGGTCTCC